>JADFHP010000130.1 GCA_022567135.1 Chloroflexota bacterium
GTGCCATCGGCCTGTCGCCGCGCCTTTACCTCTACGCGCTGGCCCTGTCCGGGAGCGCCTTCAAGGCGCGTGAGAGCGTCGAGTGCAATAGGAATCCCATCGACGATCCAGTTGCCGTCTGCGTCAATGCCTTCGAATATGCCGCGAATCTTGACTTCGTTCTCGTCATCATCGCGATGTTTGCCGCCCTTGTTCTCGACTTCCCGGGCGACTATGGACCCGTCGTCCAGAACGAGCGCCTTAACTTTGACGCGCTGGCCTTCAAATGGCAGGCCGTCGGTGTCGGTCGAATCTGTTATCTCTACGCTGATGCCGCTGATGATCCAGTTTCCGTCCGCGTCGACCCCTTCGAAGATGCCATTGATGCGACTGGTGTTCGGACCGTCGTTTTCGTCTTCTTCAAGTTCGATCTCTCTGGCAACCAGCGTGCCGTCGTCCTGTAGGACGCCTTCGAGCTCGATGACCTGGCCGACGACGATCGCGCCGTCGATCTTCGTTCGCGCGTTGAGTGAAACGGCGACCCCGTCGACTATCCAGTTGCCCGCCTCATCGATGCCTTCAAAGATTCCGCGCAGCTTCACTTCGTCTTCGGGCTCGTCTAGTGGGCCGGCCTCGTCCTGCGGCTCCGGCTCGCCTGCCTGCTTTTTCACGTGGATCGCGCGTGCGGTTCGCCGGAGCTCACCCGTCTCCGGATCCCGGGTGGCGACGACTATCACGAAGTCGCCCACGGCAATCGCTTGTCCGTCTTCGAGGAACAGATTCGTTCCGGCCGCGTCGATTCCGAGGGTTATCGGGTCCGCATTCGGATTGGGCGGCTGAATCGTTATCGAGCCGGCCGATATGGCCGTGACCGTGCCGGGAAGGTGCCGGAATCGGGTTTTGCCGGGAATCAACTGGATCACGTCCACCACGAGTTCACCATCCTCGAACTCGAGGCTGACCGCGATGAAGTCGCCTTCAGCGAGATCGGCGGCATCTCCGGTTCGGCCAGCGCCAAGTATGGGCAGCCTGACCTCGCTGCCGGAGGCGATTATGATGGTCACTTCACCGGCGTCAATGCTGATGACAACTGAGCTACTGGACGCTGAAACGACGGTCCCAAAGAAGTCCATTTCCGCGGGTGCCTCCTGGGCTGAAGCGGAATAAGGATTCAGGACACTAACTGCAACAACCGCTACGGTCATCACAAGGAGTATTACCATCTGTTTCCGGATGGTATTCATCAAATTCGTTTTTTGAGGGGCTGTGTGGCTATACATCTTTCCCTGCGCTCCTGGCTGGGTGGACTTTTCAGACTGTCCTCACCCTGAGTTTCGCACCGGGATCATTACCGCAGAATTACTAATTCCATTCGTTTTAGTCGTTCGATATCAGATTTATTACCCGAGTATTACGGCCTGAATATCACTGCCAGGACTGAACTTAAAATCTGACCATCATTGTTCGTGGCTACCACATCGATAACATTTGGTCCATCGTCCAAAAGTACCATGGTCGAAAATATGCCGATGGCATCGACGGACACGGAGACTCCATCCACGCTCACAACGGCGTCCGGGGATGAGCGGCCGGAAATCCTGAGCGGATTCTCCCTGACAATCGACTGGTCTTTCGGCTCTGTGATCAGCAGTTGGAACGGTTGAGGCGCCAGCGCGGTTATCGACAGGGACTGCGACACTCTCCCACCGTCCCCGCCGGTCGCCACGACTTCTATGACGTTTACGCCGGGCGTTAGAGCCACCTCGGTTCGGAAATCGCCGTTCTGATCGCTCGTTACGATCGTGCCTGCGATGCTCACGACGGACCCGGGCGACGCGTTGCCATGGACCACTATCGCGTCGGCCTGGACCGTCTGGCCGGATTGGGGGCCGAGGATGGTGAGGGAGAGCTCGTCTTCTACTCTGACGAGCGTGGGCGTCGGAGTCGGCGCTGGCGTGGACACAGCGCCCGGCGTTGCAGTGGGAACGATCACGCCGGCACGCGGGGTAGCGGTGGGCAGCGCTTCCACAATGGAAGTTGCGGAGGGTTCAGGGACCGGAGTCTCGCGAGGAACGCTGCCAGAGCAGGCCATTGCTGCGCTGGCGATGCCGGCGAAGAGCGCTCCTGCGAGAGCGCGTCGACTGAACATTGATCCCTCCAGAAACTGGTACCTGCAGAATGCGGGCGTCGGATTGCTCCTATAAGGATTGTTCCGGGCGCAGAATTACTCGCTTGTTACCCAACTCCGTGCCGGTAGCGGGCCATCTGGCTCATCCGCGCCCGCGACTGGTCAACATTCTCGCGAACCGTTGGGATATCCCCGGCTGGGGCAGACACCTAATGTTGGTGGCCGTTTCCCGCCACCGCAATGAACGTCGTTACCGGAGACGGGCTACTCGTTCCTCGCTCGAACATACTGGACCGGCCATTCGATGTCATGATCGAGCGCGGCGGCGGGGGTGGAATTCTCATCAACGACCGTGACCACGATGCAACGAGGCGGCCGGGTTGCCACTGCCCATTCCAGCGGCTCAATCCGCATGCGCCTAGAATCGTGGCCGTGATGGATTCAAGCGGGATAGAGACGGCAGTCGACATTCTTGCACGCGGTAGGGCCGCCGGCAGGCTGGAGCGGGTTCGGATGGATCTGCTTCCATCGGATATCCGGCCTTCAGACGAGGACGAGGCGTACGCGCTGCAGAAAGCCCTGCATCAACGTCTGGAAGGCAGCGGACACGGCCACGTCTCAGGCCACAAGATTGGCTGCACTACCACGGTGATGCAGGAGTACCTCGGCATACACAATCCCTGCGCGGGCGGGATATTCGATTCGACCGTTCACGAAGTCGACGGCATCGTTGGCCACGCCGGGTTCCAGCACGTTGGCGTCGAGTGCGAGATCGCGGTGCGGCTGGCAGAGGACCTGCCTGCCACGGGCGCGCCGTACGACGCGAACTCGGTAGCGCCCGCCGTGGAGACCGTGATGGCGGCGATCGAGATCGTCGACGACCGCTGGCTCGACTACCCGTCCGTGGACACCCCGACGCTGATCGCCGATGACTTCTTCGGCGCGGGCTGTGTGCTCGGCAGGCCGGTTACCGGCTGGCGCTCGCTCGACCTGGCCTCGATCACCGGAGGAATGTCGATCAACGGTGAGAGCGTCGGAACCGGAGTGGGCGGCGACATCCTGGGCCACCCGCTGGAGGCGCTGGCGTGGCTTGCCAACTCAAAGGCCCGGCGCGGAGAAACGCTTGCGAGCGGCGAGTTCGTGCTTCTTGGGAGCATCGTCCAGACTCGCTGGGTAGAAGCCGGCGACCGGGTTGAGATAGAGATCGAGGGACTCGGCGAGGCCAGCATTTTGTTTGAGACAACGGGCGAATAGGAGGCCGCCATGAAGCCTTATGTCATATAGGGACTACGCGATGGAGCTGCTGGAGCCGGTTGGAGACGTGACGGCGCGGGCGATGTTCGGCGGGCACGGCATCTTCGAGAGCGGAGACATGTTCGTGCTGATCTCCCGCGACGACCGTATCTACTTCAAGGTGGATGACACGAACCGCGCCGACTACGAGGCGGCAGGATCAGAGCAGTTCAAGCCAATGCCATACTACGAGGTGCCGGAAGAGGTGCTGGCGGATGAGGAGTCGTTCGTCGAGTGGGCCACCAGGTCGATTGCAATCGCGCATTCTGCCGCCACCGCCAAAGAGAGGCGCGGCCGCTAGGGCGCCGATCCCGTGTTGGCTATTCTGGCTTCGGGTGTCTCTGGGTCGATGCCGGGGCATCCAATCGGGTAGCATCCTTACTCGACCCCATTCGGCGGGGAGATGACACCGCTCAAGTCAGGAATTCGACTATGCACGGGAGAGTCCGTCGCACGGGGATATCGGTTGGTGTGGCAGTAGGCCTGATAGCCGTTCTCGCCTGCGGCTCAGGCGATGACCCTGCCGCCACCGCCCCCACAGTGGTGCCGCCCACTCCTGCGCCGACCGCGACACCCGCTCCCACGGCCACGCCCCCGCCACCCCCTGTGCCGACCGCGACGCCCGCACCCACTGCCACGCCTGCACCCGTAGAGCGGAGTGTGGCGGACGTGGTCCGGGAGGTGCGGGGCTCGGTAGTGCAGATCCTTGCCGACATAGGCACCGGGATTTCGGCCGGCAGCGGAGTCATCTACTCCGAGGACGGTCTGATCTTGACGAATCAGCACGTTCTCAACGGTGCGCTGAGGATTCAGGTTGTGATCCCGGACCCTGATGGCGGTCCTGACAAGGTCTTCGACGCCGAGTTGCTGGGAATGGATGCAGAGATTGATCTCGCGGTTATCCGAATCCCCGGCGGCCCGTACGTGCCTGCGAAACTCGGCTCCCTGAGCGATGTCGAGCTTGGTGAAAGCGTCATCGCGCTTGGATTCCCGCTCTCGGACTTTACGGGCGGGTCGCTGACGGTGACGGAGGGGATCGTCTCAAGCAAACGGAACGACGGAACGAGGGAGATCATCCAGCATCAGGCGTCGGTGAATCCCGGCAACAGCGGTGGGCCGCTGGTGTCGAGGGACGGCAAGATCGTGGGCCTGAACACGTACGTTCTTCGGCGTGCCCGCAACAATATCCAGGTAGAAGGCTTCAACGTCGCGATTGCGATCGATGAGGCGGTGTCCCGTTTGACGGCTCTCGAGGGCGGAAACCTGATGCGTCCGCCCGACGATGCCCGCGTCCTGGTGAATGCGAAGCACGGCTTCTCGGTGACTCTCGCGGACGGCTGGGATGAGTTGTTTCAAACTGAGGACGCGATCCATGCGATTCAGAATTCCACGAGCGGGTTCTTCTCGATCATCGTGGACGCAGAGGCAGGGCCGTTCGGGACGCAGGACGAGTGGGCTCAGTACTGGCGGGATGCCGGCGCACTGGGGCTGGAAGGCCGGACCGTGACCCACAGCGAGGTGACTCAGCGCGACGATGGGCGCCCGGTATGGACGTTCTTTGAGAGTTACCAGCGCGGCGGAGTCCCGTTCCAGGCAATCGAGCGTTTCTTCTTCAGTGACGGCACGCCCACCAGGGTCTACTTCGAGGCGCCCGAGTCGAGCTTCGAAGAGGCGCGAATCGGATTCGACGCCATGTTCGAGTCGATAGGACCGGCATAGGTTTTCGGGATGCCGGCCAGCTCCGGCCATGCCAGCGCCGCCGTGGCCGGTCATACCTGGACTGTGGGCCGCCTCCACTGCGAGTGGTCTTCGATTTCAACGTGGGCTTGAAGGCCGGCGTCCGGGACGATGCCGGCTGCGCAAGCCCGGCACGCCGGGTCCGAGACAGGCACGCGCTCGCCGCAGTTCGCGCAGCGGCGGGACTCGATGCGTATCCACCTGATCGCTCGAAACACAGGCGAGCAGATCACGGTAATCTCGTCGCCCTGCGATAGACGGGCGAACATCTCCCGACCCACGTCAAAGCGGTAGAGCACGCTTATCTGATCCGCCCTGACCCGCAGGCTGAGCGCATGCCAGCCGTCTCCGCCCGGAATCGCATCGGAAGCGTCGACGGTCCGCTCGAGGATTCCGGTGAGCTCTCTCGATTCTCGGAAAAAGTCGGCGACACGCCGCCCTCCCCTGCCCAGTAGCGCGGATCCGATAAGAACCAACGCCAGCGAGGCGATGAGCCAGAGCGACCAACCCTTGAGCCAGGCGATGTAGCCGGCAACTGCGAAAACGACGGGGCCTGATGCGAGCGTGTAGATGGCGGACCAAATCGCGCCCGGCGATAGATCACCGTTGAGCGTGTGTGCCTCAGCGAATTCCGGGTCGACCAACTCAATCAAAAGAGAACGTAAACCTCATCGAAAACTCGCGTTTGCTCCTCATTCGCCGCAGCGAACCAGCGCAGATGATCAGACCGTGCGCTATCGTCCCCGGCATCGCTGCATAACATTCCTGAGTGTACTCATGTTGTCTTCATGCGCCGAGGGCATTTCAGACGGATTATCATGTGACAGGGACTGCCAATCCAGCGGCATTCGGACTCGGAGTGAATCATGAAACGTTACGTGCTTGGGTTAACTATGCTCGCTCTTCTCGCGCTCGCTGCGTGCGGCGGCAACGGCGGCGCGGATGAGGGCCGAGTGGCCACTGCGGACGACTTCGGCCAGGCCTGACCGCTTTCGGTCGAGTCAGGCGTGGTCAGCTGCATCGGCGGCAGCGGCGTTGCCATCGGTCGCGAGATCGCTCTCATCACGATTGATGGGACGACGTACGGCCTCAACTCCTCTGCCCTGGAAGCGAACTACCCGGACCTGGAGGCGTTGCGAATCGACAACCCGGCCATCCCCGGTGTGAGGTTGGATCTGGGGACGCTGATCAGTCTTGCCATAAGGCAGTGCTAGGCCTGTGAAGATACGCCGTGAACCGGGATTCCGGGCGCCTTGACTCGCAGCCGGTAGACAGAGGTCCGGGCCGTCACGAATAGCGTGCGCAGGTCGGGGTCGCCGAATGCGACGTTGGCGGGTAGCTCCGGCAGTTCGATAAGCCCGATCTCACTCCCGTCGGAGTCGAACACCCAGACCCCGCCGGGGCCGGTGCAGAATATCCGGCCCTCGGTATCGACCTTCAAACCGTCCGGCACGCCGCCGCGCTCCACGGCCGGCCGCATCGCCCCCGAGTGGGCGCGAAACATCTCTCCCTCGCCGGCGGGCACGTAAGGCATCTCGGCCAGCACCCGGCTATTGCCGAGACCGCCGTCGCCCCCACCACCAAAAACGTCATAGACGTGCAGGTGCGGGTCCGGCCGCGTGTTGGACACGTAAAGCCGGTCCTCGTCGGGCGAGAACGCGAGGCCGTTCGGATGGTTCATGTCGCCGGCCACCAGCGTGAGCGAGCCGTCTGCATCGACCCGGAATATGCCGGAGCTATCCAGCTCTTTCTCCGACTCCTCCATCAGGCCCTGCGGATCGGTGAAGTAGATCGTCCCGTCCCGCCTGGCGACCACGTCATTGGCGCGATTGATCCTCTTGCCGTCGTAGCGATCTGCGACCACCGTAAGGCCGCCGTCTTCCTCCAACCGCACGACACGCCGTGCGTCCTGCTCGCAAAGAACCACGCGCCCGTCGGCATCGAACGTCGCTCCGTTAGCGCCACCGGAGTCGGTGCGAATGACGGTCTTCTCCCCGCTCCCCAGATCGACACGATAGTGAACCCGCGCATCAACGTCCGAGACGTACAAAAACCCGTCCGGATGCCACAGCGGCCCCTCGGTGAACTCGAAGCCGGTCGCAACGAGTTCGGGCTGGGGACTCTCAAGGATATCGTCGAGTGTTGGGGTCAAGGGCGGTCTCCGGGCTCATCGCATCATCCCCGGCACTATGCCTGCACTTCTGTCCAGTTGTGACGCGGCGTGAAGCCGAGCATCCGTTGCGCCTTCAGGGTGCTGATGACGCTGGCGTTGCCTTCGAGTCCGTCGCGAATCTCGACCCGATCACCGAAGTTGTCCCGGACGAGCTCGGCCGTCGGCTCGCGGAACCTCGTCGGAGGCTGGGCGAGCAGGAACGCCTCATGGCCCTGGATGTCGGCATTGACAGCCAGGACGTGAGCCTCGGCGACATCGCGTGCATCGGCATAGGCCCACATGACGAGGGTTAGCGGGGTAGCCGGCGTTGGCGCAGGCCA
>JADFHP010000131.1 GCA_022567135.1 Chloroflexota bacterium
AGTCATCCGCATCGGCCCGAGCATTCGGACCGGATACGCGGCGCAAGAACAGGAGGTGCTGGAGGGAGATCGCACCATCATCGAGGAGATCATGGAGTCGCCTCCCCCGAGCGGCGAGACGGCGGCATTCGCCCTTTTGAGGAAATTTCTCTTCACACGCGATGACCTGACCAAGCGGGTATCTCAACTATCCGGCGGAGAGCGGAATCGGCTGCAACTGGCCCGCCTGACGAAGCTCAAGCCGAACTTTCTAATACTCGACGAGCCAACGAATCACCTCGATATTCCCGCCCGTGAAGCTGTGGAGGATGCGCTTTCCGAATATGAAGGCTCGATTCTGGTCGTCTCCCACGACAGGTATTTCCTGGACAAGATCGTAAACCGGGTGGTTGAGCTAAAGGATCGTGATCTGGTTTCGTTCGATGGCAATTTCTCGGAGTTCTGGCGGGCCAGGAATGAGCCACTGCCCCGTGAAACCGGGCGTGTGGCCACAAGGGGCGCTGATCGCAGGCGGGCGAGAGCGGAAAGGGCGGATCAGCGGGCCGGCGTCGCCACGCTGGAGCGGCGAATCGAAGAGGCCGAGGAACAGAAGCTGGACCTGGAAGAGCGCGTCGCCGAGGCTTTCGAGAGGCGCGACAACAGGGATGGGCGCCGCCTCAACAGGCAACTCGAGCGGCTCAGAAGGATGCTCGAAAATCTCTACGAGCAGTGGACGGCAAAGGCCTAGCGGCCACACTCACGCCGGTCTTGAACAACAGGGCGACGGTGTTCGTCAGCAGCCGCGGAAACGGGTTCAGACTGTGCGAACCAGGCTGGGGCCAGGATCCCCCAGGATCTCAGCAACATCCCGCTGCCCATCGTCCTCTGATCTCGGATTCGCGGGCAATTCAGCGGACGTTGCGCTGACGAAAATAAGAGCAAACGCAATCACACTCATCAAGAGGAAGTAGCGGCAATAGGTCCACATAGGTTCAAGACTACGTAGCGCCTGTGACTAATGTAATCGGGGAGAACACCTACACATCATCCGTGGAATGCGCAATGTGCCGCGGCAGGACCCCGAGCCAAATCACGGTGGCATTATGTGCGGGCTAATGGAGAAGGGTCATGGTTACACGGACTGAAGAATGGCCTGGCCGGCGCGTGCCGGTATCCGTTTGAAGACCGTGCCGTGAAGGTGGACGAGGAGTGGGGCTCAGCCGCGGCGCAGTCCTTCGATCTCGGCCTGCGACAACTCGCGCCAGCTGCCCACTGGCAGGCCGCCAAGCTCGACCGGCCCGATGCGCGTGCGCCTGAGTTCTATGACACGAGAGCCCAGCGCCTCAAAAACCCTGCGCACGATTCGGTTGCGGCCCTCGTGGATCGTCATCTCGACGGTCCTGCGGTCGTCTGAGGTGATGCGCACCTTCTCCGGGCGTATTGGGCCGTCTTCAAGTTCGATGCCCGATTGAAGCTTTCGCAACGCTGCGGTTCCGAACGGCCTTGCAACGCGGACGACATAGGTCTTCTCTATCTCATATCTGGGATGCGTCACGCGCTCCGCGAATTCGCCGTCCGAGGTGAGCAGCAGCAGACCGGACGTGTGGAGGTCGAGTCGACCGACGGGGTAGACGCGCTCGGGCACATTCACGAGATCGACGACCGTGGGCCGGCCATGGGTGTCCGTGACGGTCGTGACGTAGCCGGCCGGCTTATGCAGGGCGAGGTACCGCAGTGTCTGCGCCGCCACCGGCTCGCCGTCGACGGTGATGAGATCGACGCCCGGCTCCGCGCGATCGCCGAGTGCTGCAGGCTTGCCGTTCACCTGCACCCGGCCGGTGCGGATCAGCTCTTCTGATTTGCGTCTGGACGCGACTCCCGCGGACGATAAGATCTTTTGAATTCGATCTGGCATGGCCTCAGGGTCTCACACTCTCGGACTGCGCAGGCGCCGATCCAGGCCTATTGGGGCCCAAAACTGATTTGCGGCAGTCCGCTGGAAACGATGACTCCCTATCGAGGATGGGGATGCCTGAGCTACCGGCCGATACGTAGCCGAGTCCTCGAGCCTGGGCGGTCTCAATGATCTGGCACGCGGGACGGGCGAGCCTTTCGACCGGCTCAGGATGCACAAACCGTCGCCCCTACGTTGGATCGTTCAGGCAGCGCCTACTCGACGTACCAGCTGGACTGGTAGGCGGGGCCGAATGGGCCGTGGCCGGCCCACTTCCACCACCAGAGGCCGATCTCACCCCAGCGTCCGGAGTAGGTGAGCCACTCGTTGCCGTCGGCCGGCCGGCCGCTTACCGCAACAAGCCTTAGAGACTTGCTCGTGTCCCAGACCTGGCCACCCCGCCGGGTCCGGTCCACCGCTTTCGGCCAGCGACGGTGGTTGTCGCCTGGGGACGGATAGCTGGCGTGGCTACCGTTCGCCGAGAAGACCATTGGCCGCCCACCGGAACTCCAGTCAAAGCCGCCTGAGAGGTCACCGTTCCCAGCTACTTTGGATGCGACTCCGGAGGCACTTCGCCATCCCCCGTCGCCCGATGAGTGTGCGCCGAAGTAGATGCGATTGACGGCCGGTTGGGCGTCGTTCGTGACACGTACGGTGACGTGCTCCCAGTCGCCTTCGTGGGCGATGTGGCGGTCGGCGGCGCCGTTGTAGGCGTAGAAGAACCAGTACTGGATATCGAAGAATGCATCGTCGCTCAGCACCGGGCGAACATGGACATAGCATTCGGCGGAACTGAGCGCCCCGCCGCGAACGTCAACTTCTGCGCCATCGTTCGGGATCTGGAGGAAGAAGCCTGAGCGGGCCGGGCCGCCCGCGTTCTGGCCCGCCACGCTCGGCAGCGGCAGAGTCTCTCTCGTCACTTCGCCCCGCTCAAGCGCGTGCAGGTCGCGCCGGAGCCGCCTGTGCAGGCGCAGCCGCGTGCGGTCCAGATACCAGTCGATCGAGGCGGGACGATAGCTATCGTCGGGGTGGAGATGGACTTCGGGTGCGAATCGTGCCATCACCTCCGCGATATCGAATGCAGGCTGGGCGCCCTGCATCGCCTCGAACTCGCCTCGAAACGCGTCCGCGCCGCTCCACTCCTCCATGCCGCTTACTTCCGCCACTCATGCCTCGCGCGAACATTCCGGCCGTACATCATTTCGGTCACTTCCAGGGCACCTCCATCAACTCGTCCGCCCATAATATCGGCCCCCCGTAAAACTGCCTGACCTCCCCGATGGCCTGCGTCTTCTTCACCGGGTCTATGAGGCTGATGCTCTGGTGGGTTAGCAGCACTCGTTTCGCGCCGGACTCCTGTGCCGTCTGACCCGCCCCGTATGTGTCGGTTTCGGAGCTGGCCGATGCTGTATCAACGATATCTTGGTGGAGTCGAATGCACTCCATGACCAGCAGGTCCGCGTCCTTTGCGAGGTCGGTCAGGTTCTGGCAGGGCTGTGTATCGCCGGAAAAGACGATGGAGCCCTCATCGGAGTCGATGCGGTATGCGAGGGAGTCGAGGTACGGCTGGACGTGCTCGACCGACGCGGCGGTGATCTCCCAGTGCTTGCCGTTAGCCACCGTGCCCGGCCCGATGTCGCGGGCGTTTATCTTTGGCGCCTTGCGAGGCAGTACCCCGCCGCGGCTCTTGTAGGCCTCGAGGCTGAGCGGATGGCTGGTGCGGGCTACGATATCGTGCCAGAACGCGCCGACGTCCTCGCCGAGAACGCGCTCGGTGAGCTGCTCGGTGAGAGTTGGGCCGTAGACGTTGAGGTCTTTCTCTTTACCGATCGACATGTCGAACCTGGTCAGGAGGAAGCAGGGGTAGTCGGCGTCGTGGTCTGAGTGGTGGTGTGTGAAGAACAGATGGTCCACTTCGGTCGCCTTGAACCCGGCGGCGTACATCTTGTACGTCGCAGCCGGGCCGCAGTCGAACATGAGCCATTCGCCCCCGATCTCGACGAGGTAAGAGGAGCCCCATCTGACGGCGCTTGGCACGGGCGTTCCTGACCCCAGGACGATGACTCGCGGCATGTTGCTTTTTCCCCTGAACACTCAGAAATATGCCGTCCGGACGCGTTACGCGCCCGTTCAACTTCACGCGTTGCGAGGCGTTACGCCTCTGGGACGTCAACCCAGACTGCGGCGGCCGCGTTCGCCATTATCGTTTTATCCGTCCCGATGTCGTTTTCGATCTCGAGGCCTCCGTGAACGACGATCACCTCACCGGTACCGTGCGGGAGAATGGCGGCCACTTCATCGCGATCGACCTCGCCGGGTTCTGGAACCCCGATGGTCACGACGACGTGCATCGCGTCGCTATCGAGGCCAAGCGCTCGGGTAATGGAGAGCGAACTGTGCCAGAGGGCGTCCCTGAGCGCCCTGACCGCCGCCTTGGTGTAGTCACCGCCCCTGATGTCCGTACCCATGCCCATCTCAAGTGCAACTCGACGGCTGGCCATCTCAAATATCCTTTCGTAAGTAGTCTGGCCGCATGCAATCTGCCCGTGCCGATGGTATTGGTCGGCAATTTTTCCGGCGCCGCAACGATACACGCTGTGCGGCCCACCCGTATGCGGCTTCGGGCCATACAGCCCCTATTCCCCATCTGGTGTTGGTGAGTTTCACACACGGCCATTCAGGCCGTTCGCCCATTACCGGCCGCTCTCTATTCTGGAACACTGTTGTTCAGTTGCAGTCGCATTGCATCGGCTCCCCGGTGCGAAATCCCGTGACTTGAGAATACGCATCTCCGGGGATCACCGTTGCCGTCTCAGCAGTTCAAAGCCACACCCCTCACCATCTTCGAAGAGCCCATGGACCAAAAAATCACCGCAGCATTCATCGCTCCGACGGCCTCCTACTGGAAATCTGAACTCGGCCGGGGCCTGAAAGTGGCATCGTCGACGACCCGGCCGGCCTCATTCAGAGAAGGTGACGTGGTCGTGACCGCCCTGGTCAATGGCGACCTGAACGGCGAAGTCCACTACGTCATCGATGAGAACACGATGATGGCCTTCTACAGCACACTGGCGGGCAAGTGGCCGAAAGAGCTGGACGATGAGGTCACGGATAAATTCCTCGCGGCAGCTCGGAAGTTCGCAAAGGCATCCACCAAGCGGCTGGCAAAGCAGGGCATTGAGGTCAAGATAAGAGTCGTCGGGACGATCATGAGCAAAGGCGAGCTTATGGGACCCGCGAGCGACATCGGCCAGCTCGAGCACCTGTACGCCCGCCGCGCCGATTCAAGCGATGAGGATCACGTCAGGGTCTGGATGCACATTGACGGCGCGACAGCAGAGAATGAGGGTGTCGAAGAAGGCGCCACTGGAATAATCACCGAACTTGAGCCCCTTGCGCCCGTGGAGCGCTCGGAACAGCCGAATACGGGCAGTCTTGATCTTGAATCCGAACTGGAAGAGCCGGTCGCCGAACCGGTAGCAGAGGCCGAAGCGCCTCCCGAGGAAGCCGGTCCCACCGGGGTAATTCAAGCAAGGCGCTTTGAGCTGATCGACGAAAAGGGCGAGGTTCGCGCCGTCCTTGGCGCCCTTGGCAATGGTTCGCCTCACCTGGTCCTGCACGATGCCACCGGCAGGATGCGGGCCGCGGTGGCGCTCTCAAAATCCGGCGCGCCTCGAATAATGCTCTTCGATGAGATCGGCGAGCGGATCTTCGAGGAACCGCCGATGGTCGCGCAAAAGTCTCAACGGAAAGCCGCCTAGCCTGCTTTCCGGCCCCGGCCCGGGGGCTGAGCGTCGCTAGAACCTCGTGTTCACGATCGGCTCGGTCGTGGGCTTATCACTCCCGCCCGCCTGTTCAATCGTGATCGAGACACGATCGCCCGGGAAGAACGCGAACTCGAAATCACCGGACCATTGGCCTTTGGCATTAGTGTTAAAGACGCCAACGCTGATGACCTCCTCGCCCCGGACCGCCCAGAGTTGGTAGTCCTGGCCTGACTCCAGGTGATCGAGGCCGCCAAGCGAGATTGCGGCGTGTGGCTGGCCGAGGACCGTCTCGACGCGAAGCCAATCTCCGTCGCCTTCTTTGTAGAAGTGGACGAAGTTTTCGACTGAGCCTTCGTCGTTGACCTGTAGCACTATGTTCCAGGCGACGAGGCCGATCACGGCTACTGCCAGGACCGCGGCGATCGAGTAGCCGCCGGCAAGCCAGCGCGGTATGCGCCGGGGTCTGGCCGTAATGGCTCCGTCTTCTGCGGCCTGCATGATGCGTCCGCGCAGGGTCTCGGGCGGCTCCACTCCAGGCGCCGCGAGCGCGAGCCCGAGCACCGTCGCCTGAATCTCGGCGATCTCCTGGTGCAGATCGCACGACTCAAGGTGGTCTTCGACTGCTCTACGCTCATCCGGAGTAGCTGTGCCGAGCGAGTATGCGGCAATCAGATCCCGCACTTCATCGCAATTCACGATGCACCCCCAATGCCGAACGCGGTCCGGAGCTTGGCCATGCCGAGTCGGAGACGGCTTTTTACCGTCCCGATGGGAACACCGGTCTGATCGGAGATCTCCCGATGCGTCAGGCCGCTGAAGTAGGCCAATTCGATCACCTGCCGCTGGTCGTCTGAGAGCCCGGTAACGCTTTCGCGAACACGCTCGTGCGTGAGCGACCGAGCGACTGAATCGAAGAGGTCGGAGGCATTTTCGTCGACTGCGTAAATGTCCATGGGGCCTCGCAGCGCGTCTCTGCGGTTCCGGGCTCGCAGCGCGTCGATAGAGCGTCGATGGACGACCGTCATCAATAGCGATTCGACACTCCCGCGTTTCGGGTCGATGCGGTCGCCACTGTTCCACACCCAGAGGAACGCTTCCTGCACGATGTCCTCCGCCGATGCGCCGTCGCTCAGGATTCGGTAGGCGAGGCCGAAGGCGCGGCCGGCCACCAGCTCATAGAGCTCCTCGAGCGCGCCAGGCTCCCTCCCGCGAAGCCTGTTCGCCAGATCTGCGGAATTTGACGGAATTGAATCCGGCGTCAGATCGTCCTTTCGGTCCTGCCCGCGCTCGGGGCTGTCAGCGCGTTGCGCCGCATTCACCTGGCCGACGCGAACGGGCGGTACGGCGAATCCGAAAGCGACGCCCCCGCGTTGCAACGACAGCCCGGCCGCTATCTCTCCTGTAAGCGCCTGGGTAATCGTCATCTTAGCCAGCGATTTTGCAAGAACATACCGCAATTCGACCTGAATGTAACTTCCCGCAGAGGTAATTCGCCCCACGGTATGCGATTGGATCACTCGGAGGCCTGCGTGGCCTCCGGGTTGCGCGAGCTCAGGTGATCCATGAGCGGCTCCCGGACGAAAAACCTCCGGCGGGCAGTTCTGATTTCCAGGCTGCCGCCCTGAACGAATTTAGCCTCGATATTTTATCCAGAGGAATTGCCAAATGCTTTTTAGAATTAGTGGCAGCCAGACGCGCCGCGTGCGCCTTACAACCGTCGCGCTGGCACTCGTGGCGATCTCCGCGTTCGCGATAATCGCGTGCGGTGGCGATGATGAGCCTTCAGCCCCCCTCACACAGGCCACACAGCCGCCTGAGCCAACGACGACGCCCGAG
>JADFHP010000132.1 GCA_022567135.1 Chloroflexota bacterium
CTCGCCGCCGGTGGCCTGCTCGGGCGGCATGTAAGAGACGGTGCCGACCATCATCTTTTCCTGCGTGAGGCGTGATCGGTCGAGAGAGATAGCGAGGCCGAAGTCGCCTATGCGCGCCGTGCCCTCGTCTGTGAGCCAGACGTTGCCGGGCTTGAGATCCCGGTGAATAATACTTTTGCTGTGGGCGAACTCCAGGCCGTGGCAGACCTCGCTGGCGATTCGGAGAGCGTCTTCGAGGGACAGGCGGCCGCCTTCCGCGTCTTCGATAAGGGCCTCGACATCGCCGCCACCCATGAGCGGGCCGACCATGTACGGCTGGCCGTTCTCCTCGCCGAGGTCGAAGATAGGCATGATGTTCGGGTTGTCGCCGAGGCGGGCCATGGCCTGTGCCTCGCGGGTGACGCGCTGGCGTGAGGCGTCGTCGAGACCTTCAGCCTTGATCAGCGCGAATGCCACGTCTCTGTCCAGGGTAGTGTCGTGGGCGAGGTAGACCTTCTTCTTGCCGCCCTCGCCGAGGAAGCCGGTGACTTCGTAGCGGCCGTTGGCGAAGGAAGTGGGGGTCTCCGGCGATGCTTCTGAGGCCATCTCCGGCGATTCGACCGGCGTTTCCGGTTGCGGATCTCCGACATCGATTCCGGTATCGTATTCCGATGCCTCCAGATAGGCGCGCGCATCCGCGTTCTCATGGTCGAGGCGAAGCACGGCATCGCAGAGTCTGCGAACGGCGATCCAGTCCTGCTGGCCTACCGCCTCATCCGCTTCGTCCAGCAGGGCGTCAATCCGCTTCTGTATTCGCTCAGTCGGCATAGTGCGAGGATCATAAGCGAAATCTAGCGAGGTTGCGTTTCCTGCACGGCCAGCATGTTTGCCCGACCCGGCCCTTCACGCCTGACGCCGACCGCCAGGCACGAACATATCGGCGACGTGCTGCAGGCCGGCCTCGGCTAACTCCCGCTCACCGCAAGCCGCTCGAGATACGCTCGCCCCTGCTCGGACAGCCCGATGCCGTCAAACTCGACCATCTCCATCCGCAGCGCACGCTCATCGGCGATGATCCGCTGCTTCAGCCGCTCCAGATCAGACGTATTCATGTTCCACGCGAAGTTGCGGCCGTAAAGCCCATCGCTTGCCGTCGATGCCAGCCAGACGAAAATCGGCGTGTTGTCCTCAGGCGTCGGCTCCTTTCCCTCGAGCCTCTGCCGCATCCGCGCCGCAAGAACAGGGTCCTGATCGTCCCATGTCGCCAGCTCCCGCACCATCGGAGTGGCTCCGAACACATCGACCGTGTTTATCTGAATGCCATACGGATGAAGCTGCGCCGCCAACGCCGTCGACATCCGCAATAGCCCCGCCTTCGAGACTCGGTAGGGGACGAGATTGCCCGCCATCCCCCGGTTCGCGCCCGATGAGATGTCGATGATCTTCCCTCCGCCCGCCAGCTTCATGTTCGGCGCCGCAGCCCGCGTCACGAGATACGCCCCCAGGACGTTGACCCGAAGCGTATCCATCCACCCGTCGATATCTTCCTCGCCAAGCGGCGCAATCGGCCCGGAGATGGCGGCGTTGTTCACGACGATGTCGATACGGCCCCACTGCGCGATAGCGGCTCCCACGATGGCGTCCGCCGACTCCTTCGAAGACACGTCGCCCTCGACAGCAACCGCCTCGCCGCCCGAGCTGCGTATCCCCGCCGCCACCTCCTCCGCAACGTCGCCCCTGCGCCCGTTCACAACCACCCGGGCGCCCTCACGCGCGAACGCCTCGGCAATCGCACGTCCAATGCCACCGGTGCTCCCGGTCACGACCGCCGTCTTCTCATCCAGCTTTTTATCCTGATTTTTGTTCCGCTGGGCCATTACCTACTCCAGTACCGCAACCTTATTGCGCTCGATCAGATCGAAGTCAATCTTCGCCCCGAGCCCAGGCGCCTCGAACGCGTGGACCAGCCCGTCGCCGTCGACCTCGATCTCCTCGACCAGCCCGTACTTCTGCGCCCCCGAGGGCAGCAGAACTTCAAAAAACTCGCAGTTCTTGATCGCCATGATCACGTGCAGATTCGCCACATTGTTCAGGGAGTTGCCCCCGTGATGCACCTCCAGATTCATGTGAAATGCCTCCGCAAGATGCGCGATCTTCAGCAGCGACGTAATTCCGCCTGTGACAGCGACATCGCCGCGCAGGAAATCGGTCGCCTTCTCGGTAAGCCACAAATACTTCGCCGTAAAGCCACCCGGCGAGTACTCGGTCGCCAGGATGGGGATGTCCAGATGCTGCTTCAGCTTCACATAGCCATAGATATCGTCGTCGGCAAGCGGATCCTCGTACCAGTGGTAGTCCAGCTCCTCGATTGCCTTGCCCACTCGCAACGCCTCCGGGTACTGGTACGCCCACGTCGAGTCCAGCATCACGTCGAACCCGTCGCCAACCGCCTCCCGAACCGCCTGGCAGACCCTTATGTCGAGTTCAGGATCAGTCGGAGGATGGATCTTGTACGCCGTCCAGCCCTCCGCCTTGAAGCCCGCCGCCTCATCGGCATATGTCGCCGGCTCAGGATGCACAGACGAGCTCGCATACGCCCGTACGCTCGTGCGATAGGAGCCGATCATGCGGTGCAGAGGCAGCCCCGCCACCTTCCCGCCGATGTCCCACAGCGCGATGTCGACCGCACCTATCGATCGGTACCCCGTGTTCCGCACCCTCATCATCAACCCGTCGTACAGCCGCTCGCGATCGGTCGGGTCTCCGCCCATCACCATCGGCTTCAAGTAGTCGATGAGCGCCTGCGCGTCGTACTCCGCGCTGCGGCTGGCGGAGCCCAGAAAGGCGTGCCCTTCCACTCCCTCGTCGGTCGTGACCGTCACCAGGCCGAGCTGGCTCTCCCCACCGAACCGGCCCGTCTGCTTGCCGTAACGGGTGGTGGGGATGCCCTCCCACTTGAAGAGCGTTATCGTGAGGTTTTCGATCTTCATCGCTGGTCTCCGGTAATGTTTCATGTGTCTGCACCGGGTTTTTTCAGGCCGCTCCAGTGCGAGACAATTGCGCTTGATCGGCGGCTGGCAGACAATTCGCCTGAAGATTACATCGGGTCGCTACCGGATGGGCGAGTCGAAAGATGCCGTAAGCCGGGCGCCGATCCGGACTTAGCGTGTAAGTTTGATCCATTACATACTGAAATCACGCCTTGCAGGGGATAGAAAGACGCCAAATGGAAACGCTGTTTCAATCGGAACACCCACCAAAGACCATGGAGCTGGAGCGCGCCGACGACGGCCGCCTCAGACTAGTGATCACACTGAAGAAGCTGGGCCAGGAAACGATTCTCGAATATTTTCTGGATGAAGACGACGCCAATGGCCTGGCCAAAGCGCTGAGCCAGTGACCGGCCCATCGGGATTGGGCCCCGGAGCAGGGACAGGGCCAGGCAAAATCGCGGGGCTGAAGTTTTGGAGCGACGTGATCGTTCCCGGTCGGCCGCACGTCCTCGCCATAGACGCCTGCGCAGACGCCAACGGCTGGGAGGCCGACTCCGCCTCCAGGGTCGTCGCAAGCCTCACACGCCGCGACATCCCCGTCGTCTCCGGAGGCCCCATCGCCATCACCGACCCTGATCAGATCAGGCAGGCGCTCAGCGACAGTGATGACTACAACGCCATACTGCTCTTCGCAAGAGCCGATTTCAACCCGGGTGTCGGGCGGTTCTGGGAGGCCCTGCGCTCGGAATTACAGGGCCAGGAAAAACTCCTGGCCGTCTGCACATGGGACAGCTCAGACGAATCGACGGCCAGCGTAATACTCGAGTCACCCGAAACGTTCGCCCACATCGCCATCGCCCAGCAAACGCCGCTCACCGTAAGAGGCGCCGGCCTCTTCTTCATGAAATTCTTCGTCGAAGTAGACATGCACTCCGAATCGACCGAATCGATGACCGGCAAGATGATCTGGTTCGGCCACTCCAAGGCCCGCGAAATCCTCAGACGCAGAAAATACGACGGCCGCGTAGGCCTGCGAAGCTAGTCCCGCAACCCCGACCGCTATGCGCCAGAGGGCAGGTTTAAAACCCACCCGTCCCGCGGCCCCACCATTGCACCCACGCTCTCGTCCCGTCCGCTTACGCGTTCACATACTCCACAGAGTTCAAGATCAGCCGCTGGAAACTCGGGTGCTCCGCACTCACGCCGGCGTGGCCAAGCGCAATGTTCGCCACCTTCCCCTTGCCGTACGTCGTGCTCCAGCCAAGCGGCCGCTCCTCGTCCTCGACATCGCCAACCATGAACACGTCGATGCCCGGCTGGATATCCAGCCCGCAGTAGCACTCATCGGTCGTCTCGAAGTCGGATACCCCGGCGGCCAGCGGATGATCGGGATTCTTGATATGCACCGACATCTCGCCAAATGGCGGATGCCAGCTCGTGCCCGACACCCATCCGCCCCCCGTCATCGGCTTCATCTCCGGCCAGCCAGGCGCCGAGTCCGGTGAGATGTGCACCGAGATCAGCCCGCCGCCACTCTCAACGAACGACTTCAGGCCCTCTCGCTGAGGAATCGAAAAGTCATTGTCAGAATCGTCGCGCCGCCGCGTGTTCAGGATGATCGTATCGAACGCGCCCATAGCGCCCGAGGCCAGCTCCTCCGCCGTCTCGGACACTGTCACATCGTGCCCCGCCGCGGATAAAAAGCCGGAAAGGACCGGAGTCGTCTCCTCGTAAGGGTGGCTGCCGCCGGTAATCAGAAGAAGCTTCAAGTTCCCATCCCCTCGCGGTCAAAAGGCGCTCAGTCCACGCGCCGGGGGATTCTAACCTGAACGATACCCGTGGTGCGCCCCGAGAGTGTCAGATCTACGTGCCGGCCTCCACCTGCTCCTTCTGCCAGCCGTAGTCGACCGCACCATCGTAGAACCGCTCGGGATGCTCGATCGCCCAGAGCTGCTTCCGCATGTTCCAGTGGGTGGGGTCGATTGCGCTGCCCTCGCGCCACACCCCCTTCGCTCCCTCGATATCGCCCGCCCGGTATAGCTCCAGACCCCGCGGAAAATGGTCATGCGGCGTATCGGCATCGGTCTTTCCCGCCTCGCCCGGCGCCTCGCCGGTGGCGGCGAAATGCATCACCGCGGCAGCCGTGTCGCCGTCCTTGACGTTGAATCCACTATGGTGCTGCCATCGGAGCCGGCCTTCCTCGTCGATCATGAAGCCGTTGGGAATGGCGCGATAGCCGAATATGCCGCCCAGGGCGTTCGTCTCATCGACGACCGTCGTGAACTCGGCGCCTGCCGCTTCGTGATATGGCCGCGGCAGATCGGGCCCCTGCAGATCAACGGCAACCGACAGCAGATCGGCGCCGTGCGAGCGGAGTTCCGAGTACATGGACTGCCAGACCGGCAGCTGCTCGCGGCACCCTCACCAGGAGCCCCAGCAGAAGATCAGCAATCGGCCCCCGCGATAGTCAGAGAGACTCACGTCGCTGCCGTCGAGCGACTTCAGGGTGAAATCGGGTACCAGATCGCCGGAATTCAAAACGCCGCTCATAGAAATGCCTTTCGTCCACTTGCCACATACAGAAGTACGGTAACTTTTCGAAAGTGTACTCCCCGGCGCAAGCCGCCTGTATCGGGCGACCGGCGCAAGAACGCCGTGCGTCAAGAGAGTCTGCCATACTGGCGGCATGGGTGACCCCTTGTTCCTGGATTCCCGCTTCACCGAGTTGTACGACTCCCAGGCAGCGTGGAAGCGAAGACGCGAATACTGCTTCTACATGGAGTTGGTAATGTCGGCGGGAAGTGTGCTCGACGTCGGCTGCGGAACGGGCGAGCTACTGCACTTAGCCCGGGAAGCCGGCCACACCGGGCGGCTATGTGGAGTCGATCCAGCCGACGCGATGCTGCAGCACGCGCGTACTCGGCCGGATGTCGAGTGGATCCTTGGCGATGCGGCCTCGGCGGCCTGGGACCAGGAGTTCGATCTCGTCGTCATGACCGGTCATGCCATTCAGGCGATCATCGATGACGAAAATATCAAGGCGTCACTGGCCGCGATCCGGTCTGCTCTCACGGAGCAGGGCCGCTTCGTAGTCGAAACCCGCAACCCGACGCTCCGAGCATGGGAAAAGTGGACACCGGACCATGTGTCGGAGTTTTTTGACCCGAACGGCGCGCTCGTGCGGACGTGGTATGAGATCGACACGGTCGATGGAGACGTCGTTACCGTAACCAGCACTTACACCAGCTCCGGTTGGAACCAACCACGCATCGCCCGTAGCAGCCTGAGGTTTCTCGACCTGAATTCCTTAAACGCGTTCCTGTCCGACGCCGGGCTGGCAATCGAGGAGCAGTTCGGAGACTGGGACCGACAACCTCTGACTGACACGAGCCCGGAGATCATCACCATCGCCAGGCGCGTCTAATGCACCGCCGCCGCAGGCGCCGCCGCCCGCTCGTTCACCAGCTTCCCTTCGGCGAACCGCCGCAGATTGAACGGCCGGATCAGATCCGGCGTCCTGCCCGTGGCGATCAGCTCCGCCATCGTGAAGCCGCCAATGGGCCCCGCCTTGAACCCCCACGTGCCCCAGCCGCACGACAGCATGAACCCCGGCAACCCGTCCACCTCGCCCATGATCGGCGCGTAGTCCGGGCTCATATCGCAGAGCCCCGCCCACTGCCGCAGCACGTTCACTCCCCGCAGGAACGGGAACAGCTCAAGCGTGTTCGCCGCAAGCTCCTCCAGTGTGTGCAGCGTCGAGCGCTGGCTATAGCTCGAATACGGGTCAACGCCACCGCCCACCACCACCTCGCCTCGATCGGTCTGATAGACGTACACATGCAGGTTCGCCGACGAAACCGACCGGTCGATGAACGGCTTCAACGGCTCCGTCACGAACGCCTGCAGCGGATGCGTCACGATCGGCAGGGTCAGATCGACCATCCGGGCGATGTTCGAACTCCATCCCGCCGTCGCGCTCATCACGACGTCCGCCCGCACAATCTGCCCACCAACCTCCACGCCCGTAACGCGCCCTCCTTCCTTGACGATGCCCGTCACCTCGGTAAACGGGTGAATCTCGACGCCAAGCCGATCGGCGCCGCGGCCGTACCCCCACACCACCGCATCGTGCCGCACGACGCCCGCGGACGACTGATACAGCGCCGCCATAACCGGCAGATGCTTCCCCTTCCGCAGATCGATTGCCGGCACAAGCTCCTTGATCTCCGCAGGCCCGATCATCCGGCTGTCCACCCCGAGCAGCTTGTTCATGCCCGTACGCATCCGCAGGCCGAAGACCGCCGAGTCGGTATGGCCCAGATCGAGCCGCCCCGACTGGTCGAACAACAGATTGAAATCAAGCTCTATCGCCAGATCCTCGTAGAGCCGCAAACTCTCCCGGAAGAAGGGGATCCCTTCGGAGGTCAGATAGTTGGCGCGAATGATCGCCGTATTGCGCCCGCTCGCCCCGCCGCCGACATACCCCTTGTCGATCACCGCCACGTTGGTGACGCCCTGCTTCGCCAGGTAGTACGCGGTCGAAAGT
>JADFHP010000133.1 GCA_022567135.1 Chloroflexota bacterium
CCGCAGACACGACAGGCTCGCTGAGCGCTGCAACGAGGTGCTCACCACCGCAGCCGTGGTCGGCAGGCAGTTCCGATTCGGGGTCCTCATGAAGCTGGTGGATGACGTTTCAGAGAACATGCTTCTCGATGTGCTGGACGAGGCGCTGGACGCCCGCATCGTGGAGGAAGTGTCTTCGGAGATGGGCCTCTACCAGTTCGCACATGCCCTGATGCAGGAGACGCTCACCTCAGAGTTATCAGCCAACCGCACCGTCCGGCTCCATGCCCGCATTGCAGAGGCGCTGGAAGAGTTCTATGGGGACGCGGCGGAGGAACATGCCGCCGAGCTGGCCGAGCACTTTGCCGAGGCGGAAACGGTGCTGGGTTCAGGAAAGCTTGTCCACTATCTGGCGCTCGCCGGTGAAGAAAGTCTGGCGCTACTTGACAACCAGACCGCTGAAGCTCAATTCACCCGCGCTCTGGCATCGCTTGAACACTCCAGGATGGACGACACAAAAGCGGCTCTAACATTCAATCTGGGCCGCGCCATCGCGGCGACAGCACCCGAGCCGGAGATGCAAGGGGCCGTTGACAACCTCGCCATCGCTTTCGACTACTACGCATCGTCCGGGCAACATGCGAAAGCCATCGACGTAGCGGCGACGCAGTTGCCGACAGTTGCGAGATTGCAGGGCGTCGCCGAAATGGCTAAAAAAGGTCTGGCGCTCTGCGATCCGGAATCACTTCAATATGGCCGATTGCTCTCCCGTTACGCCATCGGAATGTTTTTCGAACATGGCGACCTGGAATCCGCGCTGGACTCAGCCGATCGAGCAGTTGAGATTGCACGAAAACACGACGATCAGCTAACGGAAATGTTTGCATTGATCGCGAAGAGCGTCGCGCTGGAGCATAGCGGGCGGGGGGCGGATGTTCTCGCTATCGTGCCGAGGTCCATCGAGCTGGCCGTTCTGAACAACGACCCCTCGGCGGAAGCCCACATCAGGTTTTACGCCAGCTACGACGAAGTTCGTGCCGGACACCTTCAACTCGCACGCGAGCACGCCGAAAGAGCTGTTGAGTTGTCCGACCGGTACCGGCTTACGTACCGGCTCTTGTCCGCATTGTCCGTGGCACTGTTTGTGGCAGCCGTCGAGGGTGACTGGAACACCGTGAGATCCGTTTTCGCCAGGTCATCCGACATCGATCCGAACGACCATCGAATCCTTGATCCGACCGTCCAAATGATGCTGTTTATCGGCGAATTCGAGGAGGCGCGAGAGATCTTGTCCAAGTGGCGTGCCGCGTTAGATAGCGGCCAGGCCGATCCCCATAGAGGCGCCACCCGCTATGCCAATCTAATTGCTGAATACTCCCTGGCAACCGGGGATCTCGATGAATTGGAAGTCGCCGAAGCGCATATCGAAGCCAACATCAGCGCTGGGGATACTCCGGGGGTACGGTACCAGGCGCGATTGGCAGACATCCTCGTAACGATGGCGCGAAACAGTATCGCGAAGGCGAGATCCCTGTTTGAAGAACTCGCAATCGATCCGGGCAAGCCAATGCCTGGCGAGTTTATCGGCGCGTCGGTCGTTTCGAGACTAGCGTATTTCGTGCGTGAGATTTCAATAGCGGAGCAACTATTCCAGAGGAACACTCGGTTCTTCCGCGACGCTGGATACAAACCATTCGTGGCGCTTGAATCCGCAAACTACGCGCAGCTGCTTTTGGACCGGGACGCGCCCGGCGACCGTGAAAAAGCCACCGAGCTCCAGGACGAGGCCATCGCCATCGCGACAGAACTCGGCATGAACCCGCTGCTCGAGCGCGTGCTGGCGCAGCGGGAGATATTGAAGGCGTGACCGGCGCCCGGCGACCCTACTTCACCGTGAGCTTCGCCACCGCGCTTTCGTTCAGCTCAATCCCCAGGCCGGGCCGGTCGCTCAAGACTATGTTCCCATCCTTCGGAATGACTACCTCTCCGTAGAGTTCAGCCACGTCGTCGAGAGGCCCCGAGAACTCGGTCGAAAACTCGTGCGGCCGAGTCCCATTCTGCACCGTTGAGAACACATGCAGCGAAGCCATGCTGTTGATCCCCGCCTGCGGACTGTGCGGCATTACGGGCTTGTCCAGAGTAGTTGCCATCTCGTAGATTCGCTTCACTTCGGATGGCCCGCCGGCCCCCAGGATATCGGGCTGCAGGATGTCCGGGTCTCCCAGCAGCATCAGATGGTGGAACCACCAGCGGTATGCGTCCTGTTCTCCCGCTGAGACTGCGACGTCCAGCGCGTCGGCAACCTGCTTCAGCCCGGGAAGGTTGTAGTTCGGAATCGGCTCCTCGAAGTGGTCGATGCCGAGTTCCTCGAATCGGTGGCCCTGGGTTATCGCGGTCGATACCGAATAGCCGTTATTGGCATCGAACCCCAGGTAGATTTCCTGCGGCAAGAACTCCCGGACCAGTTTGAACATCTGGTAGTCCTTTTCAGGATCGGCGTCCTGTCGCCAGCCCTTCCAGTCCATGCGGATCTTGAAGGCGCGGAAATCCGAGTCCCAGCCCTTCTTTACCAGCTCCAGCATCTCTTCCGGTTGCATCTTCCAACCGGAGCCGGTCGACCAGTACAGCTGTATCGTCTTGCGGGCGGCGCCGCCCATGAGCGTATACACCGGCAGTCCCGCCTCTTTGCCAAGCAGATCCCACAGGGCGACATCTATTACACCAACTACCCCGGCCGGCAATTTGTACAGCATGTCTTCTTTGCCGTTCGCCAGAGTCTCCCAGTGACGGTCTATCTGCAGAGGATCCTCGCCGACCAATACCGGCTTGATAATGGTCTCGAGATAAGCCTCGAAAACGGCGCTATTCCTGCCCGGCACAATGCGGTTACGGCCCGGCGCCTCGGCCCAGCCTTCAACTCCCGCATCCGTTTGAATTCGCAACAGACCCTTATTGGTCCTGAGCGGCGTAACGGTGATGTCGGTGATCTTCATGGCAGGTTCCCGGATACTCGCCCCTGGGGTCTTTGCGGCTACTAATTGAGGGCCGCAACTGTACCGGAAATGGGAGCGGCGCGGGGATTGCCCGTGCTGCCAGAGGCCCTACTTCCCGTCCGCTGCCTTCCACGCCCGGTACTCCGCGAACGTCTCATCGTCCGGCGGGTAGTACCGGCCCGGCGAGAGGTTCTTTTCGTCCAGCCGCGCCCTGATCCACTCCTCGAGATCGTCATACTCGATCGCCTTGTCGGCAATATCGACCGCCACGCTGCGCGGTATCACCACGACCCCGTCATCGTCGGCATGGATATAGTCGCCCGGCCGCACCAGAATGCCATCTACGGCAACCGGCCGGTTCGTCTCAAACGGCGTGCCCACCCGCGTGCCAAGGTTCGACGTCTTGTCGTAGCCGAATAGCTTGATGCCGTAATCCTTCACCACGTGCATATCCCGGATACCACCATCGCAGATCAACCCTTCGATGCCGCGCTGCTTCAACCGTAAAAACTTGATGTCGCCGCCAATCGACATCCGCTTGTCGCGCATCGCCTCCATGACGATCACATCGTCCTCGCCGGCCGTCTCGAAGGCCGCATACTCCGGAGACGCCTCCCCCTCCGGCTTCTCCGCATCAGCGTCCGGACGCGCCGGCACGAAGCGGACCGTCACAGCCCGTCCCACCAGCCGCTGGCCCGGCGTCATGTTCTTCAGATTCGGCATATAGACGTGATGCGGCTCGAAGCCGTTGCGCGCCAGCGTGTCGACGACGGCGGTGGAGTTGATATTCCGCAGGCCGTCCATCTGCTCATGCGAAAGCACGTGGTCGGGGGTCGGTGGGACGTCGGGCATCTTGCGTCCTGAGTGATTGAGAGTTAGGAAATCGCCCGCCGATTATAGCGATGCCCCGCGCCCGCGCCCTCTAAGTCGCGCCGCGCTCGGCGAAGCGTTGCATCACCAACGCGGCATGCTTAGCGCCCATCAGAAAGTCATCCAGCGTGATGTTCTCGTTGGGCGCATGGATCTTGTGCGACGGGTGGTCGATGCCCGAGGTCGCCACCGGCATCCCAAGCACGTCGGCAAAGTCGTACATCGGCCCGGTGCCCGCCATCGAAGGCTGAATCACCGGCTGCCTGCCGTATATCTCGACGCATGTCTCGGCGATCAGCTTCGCCCACGGTGACGTCATCGACGTGCGTGAGGGGTTTACGCCACCGAGCTTCTCGATCTCGATGTCGGAGAAGCCGTTCGAGTCGAGATGCCGACGCAGCTTCTCGAGAATGTCGTCCGGCCGCTGTTCGGGAACGAGCCGGAAGTCTAGCTTCGCCGTAACCTCCGCAGGCAATACCGTCTTCGTCCCCGGCCCCTGGTAGCCGCCCCAGATACCGTCGATATTGCACGTCGGCTCCATCAGCAACCGGTGCCGGAGCGCCGCACCCGTCAACTCATTGTTGAAGTACGCGTTCCCGAACGTCTCCGCCCATATGTCCGCCTCATCCGGCAACGCTGCGATCGCATCCCGCTCCTCTACCGTCGTCTCACGCACGTCATCGTAAAACCCAGGTATCAGCACCAGCCCATCCGATTCGCGCAGCGTATGCAGCGCCTCCAGCAGCCGCCACGGCGCGCTCGGCAAGATCGTCGCGAACGATGAGTGGGCGTCACCCGAGAGCTTCTTCGAACTCAACTCAATGTAGAGAAGTCCCTTCAGGCCCAGGTAGATCAGGGGATCACCGGAGGCATTCCTGCCGCCGCCCTCCCAGATGCAGGCATCGGCCGACAGCTCATCGGCCCGCTCAACCACCAGCCCCGGCAGATTGACGCTGCCGATCTCCTCCTCGCCCTCGGCAAAGAACTTCAGGTTGCTGGGCAGGCCGCCCCGCACATCCTGAAAAGCCCTGATCGCAGCGAGCCGGGCCGCGATGTTCCCCTTGTCGTCGGATATCCCGCGGCCGTATATCCGGTCGCCCCGCCGCTCCGGCTCGAACGGCGCCGACTCCCACAACTCGAGCGGCTCCGGCGGCTGCACGTCGTAGTGCGTATAGAACAGCAGCGTCCGGTCTGACTCGCCGGAAGCGCTCGCGAACACAGACGGCAGGCCGTCGTTCGGCGTCGGCCAGATCTCGGCCTGCAGCCCCACCTCCTCCAGCTTGCTCTTCACCAGTTCGGGCGCTTTGTCGAACCCGAGGCGCTGTGCCGACACGCTCGGCTGCCGCACCAGTTGGAGCAGGGTCTCGATGCTTTCGTCCAGATGTTGCTCGATGTGATCGTATATATCTTGCATACCCGTTGGCATTCCCAATGCGCCGCGCGCGGCCACCCGAAGGTGGGGCCTAAGACGGCGTCCCGCCCGTAAGCAGGCCCCCGTCCACCAGCAGCGTCTCGCCATTCACGTAATCGGCCATCGATGACGACAGGAACAGCACCGCGTTCGCGATATCGACGGGTAACCCGCCACGCCGCGACGGTATCCACTCCATCGCCTCATCGGCATAGCCCGCGCCGCCCCGATTCGGCTCCTCGCTCAACGGCAATACCCGGCTATCGATGTATCCCGGCGCAACGCAGTTGACGTTGATTCCAGTGCCCGACAGGTCCAGCGCAAGGCTCTTTGCCATGCGATTGAGACCCGCCTTTACGATGCCGTAGACGCTGTCGTGCGGCCAGGCCCGATAGCTATGCACCGAGCTGATCGAGACGATCTTCCCGCCGCCGCCCTGGGCGATCATCTCTTTCGCAGCACGCTGCGACGCGAACACGTAGCCCTTCAGGCCGTGGCCCACGAGATGGTCCCAGAACGCCTCATCCACCTCCAGAAACGGCACGTCGCGGCTATCGACCGCGTTGTTCACGAGAATGTCGATCCGCCCATGCGCTTCGAGGAATTCATCGAACATCCGCGCCCGCTGATCGGTATTGCCAATGTCGGCCTGATGCCAGCTGAATTTGCGGCCCAGCCCCGCCACGCCGGCCATCGTCTTGTCCGCTTCGGCGTCGCGCACGACGTCGTTCAACCCGACGTCCGCGCCCTCGGCAGCGAACTTCAGAGCAATCGCCGCGCCGATCCCGCGCCGTGAGCCCGTGATGAGCGCCTTCTTGCCGTCCAGAAGCCCTATCGTCCCACTCCCATCATTCGTCGTGCCGGTCTGCCCCGGAATCCGGAGTCCCGCCGGCCAACAGCCCGCCGTCAACCACGATCGTCTCGCCGTTCACGTAGTCGCCCAACTCAGAGCAGAGCACCAATGCCATGCTTGCGATATCGCTCGGCACGCCGCCCCTTGCCGAGCCGACGAAACCGGCCAGTCGCGGCAGCTCGTCGATGGTTCCAGGCGCCGCTTCGAGCGCCCCGTCATCCGGAAGCCGGTTGTCGATGTAGCCGGGGGCGATGCAGTTCGACGTGATGCCGTGTCCCGCCAGGTCCAACGACATGCTCTTCACCATGCGTTTCAGCCCGGCCTTGCAGATGCCGTACGCCGTATCGTCCGGCCACGCCCGATAGCCGTGGACGCTGGAGAGCGACACAATCCGTCCGCCCTTTTCACCGCTGGCACCCTGCTTCACCATCTCCTTTGCCGCGCGCTGCGACATGAAGAAATAGCCCTTGAGGGTCAGGTCGATCATCCGGTCCCAGTACGCCTCAGACATCTCCACGAACCCGGCCGACTGGTCGGGCATGATGGCGTTATTCACCAGGATATCGATACGCCCGTGCTCCGCCAGAAACTCATCGAACAGCCGTGAAATCTCAGACGTTTTACTCACGTCCGCGATATGCAAAGAGCTCTTCCGGCCCTCCGCTTCGATCAACTCAACCGTCCGCCGCGTCTCCTCGTCATCGACGATATCCGCGATCCCAACATCCGCCCCCTCCCGGGCAAACCGAACCGCAATCCCCCGCCCGATGCCCTTGCGGGCGCCGGTTACGAGGGCTTTCTTACCTGAGAGGAGCATGGGGGGCAGATCTCACCTACTGGATCTTGGCGCCCTTGGAGAGATTATGGCGCGCGCAAAGGATACGGATGTTCTCAGCGACTAAAGAGGTCCCGCCTTTCGAGTAGGGTAACTCGTGGTCGAAATGCAGATTGTCATCGGCTCCACAGATAACACACTGCCCGCCATCTCTCTGGTAGACGACCCTTTTCACATCTGACGGGATCATTCGGGTTTGGGGCATTTCGCGATCGTGCAAAGATTGTGATTCTTCGACAATAACTTCTTCAGTCAACTCCAGTTTAAACTTGTAGACAGTTCTGCTCCCAACGGTCTCTGGCCATGAATCCACAAGCCTAAATATGCCGTTGAAAACCCAGATTCCTGGTCTCAGTTTCTGGTAAACGCGAATTAGACAAGCGTCCGCCCCTTCGACCTTATGCCGCTGAGCAGAATCGTAGAATTTCCCGTTTTGAGTCCGCTTCCCGGTTCTGGATTCCAGAACCTGATCGACCATTTTTGGTACTCGTGCGTCCAAGTTACGACGGACA
>JADFHP010000134.1 GCA_022567135.1 Chloroflexota bacterium
CTGGCCACGCCGGTTACTTCAGCCCCGAATGTTTTGGCAATCTGGACTGCCAGGGTACCGACGCCACCGCCCGCGCCGTTGATCAGAACCCTTTGCCCCGGCTGAATCTCTCCGTTATAGCGGAGCCCCCCGAGTGCGAGGGCTGCCACTTGAGGCAGGGACGCTGCTTGCTCGAATGTCATGCTCGCCGGTTTTAGCAGCATGTTTTTTTCACGAGCACATGTGTACTCGGCAAAACCGCCCCAACCCAGCGAGATGAAGCGTTTACTTACCTCGCCGAACACCTCGTCACCTGGCTGAAGCTGCTCGACGTTTATGCCGACCGCTTCGACACGTCCCGCAATGTCTGTCCCCAGGATCTTGTGCCGGGGTTTTAGAAGTCCCGATAGGCGGGTAAAGCCCCGCGCACCCCTCAGGAGATCGTAGTCCCATGAATTTACGGACGCCGCATGAACTTTGACCAGCACTTCGTCGGCGCCGGGGGTTGGTTCGTCGACCTCTTCAAGATGAAGAACGTCAGGTGAACCGTACTTGCGATAGACGATCGCTTTCATCTGGGAGCCCTTCCTCGATTTTGTTGATGCCAGATTCTCTGGACTGCATGGGGACTGGGGCGTTGTTGGCAGGGTCGGGGGCGGGTGCCCGCGGGGGCAATAACCCCTGACGGTACATACCGATGGGAGTGGCTGCGGAGCCGGTCATGAGACGCCGGCGAGGGTGCGGAATATTTCTCGGATGAGGTCTTCGGAGTTGTCGGCGAGGTCGGGGTTGGCGGTGATGGCTTTCTGGACGGCCTCTTTTGCGTCGTTCTGGCGGTGGCCGAGGCTGATGAGGACGTCGATGGCTTCCTGTTTCGTCTTGTCGGCCGCTTCCTCTTCCGGGGTCGGCTCGTTCACTGCAGCGGCGGGCGCGCCGTCTACCGTCATGGCCCACTCGGTTACTTTGCCGCGCAGCGTGGCGATCATCTTCTGTGCGGCGCGGTCGCCGATGCCGGGCATGCGGCGGAGCAGGGATACGTCCTCGTCCTCGATTGCGCGTGCGATGTCGCCGACTGCGAAGACGAGCGCGTTCGCGGCCTTGACCGGGCCTACGCCCTCGACGGCGATCATCTGCTCGAAGAACCGCTTCTGGCTGGCGTCCCGGAAGCCGACGAGGACGGGCTTCGGCTGGCGGTCGGTGACGTGGTAGTAGATATCTAGCCCGACCTCGTCGCCCTCCTGGATGCCTTCCTGCTGGAGCGAGTGGTGGACGAACGCGGGTAGCGTGATCTCGTAGCCGATGCCGGAGTCGGTGAGGAGCACCATGACCGGGCCGTCGACGGGCATGCGGAGCACGCGGCCTTTCAGGTATGCGATCAAGTCAGTGGCCTCTTTTTCATACTGCTGCAGGCGTTCTTGCGACGAGGGCGTGGCAGATTGCGATGGCGAAGGCGTCTGCGACGTCGTCCGGGTGGGGCGGCTCATCGAGGCCGAGGAGTGCGGCGATGGACATCTGCACCTGCTCTTTGCTGGCGTGTCCGGCGCCCGTTATCACGTTCTTCACGCGCGTGGGCGCGTAGTCATAGACGGGGATCAGGCGCTCGGCCGCGGCCAGGTAGATTGCGCCGCGCACGTGGCCCATGAGGATGGCCGTTTTTGGGAAGGCGTAGCGGCTGTGGAGCTGCTCGATTGCCATTACCGCGGGCTTGAACTCGTCGAGAACTTCGCAGACGTCGGAGTAGATCGCCAGGATGCGCTCGCCAAGCTCGTCTTTCTGGCGTGACTTGCAGACGCCGCCCTCAACGACTCGCTGCTCTCCGGAGCGGGTGCCTGCGGAGTCGACCACGCCGTATCCGGTGCGGTTGAGTCCGGGGTCGATGCCGACGATTCTCATGGCGGGCGTTTCGTGTGGCGGGTGGTGGAGTTCGGACAGGGGCACTACGTTAAGCGACCCCGTCCTTGGAGCCCAATAAGTGCCAGTGCGAGGATTCCAATCAGCGCTGCGGGCCGCCAATCTGTCAACCGGTTCGGCACGCTATACGAGCGAACAAGTTCATCACTCGGCTCAATAATGATGGGAACTCCTCCGGCCTCAAGAATCTTGGCTATGTTCAAATTCGCATTCACGGATGGGTGGCGGTGGTGTTCCAAGTAGAATCGCGAAACTTCGATCTCGGCTTCAACCCGGCCATCATTGAAGCCGCGCACGTGGATCTGTACTTCACCACTACCGACGTCCTTCACGACACCCCAAGATTGTCGTGGCTTCAAATACTGCCAGAGAGTCCAATGGAACCCGTTCGCAATAAGCACGCGTTGTGCGCGATGAATGTCGGCGAGATAGTGGAGACGCATTTGCTCATTCTAGGGTTCCCCCCAACCCCGAACAACGCTCGCCTGTCGAGAAGCCGCCTTGTTTCAGGAAGGGGGTGGCTGCTAATAACGGGTGGCGCGATAGATGGGGCGGTGCTTCTTTAGTAACTAAATTGGGGTCGGACGATCATCATGGCTTCGGTCGGCAATCGGGGGTCCCAGTTGGGCAGTTTGCCCGCGAGGTTGCTCGTAATCAAGACACCTCCCGGGCGGGTGAGGCGAGTTAGTTCCGGCAGCCACTTGTCGTAGTCGATTCCGGCGTCCTCGATGACGAGGTCATACGGGGCGTCGAGGTTGGGCAGGAGGGACTCGGCGTCGTAGCGGAGGATCGTGATCCTGTCTGACAGGGCGAGTCGCTCGAATTCACCCTGCGCCAGGTCGGCATGCACCGGGTCGTTCTCGATGGTTTCGATGAGGCACTCGGCGGTGGCCGAGGCGAGGCAGGCGGTCTGGTAGCCGATACCGCATCCGATTTCCAGGATCCGAGTGACCGACATGGCGGACGCGATCGTGGCCCAGAGCGGCGCCTGGGGACTGGGGAAGACGGTGCAGTCATTGCCGTGCCCGGCCTGGTGTTGCAGCGAGCGCTCGAAGAGGTCGTGATGCATCTGGTTTGCGGGGTTCATCGCCGGCGTCCTTCCGTGAGGTGGTCGGGGAATCGATGCTCTCTGGTGGGTAGGCTATCAATCCAGCGGCACTCGCTGGCTGGAACTGGCCTTATACCGTCGGGAGTATCTCTCGTGTTGTCATTCGCACCCGTCGCCAATACAGTGATTCGCCAGAGTAATGGCACTTACCGAACAGCAGGAACTTCTCCGGACGACGGCGCGTGAATTTGCCCGGCGGGAGCTTGAGCCGCGAGCGGCAGAGATCGACGAGGCCGAGGAGTTTCCGGTCGATAATTTCCGCGGGCTGGCAGAGCTTGGCCTGTGCGGGCTGAGCATTGACGAGTCGGTTGGCGGCGCAGGCGGTGGGTACGTCGATCTGGCCGTCGTGATCGAGGAGATCGCTGCGGCCTGCGGGTCTACTTCCACCGTGTATGTCACGCATGTTTCGCTGGGGACGGCTGCGATCGCGCGGCATGGGAACAAGGAGCAGGCGGCGCGGTTCGTTCCGGCGCTTGCCTCGGGCGAGAAGATCGCCGGCTTCGCGCTCACCGAGCCGGGCACCGGCAGCGATGCGCTGGCGATGGAGACTACCGCCGAACTCGACGGCGACGACTATGTTCTCAATGGCACGAAGACCTTCATCACGAACGGCACGCATGCAGACACGTTCGTCGTGTTCGCGAATACGGACCGCTCGGCCGGATATCGGGGCATCAATGCGCTGGTGGTGGAGCGGGGGGCGGCGGGCTTTAGCACGAACCACCTGACGGGCAAGATGGGCATGAAGGGCTCGGCGACTGCGGAGCTGGTCTTCGAGAACTGCCGTGTGCCTGTGGCGAATCGGCTCGGCGACGAGGGCCGCGGCTACTCTGTCGCGCTGAGCACGCTGACGACGTCGCGTGTGTCTATCGCGGCGCAGTGCGTCGGGTTGGCGCGCGGGGCTTACGAGGCCGCGCTGGAGTATGCGAGGCAGCGCAGGACGTTCGGCAAGGCGATCGGTGAGCACCAGGCGGTGGCGTTCATGCTGGCCGACATGGCGACGGAGATCGACGCGGCGCGGCTGATGACGCATCGTGCGGGGGAGATCGTCGATGGCGGCGGCGACCCGGTCGCGGAGTCGGCGATGGCGAAGCTGTACGCCTCGGAGGTGCTGCACCGGGTGGCGACGAACGCGGTGCAGATCCACGGCGGCGCGGGCTATTTCAAGCCGAGCAAGGTGGAGAGGATCTACCGCGACGCGAAGGTCACGGAGATCTACGAGGGCACGTCCGAGATACAGCGGCTGATCATCTCGCGCTCGATACTGGGCGACCTCGAGTAGCGGCCGGCCGCGGGGTGCGAATCTTAAAACAGGTTGACAGGGGCGTGTACAAAAGTGGGTTTCTCCCTCATCCCAACCCTCTCCCGGCGGGAGAGGGGGTTTTTGAGCTAATTTTTTAGCGTGATGCGCAGTTGAACCGGCAACTGGCGGCCGGGGCCGGGATTCCCACGATCATCGCGGGGGCGGCGGGCCTCTACCTGGGCGCGCTGGACTTCTCGATAAACGTATCGCTGCCGACGATGCGCGACTCGCTCGGCGAGTCGTTGATCACGGTCCAGTGGATCATCGTCATCTACCACGCCAGCCGCAGTGGGTCCGGCTTCGGGGTCGGCGCGTTCGGCGACCGGTTCGGACTCAAGTGGCTTTTCCTGGCAGGCGTGATCCTGAACTCGGTTGCCGTCGGGCTGATCGCGCTCCAGACGGACCTTGCCGGCATCGTCGCGTTGCGAGTCATGCAGGGCGTCGGCGTGACGATTCTGTTCACCGTTGGCCCGGCGCTGGTTGCGCGTGCGTTCGGGCCGCACAGGCGCGGTGCGGCGCTGGGCGTGACGATCGCCGCGGTCGGCGCGGGGCAGGTCACGGCGACGCTGGGTGGTGGGTGGCTGGTGCAGACCATCGGCTGGGAGGCGATCTTCTGGGCGAGGGTGCCGATTGGCGCCGCGGTGCTGCTGATCGGTATGTTCATGATCCAGCCGTTCGTTGCGGCGGCGACGCGGCGGTCCGTTGGCGCCTTCAACTGGGCCGGCGCCGGGCTGCTCTTCCTGGCGCTGTTCATGTTTGCACTGTCGGTATCGATCGCCCGTATCGATGGCTGGACCTCGGTAGGGACGCTTGGGACGGGGGCGTTGTTCGTCGCGTTCGCGGCGCTGTTCGTGTGGCGGGAGCGGCGAATCGAGAATCCGCTGGTACCCGGAGAGCTTCTGCGGATGCCGGCGTTTCTGGCGGGTGCGGCGTCGAACCTGGTCGCCACCATCGCCTACTTTCTCATGTGGTTCCTGTTTCCGTTTTATGTGGTCGATACGCTTGGCCGCAGCCCGGTTGCGCTGGGCGCCATGCTGGCGACGATGGGTGCGTCCACGTTCGTCGGCTCGACGGCTGGAGGATGGCTGGCCGACCGGCTGGGCGACCGCGTGATGACGGTCGTCGGGGCCGTGGGGACGGCGGGCGGCCTGCTCTGGATGTCGCAGATCAGCGACACCGCATCGCTGCCGGAAGTGGCTCTGCGGGCCGGTGTGGTGGGGCTCGCATTCGGCATCCACCAGTCTTCCGTATACGCGCTTACCATGCGCCATGTCTCTGGCGACCGCGCCGGCGCGGCGTCCGCTACGCTGGCGGTGACGCAGACGATAGGGACCGTGCTGTCGGTGTCGATCGGCACGATGATCTTCTCGTGGCGCGAGCGGCTGGCGCTGGAGGAGGGGCTGAGCGAGGCGGGGGCGTTCATTGACGCATATGGCGATGCGTTTTTAGCAGCCGCCGGAGTGGCGCTGATCGCCGGGGTGATCGTCATCGGAAAACGAGCGACGAAGAGGTCGGAAACTGGGGGAGACGAAGATGCCTGAGTATGAGATCACGCCAGCCGTGGAAGAGTTTCTCTCCACGCAACGCAACCTGATACTTGCGACCAACCGGGGGGGTGGGACGCCGCAGCTTTCGCCGGTCTGGTACGTGTGGCGGGACGGCGCGTTTTCAATATCGACCATCACCAGCACGGCCAAATGGAAGAACCTGGTCCGCGATTCTCATTGCAGCGGCATCGTCGATCACGTAAGCGGCCAGTACGTGTATGTGTGGGGCAGCGCTGAGTTGGACGATGGCGATGTGAAAGACGCGACGCGGGAGATCGTCAGGCGCTACAAGACGGAAGACGAGTTCGACGCCTACATGGAGTCGATCTACCGGGAGGGGCACCGGACGATCATCCGGCTGGCGCCGGACGGGATGGTGCACCGGAATTTCGCGTAGGGGAGGCGGACTCAGGATGGCACGAGGCTTGTGCCCCTACGAGAAGCGCTCCAGGCGGTACGGCTCTAGCGCCGCGATGCGGGCTCCGTCGAGGATCTCGATGGCGGCGAACTCGCCGATTAGCGGCGCCAGCGACACGCCGGAGTGGGTGAAGGCGATGTACACGTTGCCGACTTTTCGTGCGTAGCCGAGCACGGGATGTCCGTCCGGCGGCACCGGGCGCGTGGCGCGCCTGATCTCGGCGACCTCTGCTCCGGATATCGCGGGGAGCCAACCGACCGCCTCCTCTAGCAGCCGATCGCCATCGTCTCGTGAGCCCTCTTTGCCATTGATGCCGTGCTCGCCGCCGTGGATCATCACGCTGCCATCGCTGAGCTGCCGGATGTTGAGCAAGCTATCCGGCAGATCGCGCGGCGTGTGCATGGCGGCGATATTAGAGAAGAGCGGCCCATCGAGGGGGGTTGTGATCGTCGTCGAGCCAAAGGAGTGTGCTTCGCCAAGCTCGATGCCTGCCATCCCGGCCAGCTTCGGACTGGCCGCGCCACCGGCGATCACGATCGAGTCGGCTTCGATCTCGCGATCACCTGCCCGCAAAGCGCGGGCGCGTCCGCCGGAGACGGTAATTGCCTCAACAGGGCTATCGAAGATCACCTCTCCGCCAAGCTGCCGGACGCGTCTGGCACATGCCGTCGCGACGCGAACGGGGTCGACGTGGCCGTCCGACTCGGTGAACGATACGGCTGTGACATCGCCGAAGCGGATGCCCTGCTCCATCTCCGCCGCCTCGTCCGGCGACATGGTACGAATCGGATAGCCCCACGATTGCAGCTCCGCGACGCGCGCTGAAGCTCGGCCGCGCCATCTGCGGTGACGGACCAGCGCATCTCGCCGCCCCATGTGAGGCCGACGTCGGCTTGCAGCCGGTCGGCGAAGCGTCGCCACATGTCCTGTGAGCGGCGGTTCAGCTCGTGGTAGCCGCGTGGGTTCTTGTCGCGGCCATTGATCCAGGCGAACGAGACGCGGGATGCGCCATGGCCGGGCTGGCCGGCGTCTATCAGCGTGATTTCAGCGCCGCGCTCCGCAAGGTGGAGCGCGATGGAACCGCCGACTATTCCGGCGCCGATTACGGCTACGCGCACGGGGTCATCTCGCCACTGTTGAGGGCACTATCGGCAGGATGATGT
>JADFHP010000022.1 GCA_022567135.1 Chloroflexota bacterium
CGACGGACTCGGCCAGTCCGGCTCGCGCACGGAGCCTCACCGGCAGTTCAGTCATATACGGACGTCATGACCAATCTCGACGCTGTCTGGAACGGCCCGGCGAGCGAGCAGGGTGAGCGCATGGGAGCGGCGGTGGGAGGCATGGTTGGGCTCAAAGTGCCTATCCGCATCCAGTGCGCCTACTATCCGAACTACCCGGCTGAGGATGAGAGTGACGCGATCTGGCAACCGGCTTTGATGACTCTGCAGATTCCTGAAAAGATCATCGCGGATCTGTTCAGGCTCTACCCGGACGAATGGGACGACTTGAATCAGTACACGGACCTGACCGAGCCCGTCTACTTCGGCCCCCGATTCCTGAACCTGAATGTCACCGAAGTGCCAGCGATCTAGAGACGGGACGGACCGGTTGCCGGCGCCCGGTACGCTACAGAGGACGGCTGAGTCGAACGGTCAGTCGGTGAACCAGATATCCGGCATTCCCTGTACACCGGCCTCCATCATCGCCTTTTTCAGGTCTTCTGACCCGAGAAACTCCTTGGCTCGATCGACGCTGTCGAGGTCAAACACGGCCGTAACGTCGTTCGAGTCTTCCAGGCCCCGGTGAAGACCGAGCAACTTTAGCCCGTGGCTATCGCGATTGGGTTCGTCTTCTTCGAAGGCCGAGTGCCATTTATCGAAATCAGCCACAGTGTGTCGTACAAATAGATGTGCCATACAACCAACCATTCATATACCGACTAACGTAAGTGCGGGGATTCTACCGGATTTGATCGTCCGGCCGCGCGCCCTACCCGAACCGCTCTTTTATCGCTGCCACTATCTCATCCGGGGCGTCTTCCTGGATGAAGTGTCCGGCATCGCTCAGCTCGACCAGCGTGTTGTCAGGGAACATCCGGCGCAGGCGTTTGGGGGCTCGTCTGAGGGGGAGGGCGAGGTCTTTGGGGCCCCATACCAGCAGGGTAGGGCGGTCGCCCAGCTCAGCCGAGACGCGGCCGCATATGTCTTCGAGCCATGGGCCGGCGGCGCGTATCTGTTTTGGGAATTCGGCCACGCCACGTCGGGATTCGGCGTCGGGGAAGACGTCTGTGTAGTGGGCGAACTCCTCGATGGACAGGCGGCGTCTCACCGCCCGCTTCATGAGGACGTTTACGAACGAGTTTCGCCGGAGTATCCACTGTTGCATGGGCCAGCGGGCCATGACGAAGCTGAAGGTCCTCATCAAGATCGTCGGCGACCAGCACCAGGTGTTCCCGAGTACGATGCCGGTCACTCGTTCCGGTGAGTTGAGGGCGACGGCCAGGCCGATCGGCCCGCCCCAGTCTGCGCCGAAGACGATCAGGTCGCGGAGGTCGAGCTGCTCGACGAGCTCTGAGATGGCTGCGGCGTGCTCTGCCGCCGTATAGCCGTAGCCTTCGGGATGCTCGGACAGGCCGAAGCCGGGGTAGTCGGCGGCGATGCAGCGGAAGTCGTCGCGCAGTCCTGTGATCACGTTTCGATAGAGAAACGACCAGTCGGGGTTGCCGTGCAGCATCAGGATGGGGCGGCCCTGACCCTCATCCACGTAGTGGACCTTTGCGGCCGACGTTTGGGCCCAGCGCGACTGGAACGGGTAGAGGTCCGGGGAGGGCATGAAATCTACGATGGTCATGTCTTATTAACTATCTCAAAACACGTTGATCCGCCTCAGGCTGGTCGTTGCGTGATTGTTCCCGACGAGGACTGGATTCTGGCCAGCGCCAGAATGACGATGTTGGGCGTGATTGACGATGGTGGGCGGGCGAGGCTGTGCGGCCGTCACGGGAGGGCAGGTTAGGCCTCGGCGAGGACGCCCCCGTCTACTTTGTGGGCGTTGATCCAGTCCCAGTCCAGCGGCACGCCCAGGCCGGGGCCTTCGGGGGCGTATACGTTGCCGTCGGAGTCGATGCCGTCGAGGTCGTCGTTGTAGTCCGCCACATATACGGGCGACCGGGTGGATTTCAGGAGCGGGTGGACGAGGCCCAATTCGTAGAAATTGGTGTTGCGGATTGCGGACATGATGTGGCGGTGGACGGGGCCTGGGCCGTGCAGTTCGACGTCGAGGCCGAATCCCTCTGATGCCGCTGCGATCTTCATGGTTCCCGTGATGCCGCCGTCCTCGTGGGCGCCGGCCCTGACGTAGTCGGTTGCGTCGGAGACGATGAAGTCGACGTGCTGTTCGAGCAGGCGAATGTGCTCGGTCTGGAGGATCGGCGTTTTGATCATCTGGCGCAGCTTGCGGTGCGCGAACTGGGATACGCCGCCGTCTTTGTAGGGGTCTTCGAGCCAGAAGAAGCCTGCTTCATCGCACGCCCGGCCAACGGCGAGGGCCTGCCCGAAGTTCTCGATCTCGCAGGCCGGGTCGATCAGCAGGCTCATCCGGCCGCCCATCCGCTGGCCCATATTGAGCACGTTGTCGACCTCGCGCTGGATTCGCTGCGCTGCGAGGCCCCAGCCGTGGATCTTGAACGAGCGGTAGCCCATCCCGTAACACTGCTCCGCGAAGTCGGAGAACTGCTCGGGGGTCGAGAGGCCTCCGTTCTCGTCGCCGTGGAGCGTGCTGGCGTATGCGGGCAGTGGTTTTCGGGTTCCGCCAAGCAGCTTGTAGAGCGGCACGTCAAATAGCTTGCCCGCTATGTCCCACAGGCAGATGTCGATGGGGCCGACGCCCGTCATGTCGAAGTGGCGCAGCCCGCGTTTCATGTCCTGGTAGATCTTCTCGCGCTCGAGCGCGTCTTTCCCGATCAGGTAACCGGCCACCATCTCGATCTGGGCGACTGTAGGGCCGCGCAGGCCCGGAAATTCACCTGTGATTCCCTGGTCTGTGTGAATCTGGAGGACGCTGCCGGACATAGTGGCTCGGCTGCCTGCCTCGTAGACCATGTTGAAGGTGTTGTAGTCCTTGCCGACGTTCTCGAGTTCGTGCTCGAATTTCGTGATTTCGATTTTGGTGATCTTCGGGGTGTCGTTCATCATGGTGTCTCCTTTTTTACGGGGGTTTTCCTACCGGGTCGCGGCCGATTCAGGCTTCAGTGTCTACCTCACTCAATAGATTGCGGAAATTTACTACGAGCTTCCTGACTTTCCGCGGGTTCTGATCAACCATCAATTTCAGTTCGACTTCGGTGAGCACGGCCTCTTCGCGGGAGCTTAGTTGAGTGAACCAAACGAGGCGGGGCTGGCTGCCCGCCGTCATTTTGACCCGTCCATCCTTGTGCTCCATGAGCCGCGCCTGCAAATCCCTTGTCTGGCCCGGATAGAACGTCCCGTCCTTGAGCTTGAGCAGATAGGCGTAAAAGGTGTCGGTCCGTGTGTCGCCGAGGGACCATGCGGGAGATTCCTCGACTTCGTAGCGTGAGCGTCGCTCCCGCATGCCGCCCGCAACGCCGTTCCAATCCGTGTTCCAATCCGTATCTGGCCACGAGGGATGTTCCACCTCGTCTGCCGCATTCGGGTCGCCTGCCGCGTGCCGGCGTTTGGGCTGGCTCTGGCTGCCGTAGCAGTCGAGGCAGAGTTCGTACTGAGTCTGCTTCAAGCGCCCGCATCCGAGACAGCGGTTGATCTTGCCGGCCTGCCGCTCCCTGAAATGCTGCCGGCAAAGGTCTCCGTGCGGCGGGACCGGCCTGAGGCAATCCCAGAACGCGCACGTTTTGATCGACATTGGCAACTCCGAGCGTTCGAGGGGAGCGAGGCGATTTCGCGGCTCGCATAATACAACCCCCGTAATCTGGACCCAGCTTGCCCGAGCATGGGCGCCATGCCAGAATGGCCTCCCTCCCAGATTCTGGGCAACTCAGATCGAAATCCAGAACGGTGCAATTCAGAACATATGAAAGCTCTCGTCTTTTATGGCAATAAAGACATACGCCTTGAGGAGGATTGGCCCGAGCCCGTTCCGGGGCCCGGCGAGGTAAAACTCCGGATCACCTACTCGAGCATCTGCGCGACGGACATTGAGGAGTGGCAGTTCGGCCCCCTGTGGGTGGCGCACGGCGAGCCTAACCCGATCTCCGGCCGCATGATGCCGCTGATCCTGGGGCACGAGGCGGCTGGCGTCATCGTAGAGCTAGGGGAGGACGCCACCGGAGTCTCGGTAGGAGATCGCGTGGCTATTGAGAACGTGATCACGTGCGGCGCGTGCTTCTGGTGCCGCAGGGGCGAGTCCGCGGTGTGTCCATCCATGTCTGTGTTCGGCCTGCAGGACGATGGCGGCCTGGCAGAATTCGCCAAATGGCCGGCGGACAGGTGCATCCCGCTGCCGGAATCGATGCCGGACGAGGAGGCGCCCCTATCTGAGCCGACCACCGTGGCGTTGCATGCCGTGCGCAGGTCGGGTGTCAGTCCGGGGGACAACGTCGCCGTCATCGGCTGCGGCACTGTGGGCCTGCTCACGCTCCAGGTGCTGAAGGCGTCGGGCGCCAGGGTCATCGCCATCGACCGTCGAGCCGAGGCGCTGGACCTGGCCTCGCAGCTCGGCGCCGACGAGACGCTGAACGCCTCCGATGGTGAATACGACGCGCAGGTGCTGGAGTTGACGCAGGGCATCGGCCCCGACATCGTCTTCGAGACGGCGGGGGCGAAGACGACGCCGGTGGACGCGATTCGGATCGCGCGGCGCGGCGGGAAGATCGTTCTTGTCGGAATCTACACCGCGACGCCTGAGATCGACTTCAACCTGGTGGTGGGCACGGAGAAAACCGTGATCGGGTCTGTTGCGGCCAGTTCCGGCGAGTATGCCATGGCGGTCAGGATGATCGCCAGCGGCCAGGTTGATGTGAAGCCGCTGATCTCCGCGAAAGTGCCACTCGAACGAGCGATCAGCGATGGCTTTGAGCGCATGATCCGGCCAGAAAAAGACGTGTTCAGAATACTCGTCGGATCGGGATGACCCGCAGGAATTTCGTTCAACACAGCTATTTCAGAAGACAAACATGAACGCTAAATCAAGTTGGGCGGAACACGTCTCTATTCGACTGCCAGGCTAAATAACTAGCTCACAGCACGTTCACAGGCGCCGGTGTGTGAGCGGGCTTCTCCCTCACCCCCACCCTCTCCCGGCGGGAGAGGGGGTCTTTTGGATAGTTTCTAATCGGAGGAACAGATGCATTATCAGGACGAGCGCACCGACGGCTGCCGGATTTCCGATTCCTGGACCTATCGCGGGCTGAAGACGGTGATCCTGGAGAACGAGCTGATCAGGGTTGTCGTGCTCGCCGACAAGGGAGCGGACATCTACTCGTTCGTCCACAAGGCGTCCGACACGGATTTCATGTGGCGCTCACCGTCGGGAGTCCGCGATCCGCGGCGCTTCCTGCCCACCTCGGGGTCGGCGGAAAGCGTCTGGCTGGATGTCTACGAGGGGGGCTGGCAGACCGTGGTGCCGCACGGCGGGTATCCGTCCAGCTCCACGGGCGCTGAGCTGGGCCTGCACGCGGAGATGAACACGCTGCCGTGGGACGTTCAGATTGTCGAGGACACCAGGGAGCGGGTTGCCGCCCGGTTCAGCGCAAGGGGCCCGAGGACTCCGTTTTTTGTTGAAAAAACGCTGTCGATCAGCGCCGGTGAGGCGATTCTGACTGTGGACGAGTCGGTGGTGAACGAGGCCGAAGAGCCCGCTAACTGTGTCTGGCTGGAGCACATCGCGATCGGCGAGCCGTTCCTCTCACCCGACTGCCGGCTCGACGTGGCGGAATCGAGGATCATCAACCATGGCGAGAAGGTAGAGCCGAACTCCGTGCTCGAGCCCGGCTTCGAAGGGCCATGGCCGCTCTCCCGAGCCGTAGACGGCAGTGAGGTGGATTTCCGCACTTTCCCCGGCAAGGAGACGCGGGCCGTCGACATGGCGTATATGACCGGCCAGTCGGAGGGCTGGTACGCGGTCACGAACGAAAAGACGGGCGTCGGCTTCGCGCTCTCCTATCCGGCCGAGGTTTTCAAGTACCTCTGGTACTGGCGATCGTTCGGAGCTTTCGGATATCCCTGGTACGGCCGGACGTATAACGTGGGGCTGGAGCCGTGTACGAGTTTTGACAACGGCGGTATGGACTCCGCGCTCGAAAACGGCTCTGTTCGGCGGTTCGAGGCCGGCGAGACGGTCTCTGCCACGATTAAGGCGATCGCGTTCAGGGGAACCGGTGAGGTGGCGCGCGTCGCTCCCGAGGGGATAATCGAGTGGGCTTAGCCGCACGCCTGGGAACGTCTCTTGCCACCGTGCGGCCTGCGGACTACGGTTCTCATCGCAAATTGAAATCGATAGTCCAGCATCACAGGCCAGAATACTTATGCGCATCATCGACACCCATTGCCATGCCGGCCGGAACTGGTTCGAGCCGATCGAGACGCTGATTCATGAGATGGACACGAATCACGTTGACAACGCCGTACTGATCCAGCACGGCGGGACATACGACAACAACTATCTGTTCGATTGCGCCGAGACCTATGAGGGCCGGTTCAAGATCGTCGTCATGTTGGACCCGGATGACACCGATCAGGCAGGCACCCTGGCCGCGCTGAAAGAGCAGGGCGCGGCCGGAGTGCGCCTCTACCCGGACCAACGGGTGCGCGGCGACGACCCACTGGCGATCTGGAAGCTGGCCGGCGAACTTGGCCTGGTGGTTTCCTGTCTTGGCGACGTCGCCAGATTCGCGTCGGGCGAATTCAGGGCGCTGGTTGAAGCTTGCTCCGATACACACATCGTGATCGAGCATCTCGCCGGTGTGCGAAAGAGTTTCGAGCCGCCTTATGAAGAGTTCCATCGGGCGCTATCGTTATCTGAACTGCCCAACACGACCATCAAGGTGCCCGGCCTCGGCGAGTTCAGTGGCCGCCCCCCGCGCCTTGAACCGCACTTCGATTTCGACAGCGTGCCCCCGTTGATCGAATTCGCTCGTGAAGCATTCGGCGCCTCCCGCATGATGTGGGGCTCCGACTTCCCTCCCTCGGCCGGCCGCGAGGGCTACCGCAATACCCTGGAGGGCGTGCGTACGCATCCGGCATGGAGCGGAACCGAAGAGGTCGAGCAGGTCATGGGCGGTACTGCCGCCGCCATATGGGGATTCGACGGCTAATGTCCCAGCAGGTCGGTGGGGGAGGTGGCAGGGGAAGAACGCTCGCCACGCGGATGGTTGGAGTCGCGGCTCTTGAGCAGCGGGTTTTCCGCGATATCGACGAGGATCCGTTCGCCCAATTTCAATCGGTCCAGATCGTCCTTCTCTCGGCCGTTGCGTCGCTGTTTGGACTGGGCGCCGGACTAGGGCTGGCCGCGGCGATTGTTATCGGCGTCCGCTGGTGGTTGATGGCGGAGATTCTCATCCGGCTGAGCGGCCAGTGGTTGCCCGATCGCGCCGACACTGTCACACAGGCCCGGGCATTACGAGTGATCGGCTACGCTCACACACCCATGTTCCTGGCACTGTTGTTCCCCATCCCCAACGTCGGCCCGGTGATCTGGATAGTGATCAGCGCCTGGACCATCGCGACAATGAACGTTGCGATAAAGCAACTCCTGCCGGGCGTGCCGCTCAGCCGGTACGCATGGCTTCTCGGCGCGGTCGCGATTCCGCAGATAGTACTGCTGATACTGGCCTGAACCCGCCCGCCTACCGACGTCGTCTACAGGTTTCAGTTACGACTCGGCCCAGAATGACGCCCCGACAAGCCCCGGGCCGGTGTGCGCTCCCATGAACGGAGCGAACTGCGTGACGATCAACTCTACACAGTTGAAATCGCGCTCGATCTGATCATGCAGCACGCGAGCTTCGTTAGCAGCGTCGGCATGCATCACCGCGACATGAAGGGGAAGGGCGCCTGCCGTTTTTGCCATCTCGGTCATGATCCGGTCCATCGCCTTCGCACGCGACCTCGGGCGGGCGAGGTTCCGCACCTTCCCCCGTGTCATCTCCATGACCGGCTTCATCTTCAACAGTGAGGTCGCCCAGACTGCGACTCTGGGCACGCGACCGCTGCGCCAAACGTATTCGAGGGTATCGAGGTAGGCCAGCAGCCGGACCCTGTCCCCAACCCTGTGCGCAGTTGCCACCACCTCCTCGTGGCTGCCGCCTGAGGCGGCGGTTCGCGCCGCGGCGAGTGCGATCAGCGCCTCGCTGCCGGCCGCGGTGCGGGAGTCGTAGACGGTGATATTCAGATCGGGATCCTCTTCCCGGGCCATCTCGGCGGCCACACGGGCGGAGTCGTATGACGCGCTCATATTTGCGGCAAGCGTCACCATGAAGATCGAGTCGGCTGTCTCCTTTGCCGCGTTGAGCTTTTCCAGCCAGCGGGCGGGCCGGGGAGCAGACGTCCTGGGGATCTCAGAGCTGCGCCTCAGGAGATCATAAAAATCGTCACCGACTCCGTCCGGACCGTCATCGTAGGTGCGGCCCCCGAGCGTGATCTCCATCGGTGCCACCAGCAACCCGGCCTCCTCGTGGAGGCTACGGGGCAGGGCGGTGGCTGAATCGGTGACGACGGCTACCGGCATCTTCACCGGCGCATCGTCTCAGGAAGTCGCATCTGGCGCTTCGCATCTGGCATCTGGGTGGGACTCTCCCGTCTCAACTGGCAGGAGTCGGATTATCGGTCAGCGGAGTGAAGACGGTCAAAGGCGCAGCCAGTGCCGCCCGTGATTACTCACGCTCCGGGGTTCATGTCTTGGGTACCCGTGGCCGCGAGACATACAATGGATTGGCTGTGAGCCGCCCCCAATGATCCACCCGGGAAGCGCGTCAGTAATCGACCCGGCAACTAACACCGTACTGCAAGACATTGACCGATCTATTCCCCGTCAAGAAGCTTCCGTTGTTGCGCGACTACGATGCAGACTCGTGGCAAAAGTTCCACGCCGCATCGGAGACTTGCCGCGCCATTTTTGCCGAACGCGGCTACACGCGAATTGACACACCCATAATCGAGCTGACCGAGCTATTCCTCCGGAAGTCCGGCGGCGAGATGGCCGCCCAGCTTTATAGCTTCACGGATCCCGGCGGATACGAAGTCAGCCTGAGGCCGGAGTTCACCGCTCCCGTCATCCGGCACGTCGTTGAGTCGGGCCGCATCGCTGATGTGCCGCTGAGGCTCGAGTATTCCGGACCGGTTTTCCGCTATCCATCTCCGGACGCCTACGATAACGGCCTCTCAGGCTCCTTTACACAGGCCGGCGCAGAGCTTATCGGAATTGCGGATGCCGCGGCTGACGGAGAGATCATCGCGATGGCGCTGGCTGGTCTGAAGGCCATGGGAATCGCCGAGCCCAGACTGGTTATCGGCCACGTCGGTCTTATCTGGAACGTCTTGCAGCCGATGACGTTGTCCGATCGCGCCCGGCTATTCCTGATCAACTGCGTGGGGATGCTGGCGGCCGGCGATACCGGGCGCGTTCGAGAGCAGGCGGCTGATATGGGCCTGCTGCCGGTAGTTCAAGATGATGGAAATGCCGCCACCGTTTCGGGGAGCGCCGCGACAGGGGAGCAGATCGAGGCCCTCCTGAGCCACACCCTTGGCAGTTCGCTCAGCGGCTCGGTGGGGTCAAGAAATCCGGACGACATACTTGCGCGACTGGCACTGAAGATTCGCTCTACGGATGATCCCTCTGCCATAAACGCAGCTCTGGACCTGCTGGGCGAACTTGCACTAATCAAGGGCCCTCCGGAAGAGGCGATCAAGCGGAGCAGGGAGGCGATTGCGAGTGCCGGCCAGGATCCTTCTCCAGTCGAGTTGCTGGAGCGCGTCATAAAGGCGGCCATAGCCGAAGGCGTTCCAGAGAGCGCCATCACGGTGGACCTCGGGCTTGCCAGAGAGATCGCCTACTACACGGGCTCTGTCTTCGACCTGGAGGGGCCGGGTGGCGAGAAGCTTGGCGGCGGTGGCAGATACGATGGGCTTGTGAGGGCGCTCGGCAGCGACACGGACACCCCGGCGCTCGGGTTCGCATACAGCACAGACGCCGTGCTCAAGGCCGTGGAGGCCGCCGAATAATGTCCAACCTGCGCCTGGCGGTCCCTTCTGAAGGCGCGTTGTACGAGCCGGCCGAGCAGTTTCTCCGCGACTGCGGCCTGGCGGTGAAGCGGGCCAGCCAGCGCCGCTACACGGCCGTGATGCCGAGCCTGCCGGGCGTCGATGTCCTGTATCAGAGGTCGTCCGACATACCCGGCGAGGTTGACGATGGCGCCGCGGATGTTGGGATTACCGGGTTTGACCGCTTCCTGGAAAAGCGTCGAGAGGGCGGAGACTCACTTACGCTCTACGAGGATCTCGGCTTCGGGGCGGCCAGCCTCGTCATCGCCGTCCCCGATGGCTGGCTTGACATCACGTCGCTGGCGGATCTCGCCGATCTGGCGCTTGAGTTCAGGCAACGCGGCAAAGAACTTCGCATCGCCACCAAGTACCCGCGCCTGGTAAGCCGCTCGCTGCACAGGCGGGGGATCAACTTTTTCACGCTGGTCCACGCAAGCGGGGGGCTCGAAGCGGCGCCCGTCATGGGCTACGCGGACCTGATCGCCGATATCACGGCAAGCGGCGCAACGCTGCGCGAGAACGGCCTGAAGCCGCTATCTGATGGCGTGGTCCGCACATCCCAGGCCGTCCTTATCGGGAACAGCCGGCTTCTCGGCGACGACCCGGAGAAACTGGCCATCACACGCGAGATCCTCGAACGGGTCGAGGCCTACATACGCGCTCGGGATTTCCAGAGGCTTTCGGCCAATATCCAGGGCGAGTCCGAGGAAGAAGTGGCCGCGATGGTGATGCGCGAACGGGAGCTGGCCGGGATTCACGGTCCCACTATCTCGCGCGTCTACTCTGATGACGGGAAGATGTGGTTCGGCGTCCAGCTCGTCGTCCAGCGCAAAGATATGATCCGTGTCGTCGACCACCTGCGGGCGCTGGGCGGGAGCGGGATCACCGTCAACGAAGCAGCCTACGTGTTCCGCTCTGAATGCGAGTCATTCGACGCGCTCGTGGCGGCTCTGGCTGAGCGCAAGGCGTCGAAATGAGGCGGCTGCACGGCGCGGAGGAGGCGGAAGCCTTCTTCGCCGGCCGGTCGTGGGCGCTCGACGACCCCCTGCCGGATCAGATTCGAGATAGCGTCAGGCGCGTCTTCGGGGAAGATCTGACCGCTCTCCAGGTTGCGGCAAGGATCATCGCCGACGTCCGACGGGACGGTGATCGAGCCGTCTTGCAGCACTCAGGCCGGATCGACGGGATGGAGCTTGAGTTCATCGAGGTGCCTGCCGATGAAATGTCGGCGGCCGCCCGTGAACTTCCGTCCGATGTTCTTCGCTCTCTCGAAACGGCCGCACAGAGAATCGAAGGGTTCCAGAAGTCCGCGCTTCCCGTTGGCTGGACCGATTCCGACGAGTCTTACGGAGAGGTAGTCACCCCTGTGGGCCGGGCCGGGACATACGTTCCGGCAGGCGTCGCGCCACTTGCTTCTACGGTGCTCATGACCGCGATCCCGGCGCGTGTGGCCGGCGTATCGGAAGTGATTCTCTGCACGCCGGCGCCGGGCGGGCGGCTGCCGGACGCGTCGATTCTGGCCGCGGCTTCAATCGCGGGCGTGGACAGGATTTTTAAAATTGGGGGAGCGCAGGCTATCGCAGCCATGGCCCTTGGGACGGAGACCGTGCCGGCGGTCGATATCGTCTGCGGGCCGGGCAACATCTTCACGACCGCCGCCAAGAAGCTGCTGTACGGCGAGGTGGGAATCGACGGGATCTTCGGTCCCACGGAGACGCTGGTCATCGCGGACGCGAACGCCAACCCGGAATTCTGTGCGGCGGACCTGATAGCGCAGGCGGAGCACGACCCGATGGCGCGGCCGGTGCTGGTGACGACGTCCCCCGAGTTGGCGGATCAAGTTGAGACCGCCCTGGACGAACAGCTTGCGCGGCTGGACCGACGTGCCATCGCGAAGGCCGCGTTGGACGATAACGGCGCAATCGTGCTGGTGGGTACCGTTGAAGAGGCCGTAAGGGTCGCGAACGCGATGGCTCCGGAACACCTTTGCCTTTCGGTGACGGAGCCGGACCGATATGTTCCGCTAGTCAAGTCCGCGGGCGGCATCTTCGTTGGCGAATATTCGGCGGAAGTGCTGGGGGACTACGTAGCGGGCCCGAGCCACGTTATGCCAACCTCGGGAACGGCAAGATTCGCCTCCGCGCTCAGCGTCAGGAGTTTTCTACGATTTACGCCGGTGGTCGCGATGGGCGCCGACGCCTTTCTGGATATCGGAAAGCACGCGGTAGAACTGGCGAAGCTCGAAGGCCTCGGTGGCCACGCCGCCGCGGCCGATATTCGATTGAGGAAGCTGGTCGGCGAATAGCCGGCCGGCGTAGACGGCCTCCGGGAAATCGAAGTTGACAGACATCACGAAACTGATTCGCAGCCACCTCTCGACCGTCGAGACATACGCTTCCGTCGACCCGGCGGAGGAGCTGGCGCGGCGCGCCGGCATCAGTCCCGAAGAGGTCGTCAAACTTAACGGGAACGAGAACCCATTCGGCCCGCACCCCGCGGTTGCGGGCGCCATAGGCGCTTCCAGGCTGCACCTTTACCCGGACCCCAACCAGAATGCGGTGCGCAAGGCCCTGGCAAAGTACACGGACATGCCGTTCGAGTGCCTGCTGGCAGGCGCCGGGGGCGATGAGCTTATCGACCTGCTACTGCGCCTCTTCGTGGAGCCCGGTGAGCGGCTGCTGGACTGCGACCCGACATTCGGGATGTACTCGTTCTGCGCACGCGTCGCAGACGCCGAGGTGGTATCGGTGCCACGCGATGAGAATTTCGACGTCGATACCGATGCGGTAGCTGCGTTCGACGATGAGCGCACGAAGATTCTCTTCCTCGCGTCGCCCAATAATCCGACCGGCAACGAACTATCCGAAGCCGAGGCGCGCAGGCTGCTCGAAATGGACATGGTGCTGGTGGTCGACGAAACCTATTTCGAGTTCTCAGGAAATTCGCTGGCCCACCTGGTGCCGGAGTACGAGAACCTGGTGATCCTGCGGTCCATGAGCAAATGGGCGGGGCTCGCCGGGCTGCGCATCGGCTATATGATCGCCAGTCCGGAGATCGTGCGCCACCTGATCGACATCAAGCAGCCGTACAGCGTGAGTGCGGCCGCTGAAGCGGCACTCATCACGTCTCTCGAAAACAGAGATGACCTGATGAAAAACGTTAAAATCATCCTCGAGCAGAGAGGCAGGCTTGAGGCATTCCTCGATACGATGGACGGGGTCAAATACTGGCCCTCGAGCGCCAACTTCCTGCTCTGTGAGTTCGAGCAGGGCGCCGGCGTTGTGTTCGAGGGGCTGGCATCCCACGGAGTGTTCGTGCGGATGTTCAGCCATCCCCGGCTGACGCGCCACCTGCGTGCCAGCGTAGGGACGCCGGATGAGACCGGACGTCTCATGAAGGCGCTGAAGACTGTTATCTGACCAACGGACATGTAAGCGGAGGCCAGCCATTGGCCGGCACAACTGACCCTGAGCCCAGAATCGCGACCGTGGAGCGCAAGACCACGGAGAGCGAAATTTCTGTGACCATCAATCTGGATGGCACCGGTGCGGCTGAGATCGATACCGATAACGGGATGCTCAAGCACATGCTGGACGCATTCGCGCGCCACGGCTCGTTTGACCTGAAGGTCCGGGCGCGCGGCGACCACTCGATGGGCTGGCACCACGTCCTCGAAGATACCGGGATAGTGCTTGGCAGGGCGGTAGACCAGGCGCTTGGCGACAAGCGCGGCATCGTGCGCATGGCTAATGCGATCGTCCCGCTGGACGAGGCGCTATCCCGCGTGGTGATAGACATCAGCGGCCGCGGATACGGCGTTGTCGACATGGGAACGCCCAGGTACGAGGGCGAGTTCTCGTCTGACGAGGTGAGGCATTTTCTAGAAGCATTTGCCATCGAAAGCCGCATGGCGCTGCACGTCACAGTGTTGAGCGGCAAGAACGACCACCACCGGTCGGAGGCCACGTTCAAGGCGCTGGCCAGGGCGCTGCGGGCGGCTGTCGCGCTCGATAGTCGCAACCCCGGCGCCATACCGAGCACCAAGGGCGTGATCGACTGAGGGACATCCGGTAGCCGCGGGGCTTGCCCCGCCCGACCCGCGTTACAGGATGGCCAGGCAGGGGAGGGGCAAGCCCCTCAGCTACCCGGGATTCAGGTGTTAATGGCCAGGCAGGTCTGCCTAGGCCTGCTCCACCTCGAAGTCGAATAGTTCGATCACCGGGTTGGCGAGTAGCTTTTCGCCCATCAGGGTTATCTGCTTTTCAGCCTCCGCCTGGCTGGACGCGGTCAGCTTCACCTCGATGAATTTGCCGACGCGAACCTCCTCGACGGTGTCGAATCCCAGTGTGCCGAGCGCCTGCGCGACGGTGTTTCCCTGGGGATCGTTGACGGTGGGCTTTAGCGTCACCCGGACCCGTGCGAGGTAATCAGCCAACTTTTAGAAGAGGTTCCCCGGCACGCTCTCAGGCGCCCTGTCCAGGTACTCGTCGATGAACTCCTGGAGCTTGACCTCGTCGAACTCATCCAGATAGAGGATGTGGCGCCACGCCGTTATGGCGATCTTTGAGCCCATTGCCGTGTATGGCGATATGACAAACTGTGAGAAGCCGCGCGGCGCAAGGTCCGTGAGCTGCTGGACGGTTTCGAGACAGCCGTCGGGGCAGTTGTAGTGGATCCCAATGCCGCCGTGCTCCAGGTTGTGCACAAGGACCTCATCCGGAAGTTCGACATCGGACGGCCCCCATCTGGCCGGCACTCCCGAGGGCACCTCTGCGGACGGCGATGTCACGCCCCAGTGGCCGCCTGTCGTCGCGGGGAGGGTATTGTAGGCGGGCAGCCCACCCGGTCCGTTATATCTCGCGCCGATCGTGATGTGGTTGCGTCCCTGGTCGGATTCGATCGCCACCGGTCCTCCGGTGTTGAGGGTATTCACCACCTGGCCGGAGCCGCCGTGCCGGCCGCTGAGCCCGCCGGGGACCAGGAGGCTCACGATGAAGGCAAGGCCAATGAAGCCGCCGACTGAGAAATAGATCTTTCGCCGCCGGGACTTGCGGCGCTCGGAGCGCTGGCGGCGCTCGGCCCTGATCTGACCCTTGGACATGCCACGGCGGCGTTCCGGACGTGTTGTAGCCATGTGAATCCTGAAACTATGCTGTCTGAGAGTATGCAGATAGAACAGCCTGTCGCGAGAAGGCGCAGGCCAACCAAACGATTATACGAGTGCTATGCCGCGAGCGTTTCGCCCGTGAGTCGCTCAAGCGCCTGGGAGTAGCGCTCAACGGTTTTTGCGACTATGTCCGGTGGCAGTTCAGGAGCAGGAGGCTCCTTGTTCCAGCCGGAATCCGCGAGCCAGTTCCGCACGAACTGCTTGTCAAAGGCCGGCGGGGACGCTCCGGGCGCATAGTCGTTCACATCCCAGAAGCGGCTGGAATCCGGCGTCAGGACTTCGTCTATGAGGGTCAACTCGCCGTCGATGAGACCGAACTCGAACTTCGTATCGGCCAGGATCATGCCGCGGCTCCGGGCATAGTCGTGGGCTTTCGTAAATATCTCGATAGACGCGTTCCGCAGGCGGTCCGCCATCTCCGTGCCGACCATGTCGACGACTTCCTGGTCCGTCATCGGCTCATCGTGGCCGACCTCCGCTTTCGTGGAGGGCGTGAACAGGAACTCCGGGAACCGGTCCGCTTCGATCAGCCCTTCCGGCTGCTTTGCGCTGTTCACGGTACCGGAGCGCGTGTACTCCGCCCATGCGGATCCCGTTATGTAGGCCCGGACGACGCACTCGATGTCGATTCGCTCCGCCTTCTTGATCACCATCGATCGTCTTGCTATCTCGGGGGCCAGATTGATAAGGGGACCGACGCGCTTGACGTTCGCCATCGCATCGGCGTCTCCGGCCATTGCGATCATGTGGTTCGGTATGACATCTCCCAGCAGATTGAACCAGAAACGCGACATCTGATTGAGGATGGCTCCCTTTTCCGGGATAGCGGTGGGGAGCACGACGTCAAACGCTGATATTCGGTCGGTGGCAACCATCAGCATGCGTCCGTCGCCAAGGTCATAGGTGTCGCGCACCTTGCCCCTGTGAGTCAGGCCGGGAAGGTTCGTTTCGTGGATCGCGTTCATATCGTTTAGTTGGTCTCCTGGCCGCTTTGGCGGCAATTTTTCAGGCGTTTTTCAAGCCCGCCGTTGATAGGCGAAGCCGCTCAAATGTGTGTGCCACGTGGGTTATGAAGAAGTTGTAGTCGAACAGTTCGTCGAGCTGGGTCGGGTTCAGGCTTTGAGCGACTTTTCTGTCGGCCTTTATCAGCTCCCTGAAATCGCTGTTTTCATCTCTGGCATCCCAGGTCTGCATCGCAGCGGCCTGGACTATCTCGTAGGCGCTCGTCCGGTCCATGCCGCTCTCGATGAGCGCTGCGAGCACTCTTGACGAAAATACCAGGCCGCGCGTTAGCTCGACGTTCTCCATCATGCGGCCTGTGTAGATCTTCATGCCGGAGACGACGCCTGTGAGCAGGTCCAGCATGTAATCGATGGCCAGCGAGCTGTCGGGAAGAATTATTCGCTCGGCAGACGAGTGGCTTATGTCACGCTCGTGCCACAACGCCACGTTCTCGAGCGCGACTACGGAGTTGCCTCTCACCACCCTGGCGAGGCCGCAGATGCGCTCGGTGAGTTCCGGATTCCGCTTGTGGGGCATGGATGAGGAGCCGGTGCTCACAAATCCGGGTGTCCCGAACGGTTCTTCGACTTCCCTTATCTCCGTGCGCTGCAACGCCCTGATCTCCGTCGCGAATTTTTCCAGAGACGCAGCAAGCTGGGCGAGCGCACTAACGAAGTTGGCGTGGCGGTGGCGGGGGACGATCTGGCTCGACACCGGCGCCGGCGCGATGCCGAGCTGCCGGCAGACAGACTCTTCTATCTGCGGGGGGATGCCCGCGTATGTGCCTACCGGGCCGGATATCTTGCCGACGGAGACCGACTCTCGGGCCAGCGCGATCGATTTCCGGTGGTCCGCCAGCTCGCTGTACCAGAGCGCGAGCTTCAGGCCGAAACTCATCGGCTCGGCGTGTACGCCGTGCGACCGGCCGATGCAGATGACGCCGATGTTCTCTTCGGCCCGGGCTTTTACGGCCTCCATCAGGCGCTGAACTTCACCGTCGATCAGGTCGACGGCCTCCACCAGTTGGAGGCTGAGCGCGGTGTCTTTCACGTCGTTTGACGTCAGGCCATAGTGAATCCAGCGACCGGCATCTCCGATGCTGGGCGTGACTGCTCTGGTGAAAGAGACGACATCGTGTTTCGTCTGTTCGAAATGCTCGTCGTATAGCGCCCGGGAGAAGATCGCCTTCTTTATCTCCGCCATGTCATCCGCGGGGATCACACCCTGCTCGGTCCATGCCTGGCTCGCCGCGATCTCCACTTTCAACCAGAGCGCAAACTGGTTGTCCTCGGACCAGACCCGGCTCATGGCCGGTCGGGAATACCTTGGAATCATGTGATCTCAGTCGTCTCCTGGCTTGTATCCGCCCTGGAGCGGATGTATTCCGCAACTGGCAGAAAGTCTTCGTAAGGCAGGGCCGGAATGCCGTTCTGGCGGCAGAATTCGAGCAGTCTGGAGCGTGCGAATACTGTCGTGGCAATGCCTGCCGCACAGCTATCTGAGCGGAGGCCGTCTCCAACGAAAACGACCTCTTCGCCTGCCGCAAGAGCTTCCCTCATCGGCCTGCATTTACAGACCGCCCACTCGCTCCGGCACCAGCTTTCCGCCTCCGGGTAATCGTACTGAATAATGCGCCCTGTGGCAGGGTCGGCTGTGACTGAAACGGCCACGACCGGGATATCCTCGAGGCCGTTCAGGGTGAGGAGAGGGCGTATGTAAACGTGGAGTCCGGCCGATGCGACGATGAAGCGGGCGTTCGCCTGGCGCGCCGCCTCGACCGCGTCCACGAAGCCCGGACGGAGTGTGACCGCCTCAACTGCGGCGACTGACAGCTCTTCCACGTTTGCGCCCGTCGCCTGGAATACCTGCTCCTGGTACTCCCGGAACGACAGATCTCCGGAATCGTACCTGGCGCGCAACGCGTCTATTTCTGGAGATTCATATCGATCGAGCACGGCGCGCGCTGCGTTGTGCGCGGCCGCGGTCTCGTCGAAGTCGCAAACTATGAGCATGGGCGTGCGCTGGAATCAGGCGCTGTGAAGCCGGTCCCGGTACGTCTCGACGGCGGCGGCCACCTTCTCGTCCCAGAGAGCGATGATCTCGGCGGCCATGTGGGCGGCGTTGCGCGCGCCCCATTCGCCGATGGCGACGCAACCGACGGGTATTCCCGGCGGCATCTGGACGATGGCGTGAAGCGAGTCGACGCCCTTCATCTCGCTGCTCGGCAGGGGCACGCCGATTACGGGAAGCGTTGTGAGGGCAGCAACTGCGCCGGGCAGGGCTGCGGCGCCGCCTGCGGCCGCGATCATTACTTTCAGGCCTCGTCCCTTCACCGCCTTGACGTACTCGGTCAGCTTGTCCGGTTTGCGATGGGCTGAAATGACGTTGTACTCGTAGCTGATTCCGTAGCTTTCCAGCGTCTCGAAAACGGGAGCAATCAACGGCTCGTCGGAACTGCTCCCGACGAGCACTCCTACCAGCGGTGCCTCATCTGCCATATGAACTAGCCTCCGATAGACGCGGCTGAAGTCGCCGCGCGCTTTCCGATATCGCGCCTGTAAATAGCGTCTTCAAAGCTGATTTTCTCGACTGCTGCATAAGCTCCCCGTCGTGCTTCGGCCGCGTTCGCGCCACTGGCGACCGCTGCGAGCACTCTCCCGCCGGACGTCACCAACTTGCCATCGCCTGAGAGGTTTGTGCCGGCGTGGAAGATGAGAACGCCGGGCCCGGCATCGTCGACGCCCGATATCGTCTTGCCGGTTTCGTAGCTGCCCGGATATCCGCCGGATGCCATGACGACGGATACGTAGGATGAGTTCGACCATGAGACGACCGTATCGGCCAGGCGTCCCTCGCTCACGGCAACGCATATGTCGAGGAGGTCGGATTCGAGCCGGGGCAGTACGAGCGAGCCGTCCGGATCGCCGAGGCGGCAGTTGAACTCGATCACTTTTGGCGGCCCGGTTGGCGTGATCATGAGCCCGGCGTACAGGATCCCCTTGAACGGGCAGCCTTCGGCGGCCATGCCCCGTGCGGCCGGCTCAAGGATGTTCTCGCGTATCCCCAGCGCCAGCTCCGGCGTCCAGAACTCGGGAGGCGTATATGCGCCCATGCCGCCTGTGTTGGGGCCCGTATCGCCGTCTCCGACCCGCTTGTAGTCGCAGGCCGCGACTTCGGCTGAGACGGTTGGTCCATCTACGAAGGCGAATACGCTGACTTCAAGCCCTGTGAGGGCCTCCTCGAGCACAACGGTCGAGCCCGATTCGCCGAACCGGCCATCCAGCATCGACTTGACGGCGAGAATGGCCTCTGCCTTATCGGCCGCCATGACCACGCCCTTGCCCGCCGCAAGGCCGTCCGCCTTCACCGCCACCGGACCGGTGCAGACGGTGGATAGATACGCGTCGGCTTCATCGAGTGACGTGACCGCCCTGTGCGCTGCCGTGGGTATGCCGTGGCGGGCCATGAACTCCTTGGCCCACGCCTTGGATGACTCGATCCGTGCGGCGGCCTTGCTCGGTCCGAAGATCGGCAGGCCTTCCGCTTCGAATGCGTCGACTATCCCGGCCGCAAGCGGCGCCTCGGGGCCGACTACAGTCATGCCGATAGCGTGCTCGCGGGCCGCACTCAACAGGGCGGGGATGTCCAGATCATTGATCGGCAGATTCGCGCCGAGCGATGCAGTGCCACCGTTTCCCGGAGCTGCATAGATCTTTTCCGTATCCCTGGACTGCGAGAGTTTCCACGCCAACGCGTGTTCGCGGCCGCCGTTGCCGATCACCAGGACGTTCATTTCGGGTCGTCTATCCCCTTCTGGATCTGGCCGGTCACTCCCATTCAATAGTCCCCGGAGGCTTGCTCGTGATATCCAGCACGACGCGGTTGACCTCGGGGACCTCGTTTACGATCCGGTTTGAGATCCGGGCCAGAGTGTCGTATGGCAGCCGCGCCCAGTCTGCCGTCATGGCGTCGCCACTGGTGACCGCTCGAATGGCGCAGACGTGGCTGTACGTCCGGTAGTCGCCCATCACTCCCACGGTCCGAGTGTCTGTGAGCACCGCAAAGCTCTGCCAGAGGCGGTCATAGAGATCATCGCCCTTGATCTCGTCCATGACAATCCAGTCGCATGAGCGGAGCACTTCGAGCTTGTCATACGTCACCTCGCCGATGATTCTGATGGCGAGGCCGGGCCCCGGGAAGGGCTGCCGGTTGAGCACTTCGGGCGGGAGGCCGAGTTCGAGTCCGGCGAGCCGCACCTCATCTTTGAACAGGTATCTGAGCGGCTCTACCAACTGAAGTTTCATATTCTCCGGGAGGCCGCCCACGTTGTGGTGCGTTTTGATTTTTACCGAGGCGGAATTTTCCGACGATTCGCTCTCAATCACGTCCGGGTAGAGTGTCCCCTGTGCAAGGAAGTCTACGTCGCCGAGCTGGCCTGCCTCTTCCTCGAAGACGCTGATGAACTCGAGCCCTATCCGCTTCCGCTTTTCTTCGGGGTCGGTCACTCCCTTCAACGCCGAAACGAACCTCTCCGCCGCATTGACGAAGATCAGCTTCACGCCAAGGTGCTTCTGAAACACCGCCTGAACGCGCTCGGGCTCTTCCCTCCGCATCAGGCCGTTGTCGACAAAAATGCAGGTGAGTTGATCGCCGATGGCGCGGTGAATGAGCATCGATGTGACGGCTGAGTCAACGCCTCCGGAGAGGGCGCAAATGACCTTGCCGTCTCCGACCTGTGCCCGGATTCGTTCGATCGTGTCAGCCACGAAGTTCGGCGCCGTCCAGGTTGCCGCCGCGCCGCAGATACCGTGGACGAAATTACTGAGGATCTCCGCTCCCTGCGGCGTGTGCGCCACCTCTGGATGGAACTGGATGCCGAAGAACTGGCCATCGCTGGCCATTGCAGCGACCGGGGAGTTTTCAGAGTATGCGATCGATCTGAAACCCGGAGGCATCTCCTCAATCCGGTCGCCGTGGCTCATCCAGACCGGTATCTCGTTGTCCAGAGAGTCGAATAGGGCGCTGCCGTCGCCGTCGCGGTGTATGACGGCATGCCCGTATTCTTTCGTGGCGCTGGGCGCCACTTTCCCGCCCAACTGGTGCGAGATGAGCTGCATCCCGTAGCAGATTCCCAGTACCGGAACGCCCGCGTCGAAGACCCACGCCGGGGCAAGGCGGGCGTCATCGTCATAGACGCTCCCGGGTCCGCCCGAAAGGATGATGCCCTTGAGGTCCAGGTGTTCCACCGCCTCACGCGGCGCGTTGTGTGAAATGATCTCGCAGAAGACCTTCGCCTCTCGAACCCGTCGGGCGATCAGATGGGAGTACTGCGAGCCAAAGTCGATGACGGCGATGGCCTCGAGCGCCGGCTGCGGCTCGCCGGGCGCGCGCGCGCTGGTGGCGCGATCCAGTGATGCGATTTCGAGATAGGTCGCTACCTCGATGTCGCCGGTTGTCGATACTCGACGGCTGTCGGCAGGCTCCTTCGCCGAGTCGTTCGATTCGCTTGAATCCACTGGCCGCGTTTTGTCTGGCATTTAGACTATTTTGTATTTTCGCGTATTTGGCGTTTTCGGGCTGTTCAAGGGTTGGCTTATCGCCTTGACGGGCGAAACGTAAATCATATGTAATCTCGTCAGGTTACGCGGACCATTCCTGATGATAGTTTTCCGGCCGCGAGCCGTCGAGAGGAGTCCTCATTGGCCCCGGCAGAACAGAACGATCAGATAGACGCGGAGCTGATTGCGAGAGGCGTCGCTATTCTGAAATCCGGCGGGCTGGTCGCCTTTCCCACGGACACGCTGTACGCACTGGGCGCCGACGGATTCAGCCAGTCGGCGGTTGAGAGAGTGCTCCGGGCGAAGGGCCGGGACCCCGATAACCCCGTTCCGCTTCTGATCGCCAGCGCAGAATCCCTGGTTAAAGTTGCTGTGATGGTCCACCCTTTTGTCGCTGCGCTGGCGAAGTCATTCTGGCCTGGACCTATGACGCTCGTGCTGTCCGCCCGCCCGGAGGTGCCCGATGCCGTCACTGCCGGCACGGGCACAGTGGGGGTGAGAGTGCCGGACCATCCCGTACCGATCGCGCTGATAAGAGGCCTTGGCCGTCCGATTACCGGCACAAGCGCGAACCGCTCCGGCACACCTCCCACACGCCTCGCTTCGGAGGTTGCTGCTAATCTTGCGGACAGCGTGGACCTGGTGATTCCGGGTCGCTGCGGGGAAGCCGGGGAAGAAGAATTGCCTTCAACCGTAATCGACTGCACGGCAACCCCGCCGCGCATTACCCGAAACGGCGCGCTGGCGGCATACCAGGTGCTCAGAGTGATTCAGCAAGGCTATCGCGACCTGGAGAGCCCCGGCGGGGAGTCTGATTCGAGTTGAACTCAAACGGGAACCTGCGAGCGGCGAGCGCAACGGTCGAAAAGGCCCTCCGCGAGTTCATGGAAGGGCGCACCCTTCCGCTCTACACCATGATGGCCTACCACCTGGGCTGGGTGGACGAGCATGGTGAGCCAGTCCCACCCGCCGAGCAAGAGCGGCTGCGCGGGGCCATCTGCCTGTTCGCGGCCCAGGCGGCCGGGGCGGACAGGCCGGATCAATCAACAGATCAGCCGGCGGATCACAGAGAAGCGACCCTGAGCGCCACAGCCATCGAGTTGCTGCATAACTATTCGCTGATTCACTCCGATATCCAGGAAGGCAACCCGGACCGGGGTGTCAAACCGGCCCTCTGGTGGGTTTGGGGCCCGGCGCAGGGAATAAACGCGGGCGACGGCATGCACGCTCTCGCCAGGCTCGCCATCTTCAGCATGGGAGATAGCGGCAGCTCGCCGGAGAAGGTTTCAGCCGCCCTTAAGACCCTGGACGAAGCCACTTTGCTGCTCTGTGAAGGTGCCTACATGGACACCGTCTTCCAGGAGCAACTGGCGGTCTCAACGGCTGACTACATGAAGATGGCGGAGTCGCTGTCCGGGAGCGTAGTCGCAGCGGCCGTCAGGCTTGGCATCATGGCCGCCGGAGACGCGGCCGGCGGGGGCGACGAAATGCTGCTGGACGGCCTTGGCGAGTTCGGGCTGAAGCTGGGCACGGCGATGCGAATCGCAGAAGACTATGCGGTGCTCTGGGGGGAAGGGGAGCGAGATAGCGCGGCCCAGGGCCGCCTGATCGCCAAGAAAAAGTCGCTGCCCGTCGTCCACGCGCTGGAGAACGCGGAGCCGTCGATACGGCGCGAGCTGGGGAACATGTACGCCCAGCGGGTAATCGACCCGGCCAGCATCGACCGGGTGCGTGAGGTTCTCGATGAAAGCGGCAGCAGGGAATATACCGAAGGCGTGTTGAGAGACCTCAGGGGCGATGCTGACCAGGCATTGACGAAATCTGAAATTGATGATGATTCACGTGCAGGATTCGAGGGGCTGATCGAGCACGCCGTAGGGCGCCTCGCCTCCTGAGACCAGATCACGGCGATCCCACTTTGCGAATTCAGCCAGCGGCACGAAAACAGACCGTAGAGGACGTAGACGTCGCCGGAAAGCGCGTCCTCGTGAGAGTCGATTTCAACGTCCCGATGGCGCCTGAAACCACACGAATCAGTGATGACTCGCGCATCAGGGAGTCTTTGCCGACGATCAGGTACCTGAGAGAGCGCCAGGCCCGTGTGATCCTCTGCTGCCATTTCGGGCGGCCGAAGGGCAGGGTGGTGGAGGAGATGCGCCTGGCGCCGGTCAGGAAACGCCTCGGTGAATTGCTCGAACTCGACGTTCTGGACGCGGCGGGGCCAGGAGGCGGCGAGCCTGCCAGTCGGACCATGGGGATGGGGCCCGGCGATGTCGCTCTCCTGGAGAATCTTCGTTTCGACCGCCGGGAAGAGGCGAACGATGATGGCTTCGCCCGTGAACTCGCATCGCTTGCGGATATCTATATAAACGACGCATTCGGGACGGCCCACCGCGCTCACGCGTCGACGGTTGGCGTCGCGCAGCACCTGCCTGCCGTTGCCGGCATGCTGATGGCCCGTGAGCTGGAGATGCTCGGCGCCGCTATCGCATCGCCGCTGAGCCCGGTCGTGGCGATCGTCGGCGGCGCCAAGGTAAGCGACAAGATAGCGGTGCTGGAGAACCTGGCCAGGAATGTCGACCGCGTCCTCATTGGCGGCGGCATGGTCGCGGCGTTTGCCAGGGCGTTCGGCCACTCGGGCGGCGCCGGCGACTCGACCCCGGAAGACGTGGCCGCGGCGCGGGCATTGCTGGGAGATTCCCCGGCCGAGATTCTCGTCCCGCCTGATGTGGTGACCGGCAGAGCGTTTGCGCCCGACACGCCCGCCGTGGTTCGAAAGCTCGACGACATTCCTGACAGTGAACTGATCCTCGACATAGGCCCTGAAGCGTGCGGCGCGTTCGCGGACGCCATATCCGATGCGAGGACGATCATCTGGAACGGCCCGCCCGGCGTCTTCGAATGGGAGGCGTTCTCAGGAGGGACGAAGGCGGTCGCAAACGCCGTAGCCTCGAACGAGTCCGCCACTTCGATTGTGGGTGGCGGCTCCACGGCAGAGGCGGTCCGGGCGTTTGGAGTCGACCACCTCATCAGCCACGTCTCGACCGGCGGTGGTGCATCGTTAGAATTCCTTGAAGGCAAAACACTCCCCGGAGTGGCCGCGCTTCTTGATAAATAGGGGATAAAAAAGATGGATAGCGGCGCGAATACGGCCGCGAACTGGAGAGATAGATGGCGACACCGCTTGTAGCGGGCAACTGGAAGATGAACACAGCGCCGCGCGAGGCGCCTGGACTCGCCGCCTCGATGCGGGAGGGGCTTGCCGGTATCGCCGGCGTGACCAGGGTCATATGCCCGCCGTTCGTGTCTCTCGGCGCGGTTGCAATTGCGTTGGATGGCACCGACATAGAGATTGGCGCGCAGGATGGCTATGCGGAAGATTCCGGTGCGGTCACGGGCGCTGTGTCCATGGCCATGCTTCCGGGACTATGCCGATTCGTGATTGTCGGCCATTCGGAGCGCCGGGCGATATTCGGCGAGACCGACGCGGACGTGGCCGCGAAGACGCGATCAGCTATCGCACACGGATTGCGGCCCATCGTTTGCGTCGGCGAAGCGCTCGACGTCAGGGACGCAGGTAATGCGCTCGAATACGTCTCGGACCAGCTCACGGACAGCCTTGAGGGCGTGTCCGACCCGATCGGGCTGGTTGTCGGCTACGAGCCGGTGTGGGCAATCGGGACTGGGAGATCGGCCCGCCCCGACGTGGCGGGGGAGATGGCGGAATCGCTCAGGGGAACGCTGGCATCCCTGTTTGGCGATGAAGCAGCAGCCGAAATACCGA
>JADFHP010000023.1 GCA_022567135.1 Chloroflexota bacterium
CCCGAGAGATTCTCTGCATACAGGTTCGCGGCGGCAGCCGACGCCGCTACGGTCGCGTGGGCGACATCATCACCGCGACGGTAAAAGAAGCCACTCCCAACTCAACGGTCAAAAACCATGAGATAGTGCGCGCGGTCATAGTGCGGACAGTGAGCCCACAGCGACGCAAAGACGGCTCGTACATACGCTTCGACGATAACGCCGCAGTGATAATCGACGAGGAACAGAATCCGCGCGGCACCCGCATATTCGGACCGGTGGCCCGGGAACTGCGCGACCGTGAGTTCATGCGGATCGTCTCCCTGGCCCCCGAGGTGCTCTAGTCATGGCATTCGGTATCAGGCGCAACGATCAGGTGCTGATAACGGCCGGCAAAGACCGCGGCAAGCGGGGCAGGGTGATCCGTTTCGAGAAAAAGAAGAATCGCGTCTACGTTGAGGGCCTGAATCTCGTTACCCGCCACCTGGGCCACCAGCGTGGGGTGAGACAGTCAGGCCTGACCACACAAGAAGCCCCATTAGATATGTCAAACATCAGAATCGTCTGCCCGACGTGCGACAAACCCTCGCGCATAGGAACCAGGATTCTGGAAGATGGCTCCAAAGTTCGCATCTGCAAAGCATGCGATGAGGTCCTGGAGTAAAGAACGTGGCCGATAAAGAAGCCACCCCCGAAAACGACGCGGCAAGCGAGGCGACTGCCGACGCGACAGAAGAGCAGCCCAAGACCGCTCCGAAGAAACGCGCCGCCCGAAAGCCGACACCAAAAGCAGGCAGCCAGGCAGCGTCCAGCAAGAAGCCAGCAGCGAAGTCCGGCAGCCGCAAGCCACGCCCGTCAGCTAAATCTGTCGGTGAGGCCGCCACGGCCGAAGCCGAGCCCGACTCATCTCCGGTTGCGGAAGAGAAGCCGGCCAAAGCTCCGAGGGCAGCGGCGATCACAGCCCGGCCCAGGACACGGCTGGAGCAAGCATACGCGAGCGAAGTCGCACCCACCCTGCTGAGCGAGTTCGGCTACGAGAACCCGATGGAGATCCCGCGTCCGACCAAGATCGTGCTCAACATCGGCATCGGAGAGGTGATCGGCGTGCAGGGCCGACTCAATATGGACATCGTCACGCGAGCGACGGCCGACCTGGCAACTATAACCGGGCAGGCTCCGGTCGTAACCAAAGCCAAGAAATCGATCGCCAACTTCAAACTCCGCGATGGAATGCCCGTCGGCGTCACCGTCACCCTGCGGGACCTGAAGATGTGGCAGTTCCTGGATCGCCTGGTGAACATCGCCCTGCCACGCGTACGCGACTTTCACGGCGTTTCACGCACCAGTTTCGACGGACGCGGGAACTACGCGCTGGGCCTCACAGACCAGATCGTATTTCCGGAAATCGACTATAATCGAATCGACCGTTTGCGCGGCCTCCAGGTAAACATCGTGACCTCAGCGCGTAACGATGAAGAGGCCCGCCGCCTTCTCGAACTCCTCGGCATGCCGTTTGCGCGTATCGAAGATCGAGTCCCCGCCGCGGTATAGATCCAGCAGAGGTATTTGCGTTGGCAAAAAAATGCATGATTGAGAAGTGGAAGCGCCCACCCAAGTTCAAGGTGCGCTTCCATAATCGCTGCAACCGTTGCGGACGGCCGCGCGGATATATCCGTTTCGTTGGAATGTGCCGGATCTGCTTCCGACAGCTCGCCCTGCGCGGTGAGTTGCCGGGCATCCGAAAAGCCAGCCTCTAGAATCCCGGAGCTTGATATTGCCGCCGACTGATCCCATAGCAGACATGCTGACACGCATCCGGAACGCCCTTCAGGCCCACCATGCGTCAGTGGAAATGCCCGCTTCCAAGGTGAAGACCGCCATTGCACGGGTAATGCAGGACGAAGGGTTCATCGCGGGCTTCGAGCGCATCGAACGGAAGCCGCAAGACGTCCTCAAAATCGACCTGCGGTACTACGAGAACCGCGCGTCGGTGATCTCCGGGCTGAAGCGAGTCAGCAAGCCCGGCCTGCGCACCTACATTAATCACAACGAAATTCCACGATACTTCGGCGGCTTGGGCGTCGCATTCATCTCCAGCTCAAAGGGAATCATCACCGGCCGTGACGCCTGGCGCCAGGGCATCGGCGGCGAACTCCTTCTATACGTCTGGTAGATAGAGAATCTAGATAATGTCCAGAATCGGATATGCACCCATACCCGTACCAGATGGCGTCAAGATAACCATCGACGGCACGGCCGTGACCGTTAAAGGGCCGAAAGGCGAACTCAACTTCACCTTCGAGCCATCGATGACCTTCGCCCAAGAAGAGTCCATACTCAATGTCGGCCGCTCCAGCGAAGAAGATCGCGTGCGCGCGCTCCACGGCCTGACCAGGAGCCTCCTGGCGAACATGGTCACCGGCGTCAACGAAGGCTTCACCAGAACCCTCGATCTGGTCGGAACCGGCTACCGAGTCCAGCAACAGGGCAAGGGGCTGGTGGTCAGCGTCGGCTTCAGCCATCCCGTCGAAATCCCGCCCATGGACGGCATCGAGCTGAAAGCGGAAGGCCAGAACAGAATTATCGTCTCCGGTACCGACAAGCAGGTCGTCGGCGAACAGGCCGCACGTATCCGCTCCATCCGCAAACCAAACGCCTACACCGGCAAAGGCATCCGCTATTCGGACGAGAATGTCAAGACCAAGCCGGGCAAGCGCGCCGCAATTGGAGGCGTATAGTTGCCGTCCCGAAAATATGACAGCCGCCCCCGCATGATCCGGCACCGCCGCGTGCGCAAAAAGGTCCAGGGCGTTACCGAAAGGCCGCGCCTGGCCGTTTTCCGTAGCTCACGCTATATCTACGCGCAGGTGATCGACGACTCCGCCGCCCAGACCCTGGTCTCGTCCTCGAGCCTCGACTCAGAAGTGAAGGCAGGGGGTCCCCGGGGCAAGATCGACGGCGCGGCCGCCGTGGGCGCAAGCGTCGCGAAGCGAGCGATCGCGAAAGGCATCAAAACCGTCGTGTTCGATCGCGCCGGATATAAGTACCACGGCCGAGTCCGGGCACTGGCAGACGCCGCCCGGAAAGAAGGGCTTAAGTTCTAGATGTATAGCGGCGGAGACAGAAGAGACAGGCGACGAAGGCGGGACGAAGACGACTCCGGCCTGATTGAACGCGTCGTTCAGATCAAGCGCGTCACCAAGGTCGTCAAAGGCGGAAGCAACCTCACCTTCACCGCCCTCGTCGTGGTGGGCGATGGCAAAGGCAACGTCGGCATCGGCCTCGGCAAGGCCAAGGCCGTACCGGACGCCGTTCGCAAAGGAACCACCAACGCACGCAAAGAACTCCATCCAGTGATTCTGAGCGACACCACCCTGCCACATGAGATCGTATCGAAATACGGTGCAGCAAAGGTGCTCCTCAAGCCCGCCGCCCCCGGTACCGGAGTCATCGCCGGCGGAGGCGTTCGCGCCGTCCTTGAAGCGGCAGGCGTGAAAGACGTACTCTCCAAGACCTTCGGCTCGAACAACAAGATGAATATCGTAAAAGCCACGCTGCGCGGCCTGGAAAGCATGAGGGATCCCCGCGCAGAGCGGCGACGACGCCGCGAGAAATCGCCGGCGCCGATCGAGGGCTAACCCATGGCCACCCTTCGCATAACACAACGCAGAAGTGTCATCGGCACACGCCAGGCGCACCGCGCAACGCTTAGAACGCTCGGCCTCAAAAAGATCGGACAGAGCGTTGACAGAGAGGATTCCGACCCGATTCGGGGAATGCTCCGATCCGTAGCGCACTTGATTTCGTTTGAAGAGGTAGTGGAAGTGCCGCCAGCGAAAAAGCCGGTGGCGAAATCGGCGAGAAAGACGCCTGAGGCGGCCGAGAAGCCAACCGCAAAGGCATCAGCTACAAAGACCGGAAAACCGGCAGCAAAGGCCGCATCGGGAATAAAGAAGCGGACTACAAAAGCCAAATCGTCTGCGACCAAAAAGACGGCCGCGAAGGCCGCCGCCAGAAAGCCGGCCAAAAAACCGGCAGTAAAGGCAGCGAGCAGCAGGGGCTCCAGGGCAAAGAAGGCCGAGTAAGAGACCTTAGATGGGATTACATGAACTGAAAGGCGCAAGAGGCGCCCGCTCACAGAAGCGGAGAGTCGGCCGCGGCGACTCCGGCAGACGCGGCTCCACCGCAGGCCGCGGGCTGAAGGGTCAGAAGGCGCGCGGCAGCATCAGGCCGCTCTTTGAAGGCGGCCAGCTACCGCTGATCAAGCGTCTGCCCTACATGCGGGGCTTCACCAATAAGTTCCGCAAGGTCTACTCCCCTATAAACGTTGACCGCCTGAATGTGTTCGATGCCGATTCTGAAATCACTCCCACTACTCTGCTCGAAGCAGGTATAGTAAAGAAGCTTGGATCCATGGTGAAGATCCTGGGCGACGGCGAACTGGACAGGCCCCTAAAGGTGTCTGCGCACGGGTTCAGCAAGTCGGCTCGAGGAAAAATCGAGTCCGCAGGTGGCACGGTCACGGTCATTGGGGCCGTTGCCGCGGAAGCTGAAAACGATGGCGAGGACTAATGGTTCAGGGCGTACAGGCAGCATCGACTGAAACCGGTCGGCCGGCGCTCCTCCAGGCCGTCCTTGATGCGATGCGGGTCCCCGACCTGCGTTTCCGCATCCTCTTCACCCTCGGCATGCTGGTCATCTTCCGCTTTGCCGCACACGTTCCGGTACCCGGCGTAGACCGCGACGCGCTGGCGGCAGCCTTCGAAAACAACGCGCTGCTGGGCTTCTTCGATCTCTTCTCCGGCGGCGCACTCCGAAACCTCAGCGTCGCAGCGCTGGGCGTATACCCGTACATCACCTCATCCATCATCATGCAGATCCTGACGACAACGATACCGTCGCTCAAGGAACTGTCCCAGGAAGGTGAGTTCGGGCGCCAGAAGATCAACCAGTACACCCACTACCTGGCGGTGCCCATCGCATTCCTCCAGGGCTGGGGACAGCTCACGTTCCTCCAGTCAGGCATCGGGGGACCGCAGGGCGGCGCAATCTCCGGCATCGGCCTCTCGGGAGACACCATCCTCCCAACCCTCGCAATTCTGATCTCGTTCACGGCCGGAACGATGTTCCTGGTCTGGCTGGGAGAGCTGATCACGGAAAAGGGAATCGGCAACGGCCTCTCTCTCATCATCTTCGGCGGTATCGTCTCCACGCTGCCAAGCGTCGTCGGCCAGGGATGGCTGCTCAGGGACCAGGTGTTCGAACTCGGCTCACTCATCCTCCTCGGACTCGGAATCGTCTACCTGATCGTCTACTTCAACGAGGCGCAACGGCGAATACCCGTCCAGTATGGAAGAAGCGTCTTCAGAGGCGGGAGGATGTACCGTCAGGCGGGTTCAACCCACATACCGCTCAGGGTCAACTCCGCGGGAATGATCCCGCTGATCTTCGCGTTCTCACTTCTCATCCTGCCGACCACGCTTGCGAGCTACTTTGTTGACCCCGCCAGCGACTCGTTCATTGCGACCACGGCCGCGTTCATGGTGAACAACTTCAACCCGGCCTCAGGCTTCTATTGGATATTCGTATTCTTCCTTGTGTTCATATTCGCCTTCGGCTATACGCTCGTTGTGTTCAATCAGCAGAACCTGGCCGAAAACCTGCAGAAAAACGGCGGATTCATACCGGGCATAAGACCGGGCCGCCCAACACACGATTACCTGATGCGAGTCATGCTCAGAATCACATGGGGAGGCGCCCTTTTCCTGGGCTTCATCGCCATCGTTCCGTGGTTTGCACAACAGGTAACCGACCTGCCCACCGCAACGTCGCTGTTAAGCAGCACCAGCCTGCTCATCATGGTTGGAGTAGCGCTGGATACCATGCGGCAGCTCGAATCGCAGCTACTCATGCGCAACTACGAGGGCTTCCTCCGCTGACGCGCCGAACGCTGCACGGGTACTTGACGACATAGGGCCAGATAATTTGCGCATTGTGCTAATGGGCCCTCCCGGCGCGGGGAAGGGAACGCAGGCTCCGCGCCTGGCCGAGAAGATCAACGCGCACCACATCTCAACCGGCGACATGCTTCGGGCAGAGACGGCCGCCGGTACGGAACTTGGCCTCATGGCCAAAAAGTTCATGGATGCCGGCGACCTCGTGCCCGACCAGGTGATGATCGACATGATCGCCGCCCAGATGGCCACCCAGACGGCGGTTGGCGGCCCCGGAGCAGACACCGAACCAGGAATCATCCTGGACGGCTTCCCGAGGACACTCGCCCAGGCGGAGGCCCTGGACGAAGCTCTCCAGGCCACCGGCGGCGCCATTGACGCCGCAATAATGCTGGACGTGGAGCGCGATGAGCTCGTTCGCAGACTGGCCGGACGCGCAACCTGCGCAAACTGCAAAGCTCCCTACCACCTCACATTCTCACCCCCCTCAAAAGAAGGCGTCTGCGACAACTGCGGCGGTAACCTCGTCCAGCGCCCGGACGACCAGCCTGAGGCGGTTCGCCACAGGCTCCACGTGTACGATGACCAGACCGCTCCCGTGCTCGACTACTACCGCGCGAAAGACAAACTCACTGTGATTGACGGCGCCGGCGCGCCGGATGATGTATTCAAATTGCTGCTCGCCGCAGCGCGCCGGTGAAATACGTGCAATATGGCATCTGAATCGGCTATAATTCACTGTTGTCCTCAATCGGGACCGACTCGTCGCGGGATTTAATGTTTCAAGAGTCCAAGTCTCCGGGAGCCACCATAAAGTCTGAGCGCGAACTGACTGCCATGCGCCAGGCCGGACGGGTGGTCGCACTCGTGCACGAACGACTGCAAACCGCAGTGGTACCGGGCGTGACGACCGGGGAACTCGACAGGATCGCGCGCGAAGTACTGAAAGAACAAGGCGCCGAGCCTTCCTTTCTGGACTACGCGCCGGTGCCCGGCATTACCCCGTACCCGGGAGTTATTTGCAGTTCGCTGAACGAGGAGATCGTTCATGGCATACCGGGAGATCGGGTTGTCCGGAACGGCGACCTGGTGAAACTGGACGTAGGCGCCGTCGTCGACGGATTTCACGGCGACGCGGCGATGACGGTCATAGCCGGAGAAGGGACCAAGAAAACAAGGGCGCTGGTGGATGCCACCAGGCGATCCTTGGAAATAGGTATCGAGGCGGCTCAATCGGGTGCCCGCATAGGGGACATCGGCGCCGCCATCGAGGATTTCATCCTGAGTTGCCCCCAGGGGTTCGAAGTCGTAAGGGAGTATACCGGGCACGGAATCGGCAGACGGTTGCACGAACCGCCGCAGATCCCGAACTACGGTCCCGCTGGACGCGGCCTGGTCCTGAAACCGGGGATGACGATCGCGATTGAGCCGATGGTGAATATCGGCGGGTGGGAGACCGCGGTCCTGGACGACGAGTGGACGGTGGTGACCGCAGACGGTGAGCTATCAGCTCATTTCGAGCACACCATCGCAATCACGGAGTCCGGACCGGAGATCCTCACGAAACTGGACGGCTAAAGACCGGTCGACGAGCCGCCACTGCGGCTATAAGGGAAAAAAGGCTTGCCGAAGAAAGATGCAATAGAACTTGAAGGTACGGTAACCGAGGCGCTGCCGAACGTGACATTTCGCGTGGAGCTGCCAACGGGTCATGAAGTACTGGCCCATGCCTCCGGAAAGATCCGGATGAACTTCATCAGGATTCTGCCAGGCGACAAAGTCCTCGTGGAACTCTCCCCGTACGATCTTAAACGGGGCCGGATCACCTATCGGTTCAAGTAGCTGGAACGGAAATCCATCATGAAGGTAAAGGCTTCGATCGGCCCTCGCTGCGCCAAGTGCAAAATCATTCGAAGACGCGGCGTGGTCAGGGTGATTTGCGAAGTGAAACGACACAAGCAGCGGCAGGGTTGAGGACTATCCGATGGCACTGATTGCCGGCGTAAACGTTCCGGACAATAAGCGGCTCAGCGTGGCGCTGCGCTCCATCTACGGCGTCGGCGAAAGCCGGGCCAACCAGGTGGCTGACACAGCGGGAATTCAGGGCAACCCGAAGGTCCGCGATCTCAACGACGAAGAAGTGGCCCGGGTCAGGGCGGCCGTGGAGCGAAGCGGCTATCTCATCGAGGGTGACCTCCGGCGCGAAGTCCAGATGAACATCCGCCGTCTCGTGGATATCGGTACCTACCGCGGTCTGCGACACCGCCGGGGACTTCCCGTTCGCGGGCAGCGCACCAAGACAAACGCACGCACAAAGCGCGGTTCCCGAAGGGCAATCGCCAACAAGAAGAGAATAAGCAAGTAAGCGCCAGGTGAGCAAAGCACCGCACGCCTGACTGCGGCTGGTCGGCGACGGAGCAAGAGCGCCCCCGAATTCCTTGCAATTTGGGCGAAACGGGGTACAGGACGGCATAGAGGAGATGGATGGCAAGAAGGGCTAGAACACGTAGACGCGAGCGGAAGTTCGTTCCACAGGGACGCGTATACATTCACGCTACGTTCAATAACACCGTAGTCACGCTGACCGATACCAACGGCGACGTGATCTCCTGGGGCAGCGGCGGGACAGTCGGGTTCAAGGGATCCCGCAAGGGAACGGCATTCGCGGCCCAGCGGGCCAGTGAAACGGCCGCGCGCTCCGCTATGGATCAGGGGATGAAAACGGTTGAAGTGTTCGTCAAAGGCCCCGGCGCCGGTCGAGAGGCCGCCGTTAGAGCACTCCAGGGCGCGGGCCTCCGGGTCACCGTGATCCGGGATGTCACGCCCGTTCCTCACAATGGATGCCGCCCACCCAAGGAGAAGCGCACCTAGCGCTCAAATTCGACAGGAAATCAGCTTTTAGCCGCGCCCACCAGCGTGGCTGTAATGCCAGAGCGGTACCGGTCCCCGTTATGTCCCATGTGCGGGGCCACAGTAGACACCGGCCGGACCGCGACGGAGGAATCACACAGCACCCATGGCTCGTTATACCGGACCCGTGTGTCGGCTTTGCCGGCGGAATGGCAACAAACTCTTCCTGAAGGGCGAGCGTTGCTATACGCCGCGATGCGCCATCGAAAAGCATCGCGGCGCACCCGGTGAACAGGCGTCGATGATGATGCGCCGCAGAATCACCGAATATGGAACCCAGCTCCAGGAGAAGCAGAAGGCCCGCCAGATCTACGGCGTCCTGGAACGCCAGTTCCGTAATTACATCGACAAGGCCAACCGCATGAGCGGCGTTACCGGCGACCGCCTTCTCCAGCTCCTCGAGAGGCGGCTCGACAACGCGGTCTACCGCCTCGGCTTCGGCGACTCCCGAGCGCAGGCCCGCCAGGTGGTCATGCACGGCCACATAACCGTCAACGGCCGGAAGGCCAGCATACCGTCCTACCAGATCAAAGCCGGAGACGTCATAGGCTGGCGCGAGCAGTCAAAGAAGACCGAATATTTCAAGATCGTCTCCGAGTCTCTCGGCAAACGACCCGTGCCGGCATGGATGACCGTGGACACCGGCGAGATCACCGGCACGGTCGCCACACTGCCAGAACCTACCGACATCGACACAACGATCAACACCCGGATGATCGTCGAGTTTTACTCACGTAAATAGCCAGATAAGCGAGCGCGTCTCATGTTGGAGAACCTTTACGGACTCCCCCAGACAGAAGAACTACCACCAGAGCCGGCAGAGATACCGAAGCTCTCCATCTCCGTCGCGGAGGCAACCGACAGCTACGGCCGTTTCGTAGCCGAACCCCTGGAGCGCGGCCTTGCAACCACCCTTGGCAACGCCCTGCGCAGAACCCTGCTTAGCTCGTTGCCCGGCACCGCGGTTACCTGGGTGCGAATCGACAACGCACTTCATGAGTACTCCACTCTTCCTCACGTAAAAGAGGAAACCGGCGAGCTGCTCATGAACATCAAGGAGGTCCGCCTCCGCTCGCTCGCCAATCGCCCCGGCCGGCTGCGGCTGGAGGTTGAAGGTGAAGGCGAAGTGCGCGCCGGCGACATCATGACCTCGTCCGACTTCGAGATCGTCAACCCGGAACTCCACCTGGCCACCCTCGACTCTAACGAGGCCCGCCTCTCCGTAGAACTGAACGTGGAGCAGGGAATCGGTTACGTTCCGGCAAGCCACGATGCGGGACTGCCCATCGGCGTTCTGCCGGTAGACGCCATCTACAGCCCCATTCGGAAAGCCAACTACCGCATCGAAGCCACCAGGGTAGGCCAGAGGACGGAGCTCGAGCGGCTCGTGATAGAAGTCTGGACCGACATGACCATCACTCCCCTGGAAGCCATTCGCATCGCCGCGAGCCAGTTGACGGAGCGGTTTTTCCTCTTCTCAAACCTTGAGAAGGACCTGCCCGAGGGTGATTTCCCGCCGACGGGCCCACACGATGCAGCGCGGTTCAACACCACCGTTGAGACCCTCGGCCTTTCAGCCCGAACTCTTAACTGCCTGAAGCGCGCCGGCATCAATCGCGTCGGAGAGGTCCTGGCAATGCCGAAACGCGATCTCCTCAGAATTCGCAACTTCGGCCAGAAGTCCCTCGACGAACTCTATGAGAGGCTCGCCGAAGAAGGCTTCTTGGACGAGGAAGGCGACTCCGAGGATTCAGACAACCCAGAGAGCCCGGCAACTCCCGAAGGCTCAGGCGACGATGCGCCCGCAACCGACGCGGCGGAGGCCGAAGAGGCCACGCCAGCGGCGGATGCGGTGGTAGATGCGGTGACGAAGCCAGAAGCAGAGGCCAAAGAGTGAGACATCGCGTATCAGGCCGTAAATTCGACCGGCCCACCGCATCGCGCATGGCCATGTTCAAGATCATGACCACAGACCTGCTGAAGCATGGGAAGGTAAAGACCACCCTCCCGAAAGCCAAAGAGGTCAAAGGCTTCGCAGAAAAGGTAATCACCCTGGGCAAGGACGGCTCGCTCCACGCACGACGGCGTGCAAGAACCATGGTGACGGAGCCCGCGGTCCTTGATGACGTCTTCGGCGAGATGGCGGAACAGTACCGCGATCGCCCCGGAGGCTACACACGAACGATCAAACTCGGGCCGCGCAAGGGCGATGGCGCCGAGATGGCAATACTGGAGTTGGTGGAATAGACAAAGTTGGGGCGGAGCGCGGGGTTGAGGCCATGCGCATCGCCCTGCGGCTGGAGTACGACGGGACAGACTTCCACGGCTCGCAGCTCCAGGCTTCCGACCGGACAGTGCAGGGAGTTCTGGAGCAGGCCCTGGAGTCGCTCTTCAAGACCGCAATACGGCCGCAACTGGCAAGCCGGACGGACTCAGGTGTCCACGCCGGCGACCAGGTGGCAGCCTTCAACGTTGAGACATACCTGGATATGAACACGATAAGGGAAGCCCTGAACCACTACCTTCCGCCGGATGCGGTGGCAAGGTCGGTTCATCGCGTTCACGAACAGTTCGATCCCAGGCGCGACGCTACCCGCCGCGAGTACACATACACGATCAACAACTCCGCCATCGCCTCTCCTATCACCCGTCGTCTCGAGACGACGGTCCACCCCCATCTCGATGAATCCAGAATGAACGACGCGGCAGATATCCTGGTCGGTTCGCACGACTTCGCGTCGTTCGCCGGCCCCAAAGTGCCCGCCGACTCTCCCACCCGGCGCGACATGGAATCCGCATCCGCCACTCGCGAAGGAGATCGAGTGATCATCCGGTTCAAGGCAAACGCGTTTCTGCACCAGCAAGTCAGGCGCATGACCGGCGCCCTCATAGAAGCCGGCAAGCCGTCTGCCGGTCCGAAATCGATCCCGGAGTCCTTCGAGAACATCCGGAACCTGCTTAACAGGCCTGAAAGAGGCGCAGCCACCAGGCTGATGGCCCCGCAAGGCCTGTGCCTCACCCGAATCGACTATCCTGAAACGGGATCCGCAGCGCTGCCCGCGTAGCGGCTGCCAAGACCCCCAGACCCCCAGACACCCAGACACCCAGACACCAACACTAAGGCTAGAAATGATTACGAGATTGAAGCCCTATAACCCCAGCGCCTCCGATCTGTGGGCTGACTGGCACGTCGTCGACGCCGACGGCCAGGTGCTTGGGCGGCTGGCTACTGACCTGGCCATGAAGCTCATGGGCAAGAACAAACCCGGCTACGTCCCGCATATGCTCTCCGGTGACTACGTGGTTGTTGTCAACGCGGAAAAAATCAAGGTCACAGGCAAAAAGGCTGAGCAGAAGGAATATATCCGGCACAGCCAGTACCCCGGCAACCGAAAAGTGATTCCCTACGAGAGAATGCTCGAGCGGCACCCCGAACGCATCTTGACCGCGGCTGTAAAAGGCATGCTGCCCCGCAACAAGCTCGGCAGGCGCATGCTCGGCCGCCTCAAGGTCTATGCAGGACCGGAACACCCCCACTCAGCACAGGTAATCGGAAGCGCAAACCGCGAATCCGCGTCAGGAGACGCTTAATTGGCAGATAAGCAGTATTACTACGGACTGGGTCGGCGCAAAAGCTCCGTAGCGAAAGTGCGCGTCTACCCGGGCCAGGGTGGCATGACTATCAACGGCAAGCCTGTCGAAGAGGTGCTCACTACACTTCATTCCCGCTCAGTCGCGGAAGCGCCCCTCCACGTGGCCAACATCGATAGTTCCGTCCAGGTAGTGGCCACCGCGAAGGGCGGCGGCGTCTCAGGCTGGGCCGGCGCCGTGTCACTCGGCATCGCACGCGCGCTGCTGGTGATGGACCCCAACCTCCGGCCAACCCTGAAACGTGCCGGTCTCCTGACCAGGGACTCCCGCGTCAAGGAAAGCAAGAAGTACGGCCTGAAGCGCGCACGCAAGGCACCGCAGTACACCAAACGCTAGAACGCCCTGATACCAGCAAACATTCGCCCCCGGCATCCGGGGGCGTTTTACTGCGCCTCACCGATCGCCGAAGATTCACGCCCCGACCAGAATCCGGGCCACCCGCGCAAATCCCGCAAGGTCATCGATAATCTGCAGATCGGCGCCCGGCATATGTTCCTCCACAAGCCGCCGCACGCCGTCCACCACTGCGGGGTCGATCTCCAGGAGCGCGATCGCCTCGCCACATAACGGAGATAGCAGGCCCGGAAGCTGCGGAATGAGCCGCCCGATCAGGTCCAGCCCATCCGGCCCGCCATCCAGCGCCAGACGCGGCTCTGCGGCCACTTCCGGCTCCACTTCGCCCATCCGCTCCGTCAGCACGTACGGCAGATTGGCGGCCACGATGTCAAACCGTCCCCTCAGCGGCTCTGCGAGATAGCCCTCGTGATATTCGATCATCGCGTCGGCGCCGTGCCTGCGTGCGTTCTCCGCGGCTACCTCGAGCGCATCTGGAGAGATATCCACGGCCTGGACTGCGGCCCCATCCAACTCCAGCGCAAGCGTCACGGCCAGCACCCCGCTTCCAGTACCAATATCGGCTATTCGACCCGCTCCGTGGCGCTCAGCCCATTCCAGCGCCCTCTCGACGACCAGCTCGGTCTCCTGACGCGGTATCAGCACACGGCGGTCCACTACGAAATCCCTGCCAAAGAAAGGACACGATCCAGTGATATAGCGAAGCGGTTCCCGCTGCAGACGGCGCTTGAGAAGGTGTGCGAGACGATCGGCGGCCTCAGACGGCAACGGCCGGGTCATCGATGTAACCGGGCCGGTTGAATCGGTCGAGAGCGCGTGCGCCAGCAGGATATCGGCCTCGGCACGCGCCTCTTCATCGTCGGAGACCGCGCCGGAATCGAGCAAACGGGCGCGAACATGGGCGAGCGCCCGGCCAATCGTCTCGCTCTCCGCTGCCAGATTACCCGTCGGCCGTGACCGCCGCGAGTTTGAGCGCCTGCTCTTTGCTGATGAGAGCATCGATGAACTCATCGATATCACCCTCCATGATCGCGGCGAGATTGTGGCTCGTCAGATGTATGCGATGATCCGTCACCCTGCCCTGTGGGAAGTTGTATGTGCGGATCTTCTCCGACCGATCTCCGCTGCCTACTTGCGCCCTGCGATTGGCGCTGATCTCATCCTGCTGCTTCTTCAGCTCCTGGTCCCACAGCCGCGCCCGCAACTCCTCCATCGCCACCTGCCGGTTCTGATTCTGGGAGCGCTCTTTCTGCGCCTGCACAACTATTCCGGACGGTTCGTGGGTGATCCGGATCGCGGTCGCCACCTTGTTGACGTTCTGACCGCCGGCGCCGCCGGAGTGGTACACGTCGATGCGCAGGTCCTCCTGCTTGATCTCGATATCGATCTCTTCAGCCTTTGGCAGCACAGCCACAGTCGCCGTCGACGTGTGGATACGGCCCTGTGACTCCGTCACCGGCACTCGCTGGACCCTGTGAACACCGCTTTCCAGCTTCAGACGGCTGTAGGCGCCCCCTCCCTGCACCTGGAAGATCGCCTCTTTGATGCCCCCTACGCCAGTCTCATTGCTGTTCTGGATGCTGAACTTCCAGCCGCGGGTCTCCGAATAGCGCTGATACATGCGCACCAGCTCCGCGGCAAACAGGCCCGCTTCGTCGCCGCCCGCCCCGGCCCTTATCTCAACGATGGCGTCCGCGTGCTCCGCAGCGTCTTTGGGCAGCAGCTCGATCTCGATCTCGCCCTGGAGATCGGCGGTCCGCTGCTCCAGCTCGGCCGACTCCTCCCGAGCCATCTCCACCACTTCCTGATCACTCTCACCGGCAAGAAGTTCTTTCAGATCGGAAAGTTCCGCGCTCGCCTTCTCGAACTCGGACGTCAACGTCACAATGCGTTGCAGACCTGCGTACTCCCGCCCGATCCTCTGGCGCTGCCGCGAATCAGAAACGACCTCCGGATCAGACATCATCCGCTCAAGCTCGGAGTGGCGCTGGGCGATGGCCTGGAGGCGATTTTTCATAGCTGAATTCATCGTCAAATCTTAGCACCGGCGCGACCTGGCCCTATCGATCCAAAAACGCCCGCGCCCGAAAACCTAGCGGCTGGCCTCCGCGATGACGGCGGGGTCAAGCGATACTTCTGTCTGATCGTCATCTGTCTTCAACGATCGCAACGTGGCCACGCCGTTTTCCAGGTCCCTCTCGCCAAGAATAAGCGCATATCTTGCGCCCTTCGAGTTCGCGTATCGCATCTGCGAGCGCATGCCTCTGCCCATCGGCGCCACGATCACCGTCCTGCCCGTGGCGCGCAGTCCGCTGGCGAGCGCCAGCATCCGATCATGGGCCGCATCGCCAATGTGGACACATACGATGTCGATTACCGGCCCGCCCGGCACGCTTACACCCTGGGCCTTCAGGTTCAGCAGCACACGCTCCATCCCAATGGCGAATCCAATGCCAGGAGTGGGCGGGCCGCCAAGGATCTCGATCAGCGGATCGTACCGTCCGCCCCCGCCAATCGTGCTCTGGCCCTTCCGCTCGGCTGGCTCATACTCAAACACCGTTCGGTTGTAGTAGTCCAGACCCCTCACGAGCCGGGCGTTTTCCTCGTATCCGCTAAGCGCTCCCTCACCCACCAGCAGATCCAGCGTTCTCCGCAGCTCGTCCCAGTGGTCCGAACAGTCGTCGCATAGATCGTCGACACTGCGCGGAGCGCCTCCGCTGACCGATACGCAGGGCGCCTTCTTGCAGTCCAGGACGCGAAGTGGGTTGGAACGATACCGGCCCTTGTGGTCACTGCAAAGGCCATCCTCGCGTTCTGAAAAATACTCGACCAGCTTCGCCAGGTGCCCGGGGCGGCAAACTCCGTCCCCAATGCTGTTGATGCTCAGCGACAGGCCGGTAAGTCCAAGCGACGCAAGCCAGGACCACCCGAGCTCGATCACCTCCGCATCGACCTGCGCTGACGCATCCCCAATCGCCTCTACGCCAAACTGGTGGAACTGCCGGAACCGACCCGCCTGAGGCCGCTCATACCGGAAATACGGCCCCTGGTAGAACAGGCGGACCGGCTGCGGCTGGTTGTGCATTCCGCGCTGTATATATGCCCGGCAGACGGGCGCGGTGCCATCCGGCTTCAGCGTGATCGAATCGCCACCGAGGTCGTCGAAGCTGTACATCTGCTTCTCGACGACCTCGGTCTCCTCGCCAACGCCGCGGCTGAATAGAGCCGTCTCCTCGAAGATGGGCGTGTCGATGCGCTCGTAACCAAACGAGGCAGCAACGCTCGCCGCCGTACCCCAGACATACGACCAGTAGGGCTGATCTTCCGGGAGGATGTCGCTTGTGCCCCGTGGGGCCTGAAACGAAGACGACGCCACAGCCGCGGCCTTAGCCGCCGGCCTGCGCGTGCTGGTAGATCTTCCCTTCCGTCTTGATCGACGGTGCAAGTATCAACTCAGTCTCATGCATCTCGTTCAGGTCCATCGCGCCGACGATGCCCATACAGTTGCGAAGCGCGCCCACCAGGTTCAGGGTGCCGTCCGTCAATGACGACGGGCCGAACAGGATCTGCTCCAGCGGCGCCTTCGTGCCCACGGTAATCCGCGTGCCCCTCGGCAGGGAGGTATCGGGTGTCGCCATCCCCCAGTTGAAACCGCGGCCGGGCGACTCCTCCGCCTGCGCGAATGGCGTGCCGATCATTACGGCGTCCGCGCCAGAGGCGAACGACTTGCAGATGTCGCCGCCCGTCCGGATGCCGCCGTCGGTGATGATCGGCACGTAACGGCCGGTCTGCTTGAAATATTCGTCGCGCGCCGCCGCGCAATCTATCGTCGCCGTAACCTGCGGCACGCCGATGCCGAGCACTTCCCTGCTCGTGCAGGCAGCGCCTGGCCCCACACCGACCAGCACGCCACTGATGCCCTGGTGCATAAGCTCAAGCGTCACGTCGTAGCTCACCGTGTTGCCGACGATGATCGGCTTCTTGAGCTGCTCTACCAGCTCGCTGAATATCAGGCCCCGGACGCTCTTAGACCGGTGCCTGACCGTAGTTATCGTGGCAGCGACTACGATCACGTCCGCACCCGCCTCTGAAGCTATCGGCGCAAGCTTCTTGGTTGTCGCCGGAATAGTTGCAACCGCACACTGCACGCCGCCGTTTTTGATCTGCTGCACACGCCGCGCCACGAGTTCTTCCTTGATTGGCTCCTCGTAGATCTTCTGCATCAACGGCGTCGACTCTTCCAGAGTGGCAGCCGCTATGTCGGCGTAAATCTCCGTCACGTCCTCGTATCGCACGTGTATGCCGTTGAGGTTTAAAACAGCGAGACCCCCGAGCTTGCCAAGATGAATGGCGAACTGGGGGTCAACGATGGCGTCCATCGCGGACGCCAGTATCGGAATTCCAAGATCCACCGGTCCGGAGCCATTCGGGCTCGGGATGGACATCGTCGTATCCACCATCTCCGGATTGATCGTAATGCGGCCCGGAGCGATGGCCACGTCGTCGAATCCGTAAGCCGGACGAAGTTCCTTCTTGATCGGATAAGGCACGGAGACACCTCACGTTGAATGTCTCCCCCCAGTCCAGGAGGGGGCAGGACACCATCTATCAGACGAGTCCAACCCGTATCCAGTCACGCGGAGGGCTTTACGGTCGTTGCCGGACCCGAGAGTAAAGCAGGACCACGTGCAGCGGGTATCAGGTGAGTATACGACTGCCGCGACGATTTTCGTAGCCCTCGTGTGGAGACCGTACACGCAATGGCTCCAAACCCGCCCTCTTATCGGCATCTAGCGTATAAACAACCAGTGCGACACCGCTGGGCAAATACAAGCCTGCTACTCCTGGTGCTTGCCGAAGTAGCCACGGGCCTCTTCGGCATGGCCTCCGGCGCCTCCAATCGCGCCTTCCTCAATGACCTCCACGCGATATTCTCGTTCGGGATAGTTGCCATCCTGGGCTGGAAAACAGCGCTCGCCATCCGCTCCCTCAAGCGCCCGGCGGGGAAACGCCCGCGCTACCTGTCGCTCATCCTGGCCGCTCTGCTACTGGCAACACTCGGCCTTGGCTTCTGGTGGAGCAACGGGGTATTCGCAGCGATATCCGGCACCAGCCTGCTCAACATCCACATCTGGCTCGGCCTGGCAACTGCGCCGATTATCGTCTACCACTCCTGGGCCTACACCGCCCGATTCCGCATCGGCTACAGCGCCGACCGCCGCGCCGCACTCCGGCTAATGACCGCTCTCGCCGCGGGCGCGGCCGCGTGGGGCATCACGGAAGGCATCGGAAACGCACTCGATACTCCTGCCTCAAGGCGTAGATTCACCGGATCTCATGAACGAGCCAGCTTCAAGGGCAACGCCTTCCCCACCACCTCATGGCTCAATGACGACCCAGATCACATCGACCCGGACAGATGGGAGTTGCAAGTCGCAGGACAGGTCTCCACACCCCTGATGCTTTCCCTCGCGGAACTGCGCGAGGGCGGCCGGTTTGAAGTCGTGGAGGCGACCGAGACGCTCGACTGCACAGGTGGCTGGTTCTCAACCCAGATCTGGACGGGCGTTCGAGTAGGCGACATCCTCGATGCCGCCGGCGTCGAGCCGGATACCCGCAGCATCTCTTTCGTGTCGAGAACCGGATTCAGTCGCCGTATGCCGTACAACGACGCTCGCGACTACCTGCTCGCCACCCACGTCGGCCATGAGCCCATCTCCCACCGCCACGGCGCCCCACTCCGGCTAGTCGCGCCCGGCAGACGCGGGTTCGACTGGGTGAAATGGCTGACGGCGATCAATGCCAACTCCTCACCGCACTGGCTCCAATGGCCGTTTCCGGTCGAGTAGCAGCGTGGCGAATCGCCTATCCTCGACGTTCGGCCAGAATATTAGCGCCTTGCGGTCACGATATGTCCCCGAATCTTTCCGGCTACAGGACCGCTGCCAAAGCGCGCCGCAATCGCTTCTGTCGCTCGATCAGTGACAAGATCAAGACCACTGGCGTCACGCGCTTCGATTTCGTTTCGCAACGGCGTGCCGTGGCAGTACGCAAGGGCAACGTGGCGCGGAGACGGCGCAATACTGGTCTCCGCCAGCGTGGTAATCGAGACTTCGGAAAATCCGGCCGCGCCCAGTTCAGCCCGGACCAACTCCACATCGTGGTAACCGTGCGGGGTCCGGGCCAGAAAACGCGGCGGATCGTCGGGGAATACAGAGGCGGCGGCCTCTGTCACGACCTCGGCGAACTCGTTCTTTTCAATCTGATCCCAGACGTTGAAGATGAATTTGCCGCCCGGTTTCAGCACCCGCTGTGCTTCGGCATACCCGGCGATCTTGTCCGGAAAAAACATGACGCTGAACTGACAGACCACAAGATCGAACGACGCATCATCGAAAGGCAGGTCAAGGGCATTCGCCTGCCGCCATGCGATGCGATCGTCCGGTCCCTGCCTATTCGCAGCATGATCGAGCATCGGCTGGTTGAGATCAGTGACGGTATAGAGGGTGTCGGCGGCTAGACGGGACGCCAGAGCACGTGTCACGACACCGCTTCCAGCCGCTAATTCCAGGACTGCCTCGGGAGCGAAGGCGACAGCGCGCTCGGCTAGATCGTTCGCGTACGCCTCAAATATCAAAGGCACCAGGTAAATGTCGTAAAACTCGGGTATCGAACCTGCAAACTCCTGATCCTTAAGGGCATTCAGCGCTCCGCACAGGTGAAGCGGCGTCGATGACCGCCGCGCCGCACAGCTTCAACTACTGAGCGCAGGAGACACGCGCCCGGCCTCAGATCAGGCCACGTTCCAGCGCCAGCATCGCGGCCTCCGTCCGATTGGCAGCAGACGTCTTGAAAAGGATGTTCTTCACGTGGTTGGCGACAGTGTTCGACGTGATGATCAACTCCTCGGCAATCTCATTGTTGCTTCTGCCGCCCGCGATCAGCCGCAGCACTTCGATCTCCCTGTCCGTCAGGTTCGAGAAATTATCCTGCTTCATGTTTGAAATCTACGCCCCGACATGATGTGCGGCCAGACTGATGCACCGGCAATACGCACGAAACTCTACCGCACCCGTCAATCCACTCTCGTAATCACTACCAGGCGAACGCCGCCTCCGACCACGGAAGCCGCTACAGTATCCCGGCAAACAGCGATCAGCGCCGCCAGTGATACTGAAATGAGTGATACGGAATTGAGTACCGCCGCGTCAGAACAATTTCCCCGCCAAACGCCCAGAGCACATGGTGCCGAGGGCGCCGACACCCCCAGGATCACCCTCACCATCCGGGATCTGGAAGAGCCTACCCTGCGCCGCGTCAAGCAACTCGGCATCGATCACGTCTGCATGAGCGGCCTGCCCATCCCGTGGACCGAGGGTGACGTTCGGGAGAGGATGGACCGGCTGGCTGAGTACGGCCTCAGCCTGTCCAACATGATGATGGCCGGCTTCCCGAACGCCATATACGGCCGCCCTGATCGCGACCAGGACATCGACAAGGTCCTTCAAACCATCCGCGCCGCGGGCGCATGCGGCCTTCCCGTGGTGGAGTACAACTTCTACGCCCATCGCATCGTCGAGGGCTACTACGAGGCCCCCGGCAGGGGTGGCGCCACCCTGACCGCATTCGATTACGAACGGATCAAGGACCTGCCCCCACTTCCCGAAGAAGGCGCACACACGATGGACGAGATGTGGGACAACGTGACCTACTTCCTGAAAGCCATCGTGCCAGTGGCGGAGGAGTCCGGCGTGCGCCTCGCCCTCCACCCGAACGACCCGCCCGCGCCGATAAGCCGCGGCTCAGAACAGATCATGGGCAGCGTGGAGGGCTGGAAACGGCTCGTAGACATCGTGCCAAACCCCCACAACGGGATCACCTTCGATTGCGGCGTAACCCGCGAGATGGGGCAAGACCCTGTCGAGGTCTGCCGCTACTTCGGCGAGCGCGACCAGATCAACCACGTCCACTTCCGGAATGTCCGCACCCACATCCCACGCGAGCTATACACGGAAGTCTTTATCGACGAGGGCGAAGTCGATATGTTCGCCGTGATGAAGGAGCTGGTCAGGCAGAAGTACCCGCGCCTCGTCTACCCCGAGCATCCGCCCGAGATGGACGCTGACAGGGATCACCCGGACTCGGGAATATCGTCCGGGCGCTACACCGGCTTCGCATATACCGTGGGCTATGGCCGCGCCATGCTCCAGGCCGCCCTGGCGTCCTAGGGACCGGCTTTCCGGACGCTGGCGTGCCCGGAGTCCGGCTAACCGTCCCCGGCAGATTCCGGCTGAGCGATCGCGCCGCCCGCCGGCTCCCCGGACTCCACTCGAATCTCAGGGAGCCACGAAAGCCACGGCGGCAGATACCAGTTCCACTCGCCCAACAACTTCATGCTGGCGGGCACAAGCACCATCCGGATGATCGTGGCGTCGATCAATATCGCCACTCCCAGGCCGAATCCCATCTGTTGCAGGCCCACGAGGTCGCCGGCGGCGAACGCCCAGAAGACTGCGACCATGATCAGCGCGGCTCCCGTAATGAGCCGACCCGTGGAACGGATCCCAAACGCCACGGACTCCGTGTTGTCACCTGTCTGGTCGAAACGCTCGCGAATCCGGCTCAACAGGAAATAGTGATAGTCCATCGATAGCCCGAACAGGATGGTGAACAGGAACAGCGGTATCCACGCCTCGATGATGTCGTACTGGACGAATATCCCCAGATCTTCGCCAACCCCCTTCTGGAACATCAGGACCAGCAGCCCGTAAGTCGCGGCCACCGCCAGCAGGTTCAGAATGATCGCCTTTATCGGCACGATGATCGAGCGGAACACGATCATGAGCAGAATGAAGCTCATCCCTAAAACGAATGGGAATACGATCCAGACGGCATCCTTGGCCGTCTTGAAGAAGTCCAGGTTGTAGGCCGTTTCACCCGTCACATACGCGTCTGTGGCCGGCAGGCTGCCGAACGCGGCGGGAACGTACTCCTCCCGCAGTCGCTTGACGGCGTCCTCCGCCGGCGCTTCAGCCGAGTCTCCATTTAACGGCACCTCAAGAACCGCAAGCCTGCCATCTGAGCCGATCTCCAGCTCCCGGGGAGTGCCGTACACGCCGGATGGATCGCCGGCCATCGCGGCGATCAACGCGTCAACCCCTGCCTGTACTTCAGCTGAATTGATCTCGCCTGAGATGACGATCTGCGCGGGCGTTGTCTCGCCGGCCGAGAACTCCGCGTCCAGAATCTCGAAACCCTGTTTGGATTGGATGTCGTCCGCAAACGTGCTGATCCCGGCATAACCGGTAGACAGATCCAGCGCGGGATAAGCGGCAGCGACCAACAATCCTCCTGCAACGATGATGCTGATAGCCGGGTACCGCATGACCCAGTGCGAGACCCGGTCCCAGAATCCTCCAGTGCCGTCCTCGTCAGTAGCCTCCCGCGTCCGCCCGAAAAAGGGCACGGACAGCCGATTCAGACGGTCGCCAAGCAGACTGAGGATCGCCGGGAGGAGTGTCAGCGCCGCGATTACGGATATCACGACCACGAAGATCGCGCCAATGCCGATCGCGATGAATATGTTGAACGGAATCATCAACATTCCGAACAGCGCCAGCACGACTGTGAGTCCACTGAACAGCACGGTACGCGAGGCCGTATTGCCGGTCCGTTCGATGGCGTCGATCTTCTCGAACCCCTTCTGGCGCTCCTCACGGTATCTGGCGATGATGAACAGCGAATAGTCGACGCCGACCGCCAGGCCGACCATGAAGACGATGTTGGTCACGAAGAACGACAGAGCAAACACCTGCCCGATCAGCGCCGAGGCGCCGAGCGCGATGAGTATCGAGATCAGCGCCACTACTACGGGTATGAACGCGGCGACCAGCGTGCCGAAAACCAGGATCAGGATGATCAGCGCGATCGGAATGCCAAATGTCTCACCCCTCAACAGGTCATCCTGCCCGATGTCTTCGAAATCGTTGCCCACCGTCGCCTGACCGGTGATAAGCACTTCAAACGCGCTCTCCGCGTTCTCACGCTCCACTATCGCAAGAATGTCGGGCTGGTTCGACGTCGCATCGTCAAAGTCACCCGCCATGATCAACGGCATGATCGTTGTGCGCCTATCGGCCGAGACCAATGCTTCAACTCCCGTCAAGTAGAAGTTCTCGAACGTCCCCTCCCTGATCACATCCGGGCCGAGCGCGGCAATCTCCGCATAGAGACCCTCCGCGAATACACGGAACTCTTCGTCATCCACAGTGAGATCGGATGAGCGGACGATCACCACCTCATTAGTGCTGAGGGTCTCCCCGCGCAGATCCTCGATCAGATCGACGCCGCGCTGCGCCTCCGGCGTATTGGTGAACTCGAACTTCGTAGTGAGCGAATCGTCCAGCATCGTCGCCACCAGAAAAATGCCGACCGCCAGCGTCACGATCCATATGAGCACTGTGCGAAGGGGGTGCTCGGCGCTACTCCGTGATAGCGAAGCGGGGGTAATTCGGGGCATCAAATGATCCTCTTTGTGAACAGTTCAAGCGAGATATCGCCGACTGAAGCCTTCGCTGGCGTCCACGCCGAGAGATACTTTGCCCTATCCCGGCCAAAGACGCCACCTGAATGGAGGCTCACGAATCCCGCCCCATCCCCGTCTTCGGCGACTCGTACCCCCAACAGCGCGGCCGTGGCAGCCGGCAGTTCAAACCCTTGCGGGACGAGCACCCATGAAAACGCAGTCATCTGCCTCCCGATTTTCGAATGGGGGACGCGGAACATAAAACCGACGCCCTATCGGACGCCGATCATTCAAGTTCAATCTATATTGGTGGGTCCTGCGGGATTCGAACCCGCGACCTTCAGATTAAAAGTCGCCGGTACCACCGTAGCAGAACGCCAAAAAGGGGTCTCTCAAATACAACCACGTAGCACCCCATACCCCCCTTTTGCATGCTGGTGGGGTCCAAACTGGGTATCAGAATTAGCGAGGCACAAAAACAGCCGACTCCCTCGGCGAGGCTAGAGTTATCTGTCCACGGCGGATCGTCGGAAGTTGAATCGCCGTCGGTCTCAGGCTCACGCTTGAAGACCTTTTTGAGGTTGCTCAGAAACTTACCCCGCTTGGGCACTGGTATTTCGTTCCCAGCGGAGTTTCTTGAGTCTTTTTGTCACTCGCCATTCTCATCCTCCGGTAGGGGTTTTATTGGTCTGCGGCCTGCTTGCTCCATTTTCTGAGTGACACCCGCCCGGCGATCCGCGTCTCTCTCCGGGCCAATGATGAAGTAGTCGAACAGATTGTCGATAACGTCTAGAGTCCACTCGGCTTCCTCGGACTCAATATCGATGATTTGCCCTTCCACGTCCGTTTTCGTGTGTGCACCAAAATCCCCCACCTCCCGCACGTAGTGGAGATTCTTGCGTAGGTCGCGAGGATGATTCGTGTCTTTCACAAACGCATCGATACGATCCGCCAAGCCATACTGTTTGCACTCGGCGTATTCTTCGAGCAAGTCAGCGAGAATACGCCGCGCGAGCACCGCTGACATTCTAGGGCTGTCGCCTAGAATCAAAGATGCCTCTTGGTAGTCTCTTTTGTACTTGTCCGGGACGAGATCATCAACAGGGCGGGCGCTTCCCTTTCTTGGCAGAGCGAACCATTCCTCCAAGTTTTCAGCTATCACGCTCGTGGTGTAGTCCTTGTCAAGTTCGGCATTTATGACCTTAATGAGATACTCGCCGCAATCGTCGTCTGGGCACAAAGCCCATTGAACAAAGTATCCATGAGGCTCATCGTCTAAGGAATAAGTTAGAGCAGCATCCGGGTCGGACAGCGTTTCGCCATATATATTTGTTTCCCGAAGAAACGAATGCCATAAAGGGGCAATGGCGTGATGACAATATGGACATCGCATAGATTGCGGCGGCTCCGTACGGAAGAATAGGTCGCACGCCCGCTCCAGAAAGGCCAAAGCGGGATTGTCCGAGTAGACTCGCTCCGAGTCCCGCGGTCCATTGTCGCGCCGGCTTATACAGAGATGGGTTAGTTACCTCGCGCAATCCCCGCACAAAGGTCTCACCAACTGCCGCCCGGCGGCCGATCTCACGATCAGACCACTTCGTCCACTCGTCGTCGCCAAGCAGGGCCTCTACGGACCGGCGCTTATCGGCGTTCGTACGACGTAGGCAGGGCTGGGCCATAGCGGGGGCTATCTGCGGTTCAACCGCAGATGAGGTGCAGTAATAACCACCGTATCAACACCGGAAACTATGCCAACTTAGTTGTCACCTGCAGACAGGCTCCAGACAGGCTCCATGTGGCAACAATCAGTATACTGCTACGCCTCTGATTGACAGCATGAAAAGAACGCCTAAACTATGACCTTGTCAAACGGCAGGGAGGTTATGCATCGTGGTGGTAACGAAGGAACGGTTTTATAGGGTGCGGCAGCTAGCTGAGATCTGGGACGTTTCCGAGCGCCACATCTGGAACTTGGTGTATAGCGGCCGCCTGGCGTGCGTCCGGTTAGGGCAGGACGCCAA
>JADFHP010000024.1 GCA_022567135.1 Chloroflexota bacterium
CTGGGACTGGAGCCACCCTGCAGGCAACTCGAGCACATCCAGATACGGGTGATCGGTCGGCGCATGGGGTTCAGACTCGGCCGTGCATCTGAGCCGCCACTCGTCGTCGGATTCCCGGTCCGGCTCTTCCTCTGATCGCGGGCAGGGAGCAAGCGTGGCGATCTCCACCGTGAATCCGTCCGGGTCGAGATAGACGATGTCCAACGGCACGTAGGTGTTGAACATCCAGAAGCCGCCGGTGCTCTCAGACGGCAGCTCAAAGTACATGCCCGTCCCCGCCCCGATTTCAGAGCGGCACATGAGCCCCTGCGTGCGTTGTGGCGCCTCAGACGCGATCTCACCACCGATTCGCACCTTGATGTCCCGGTACTCTAGTACGATCTGTGCAATCGGCAATGGCCTCGTATCGATCTCGAGGCAGTCATCGTGGTCCAGGAACTGCGGATCGGCCAGAGGTATTCCGGATATGACGGAACCGCCGCAGGCGATGGCGATCGCGGCGATGGCGCCCGTGACAGCGAGGGCCGATATTCGATGTGAGATGAGCCTCAATTGCCTCTGGTAGCCTAATTCTGGTGGCCGGGCTCGCCCTTGTTTTCCGACCACCAGCGCATCGCCGCCTCATCAAATTCGAGTCCGAGTCCGGGCTTCTCTGGAATTTCAATGTAGCCGTCTATTACCGGCAGCGGCTCTTTCAGAATCGGCCGGTCGTCCCTGATGGAGATCGGCTCGATGTTGTACTCCTGGGCATACGGCACGTCGTTCCGTCCCGCTATCCAGTGGAGATGGGCGGCTGTCGAGATGATTGGCTGGGTATTATGAACCGTCATCGGCAGCCCGTATGAGCTGATGAGAGCGGCGATATTGATCAATTCTGATATGCCGCCGCACTTCACCACGTCCGGCTGGACGATGTCCGGCCGGCCGCGGGTGACCAGCTCAAGGAACTCCCAGCGCGTGTAACTCGTCTCGCCGGCGGCAACGGGGATGGTGAGAGCGTCGGCGACCGCGGCCATGCCCTCGAGGTTCGTCACCGGGACCGGCTGCTCGAAGTGGAAGGCGCCCAGATCTTCCAGCGCCTTGCCGATCTCTATGGCGTGGTGGACGGAATAGGCGCCATTGACGTCTACCAGAATCTCGAACTCGTCTCCGGTTGCCCGGCGCATCTCTCGGACATGCTCGATCGTCCGGTCATCCGGATGATCGACTGCTCCCGGCACGGCTGAGTGCATCTTGTATGCGGTGAAGCCCTGTTCCTGGAATTTAGCGGCGCGCTTCGCCTCTTCCACGGCGGAAAGATCGCGTCTCAGAGAGCTGGCATATACCCTCACCCTGTCCCGAGACTTGCCGCCAAGCAGCCTGTAGAGGGGGACGCCCAGAGCCTTCCCCTTAATATCCCAGAGGGCGATGTCGACGGCCGCCGCTGCGGTCTGCAGGGCGCCGGACGGACCGGCCACGCTGCCTGCCTTGAACATCTCGCGCCACAGGGCTTCGGTGTCGAACGGATCCCTGCCGATAAGAAGCGGCTCAAAGATGGTGTCGATCGCAGCTTTCTGGACGTACGGTCCGCGCCTGAACGTCTCGCCGTAGCCCGTGATGCCTTCGTCGGTACGGATCATTACGAACGGGTATGTTTCGTCGAGCACGAGGCACTCGACCGCGGTGATCTTCATTTGGTGTCCCGCCAGAGGGTCTCACAACACTGGCATCTCTGAACAGGGAGAGGAAACGTTATCGGTCGCGTGCAGCGGCGAAGTCTCGCAACTGCCTGGGAAGAACGAATTCGATATCTTCTTCTCTCTCACCGACGGGGATGACGTTCCCGGGATTCAGCCGGTCTATCACCGCCTCAACCATCTCCCCCGGGGTTGAGGCGCCAGATGTGATCCCGACGCGTGCCATGCCCTCAAACCAGGTCATGTCGATCTCGTCCGGACCGTTTACAAGGTAGGCGGGCACGCCGCTTGCCTGCGCCACCTCGCGAAGTCTCTGGCAGTTCGAACTGTTCTGTGCGCCGATGACAAGCACGACGTCGACTCGCTCTGCGACCACTTTCAGGGCTTCCTGACGGTTTGTGGTCGCGTAGCAGATGTCGTTCCGGATCAAAGCGTCCGGAAACTTCTCGCGCACATGTGCAATCGACTTGGCAGTGTCGTCTACCGAAAGTGTCGTCTGCGTCAACACCGCGACTGATTCATCCGGATCCCAGGCAGGCAGCTGCAGGCCTTCCCGCTCATCCAGCAGGACCATGTCGCTCTGGCCCATTGTCCCGACGACTTCCTGATGGCCTCTGTGGCCCACCAGAACGATCTTCTTCCCCTCGCGAGCGTATTTCTTCGCCTCGTTATGGACTCTGGTTACAAGCGGGCAGGTGGCATCGATTACGTTCAGATTGCGCTCTTTGGCCTGTTTGAAATCGCCGGGCGCCGAGCCGTGGGCTGAAAAGATTACGTTCGACCCGACGGGAATCTCGTCGACGTTCTCGACGGTGACCGCTCCCTTGTCTTCGAGCGCCTTCACTACGTGCGGGTTATGGACGATCTGGTGTTTCACGTATACGGGCGGTCCGAATCGCTCGAGTGCGATCTCCACGATGTCAACGGCGCGTACGACGCCGGCGCAAAAGCCGCGAGGTGAACTGAGGTAGACGTCCAAATCGTTCTCCAATGCCCGCCAATTTACGGCATCTGCTGATGAACGGGTCACGGGCTGCCGGACAAGCCTCTGCCGTTCGAGAAATTATAGCGGCCCAAAATAAAGTATAGAGGAGGTTAGAGGAACTGGCGGACGCGCGAGCGCATACGAATTGCCCCGGAGGCGCGCACGGGGCGAATACCCGGTTCAGAGTGAGTGAATACCCCCAGCCAAGAGTGTGGCTGGCCACCCTTATTTCATCAAATGCGCAGGATTAGGTTAGCGGCACGGGCTGGACCGGTATCTGATAACCGTGGGCCACATGGGGAGTTAGGCCATGATTTATCTAAATAGCTGCCTTCGCTGCAAAGGCGATGTTCGTTTTTACAACGATACATGGGGCGTCTATATGAAATGCTTGCAGTGTGGCCAGACCTGGAATTCCCGGAATGTGGAAGAGCGGGCAGATCTGGAAGCCGAGCTGATCGCAGATGCGAATGAGCCGGATCTGGTGGCCGCGGAACATGAAGCGGAGTTCAATGAAGTGGCCGAAGAACCGTTCGACGACCCGATTCATATCAGACGTGCCAGCTAACACGCATTCTGCTCGTCCGGGCGAACGCTGGGTGGAGTAGGGACCGGCGGGGCGGATCGATCGCGCCGGAGACGGGATTCCGGGCTCCTCGATGCTACAATTCTGCCGTGTCTGACACCCGCCCGCGCGGCATTCTCAATGCGGCCGATTGCCACACAGGTAGTGCTGCTGCCGGGCCAGAGGCAACGCCAGCCCTGCGATGACTCGATCGCCGTGGTTGGCGATAGTCGAGATGCTCGTCCGGCCGTTGCGGGATACGGGTAAGCAGCATAGATGCGGGCTTGTGGCGGATGGGTTGGAGGGAGAGTGCGAATGGCGGGCGCGGTTTACGGGAACTTGACCATCCTGAGCGGAAATTCGCACCCTGGTCTCTCCACTGAAATCTGCAAGTTCCTTGGCATCCCTGAGGGCAAGGTAGATGTGTTCAAGTTCAAGAATGAGAACACCTTTGTCAGAATCCTCCAGAATGTCCGTGAGCGGGACGTATTCATCCTCCAGTCGTTCTCGAGTCCGGTCAACGATCACATCATGGAGATGCTGATCATGATCGACGCCGCTAAACGGGCATCAGCCGGACGAATCACCGCGGTGATTCCCTACTACGCGTATGGACGATCCGATAAAAAAGACCAGCCCCGGGTGCCGATCACGGCCCGTCTTGTCGCCGATCTACTCTCTACAGCCGGCGCGGACAGGGTGTTGACGGTGGATCTTCACGCCGGCCAGATCCAGGGCTTCTTCAACATCCCGGTTGACGTGCTCACGGCCGAGCGGATGATCATCAACTACTTCAAAAAGAAGGGCGTGAAAAATCTGGTCGTCGTCGCGCCGGACATTGGTGGAGCCAAGACTGCTCGGAACCTGGCTGAGGCGCTCGACGCCCCCCTGGCGATCGTAGAAAAGCGGCGAGTGGGCAATGACGGTGAAGTCGAGAGTCTGAACCTGATTGGGGAAGTGGCCGGCCGGTCCGTCCTTACGGTTGACGATGAGATCGATACGGGCGGGACGCTTATGTCTGCAATCGAGGCCGTTTGCGACGCCGGCGCGATCGAGGTTTATTCATGCGCCACGCATGGAGTATTCTCAGATGGGGCCGTCAACAGGCTTTTGGCCGTAGAAAGTCTTAAGGAATTAGTCGTAACAGACTCGTTACCATCTAATGGAGAGAAGCTGCCACCCAGACTGGTCTATCTGCCGCTGGCCCCTCTCATGGGAGAGGCAATCAGCCGGATACACGAAGGCGAGTCTGTCGGCGCCTTATTTAAATAGAGCCAGTCAGGCTGGCCTCGCCCCTGGCAATGGGCGTAACGCTGGCAACCGGAGCCGTTGAATGGTTCTGAAAATGGTCGGGAAAATCGTTGGGGAGTCGAACAAGAAGGCTCTCAACAGGACCAAAGTCGCAGTCGCTGAGATCGGCGAGCTGGAAGAGGAGTTCGCCGCATTTTCTGACGAGGAGCTTCGTGCGCTGACCGTGGAGTTCAAGGAGCGGCTGGCCGGTGGCGAGGAACTCGATGATCTGTTGCCAGAAGCATTTGCCGCGGTGCGCGAAGTCAGCAAACGGGTCCTCGGCCTACGCCACTTCGATGTTCAGATGATCGGCGGAATCGTACTCCATCGAGGCAAAATCGCGGAGATGCGCACGGGCGAGGGGAAAACTCTCGTCGCCACCCTTCCCGCATATCTGAACGCTCTGGGCGGCGCCGGCGTCCATGTGATCACAGTCAACGACTACCTCTCCAAGCGTGATGCCGGCTGGATGGGTCAGATCTACCACGCACTCGGTCTGACGGTGGGCTGCCTCCAGCACGAATCGTCCCTGCTGTTCGCACCCGAAGGCGATCCGGCCAAAGTTCCGGATGCGAGTGATGCCGGCGACGATGGCGATATGGAAGGCGGCGAGGCCAAAGACAAAAAAGAGGAAGATGATCCGTTCATCCCGGCAACCAAGAAAGAGGCGTACGCGGCCGATATCACCTATGGCACCAACAGCGAGTTCGGCTTCGACTACCTGCGCGACAACATGGTCGATACCGCCGAGCGCCAGGTGCAGAGAGGCGTCTCATACGCGATCGTCGACGAGGTAGACAACATCCTCATCGACGAAGCCCGAACACCGCTGATCATCAGCGGCCCGGCGCCCGAAAAGGGCCAGGAATATGCGAGCTACGCGAATCTGGCACGCCGCATGGTGCCTGAACTCGATTTCGAGATCGATGCGAAAAGCAGGGGCATGACGCTCACGGATGAAGGCATCCGGAAGGCTGAGCAGTTCCTCTCCATCTCCAACCTGTACGACCCGGCCAACTACGTGATGTCCCACTTCATAGATAACGCGATCAGGGCGCAGCACACGTATGAGCGGGACAAGGCGTACGTAGTCCGTGATGGCGAGGTGCTCATCGTCGATGAGTTCACCGGCAGGTTGATGGCGGGACGTCGCTACTCCGAAGGCCTCCATCAGGCGATTGAGGCGAAAGAGAACGTTAAAGTGCAGCGTGAATCGATCACCTACGCCACGATCACTCTGCAGAACTATTTCAGGATGTACGAAAAGCTCTCCGGGATGACCGGAACAGCGGTCACTGAAGCGGAAGAACTTCACAAGATATACAAACTCGAAGTCGTGGAGATCCCGACCAACGTGCCCATGATCCGCCGGGACAACAGCGATTTCATTTACCGTGCGGAAGAGCCGAAATTCCGGGCTGTCGTCAAAACCATACAGGAGCTTCAGGAAGCCGGCCGGCCGGTGCTGGTCGGAACCACGAGCATCGAGCGATCGGAGATGCTGTCGGGCATGCTCCACAAGAGCGGAGTTCGGCATGAAGTCCTGAACGCTAAGAATCACGCTCGCGAGGCCACGATCATCGCCGAAGCAGGGCGGCCTGGCGCGGTGACGGTATCGACGAACATGGCCGGGCGCGGCACGGACATCATCCTGGGCGGAAATCCCGACCGGCTGGACATATCTCAGGAAGAGTGGCAGCGCGACCACGACAGGATCATCGAACTGGGCGGCCTGTACGTCCTTGGAACGGAGCGCCACGAGTCCCGGCGCATCGACAACCAGCTTCGGGGTCGTTCGGGCAGGCAGGGAGACCCGGGCGAAACGCGATTCTTCATCTCCACCGAGGACGACCTGATGCGGCGGTTCGGCGGCGGCCGAATTAGCTGGATCATGGAGAAGGCCGGTCTCGAAGAAGACATGCCAATCGAGAACAAGATGGTTTCGAAGGCAGTCGAGACGGCCCAGAGCAAGGTCGAGGGATACCATTTCGAGATCAGGAAGAACCTGGTCGACTACGACGACGTGATCAACACGCACCGCGATGTGATCTACAAGCTTCGCCAGAAGATTCTTGCCGAGGAGTCACTGCGCGACGACATCACCGTGATGGTCGAGAAACAGCTCAGGCTTGCCGTCCAGACCAGGCTCTCCGGCCCGGACGATTCATGGGATGTCGACGGCCTTCAAAAAGAGTTGATGACTATCTTCCCCTTCCTTCCCCATGAACTCGAAAACCCGGACGAGATATTCGGGATGAAACCGGAAGAGGTAGAGGAGATCCTGGTCGACGAAGTGCAGGGAGTTCACGACCAGCGTGTGGAGGAGTTCGGCGCAGAGGTGATGGAGATCATAGAGCGCCACATCCTCTTGCGTCAGATCGACTCCCACTGGGTGGAGCATCTGACCGCGATGGAGAACATGCGGCAGGGGATTGGCCTGCAGGCGGTGGGCCAACGCGACCCGCTGGTCCAGTACAAGCAGATGTCATTCCAGATGTTCGGAGAGTTGATGGAGAACATCGAGCGCGACGTAGCCCACATGATCTACCGTGTATCGCCTTCTCCCCATATTCAGCAGTCGAATGCGCAGCAGCGGCAGATGACGGCTGGCCGGGGAACTGAAACGGGGCCAGGCCAGTCTGAAAACGGCGCCGGTGCTATCGCGAGAAGCGATCCCTCAAAAGGAACGGCGAGGGCGGCGGCCGCGTCGGCAGTCGGCGGCGGTAGATCCGCGGTCGCCACGGTTGCAGAACGGCATGGCGCAGGCGGCGGCGCGCCAAAGGGAAAGAAGATTGGCAGGAACGAGCCCTGCTACTGCGGCAGCGGGAAAAAGTACAAGCGCTGCCACGGCTGATCGATCTTCGCGCCACAGCACGCCAGGACGCGCCCCGGCATAGAACCGCGAATATGAACGCCCGTCTTGAGCACCCAAATGGATAACTCAAGGGGATAACCCGAGTGGATAACTCAGATATCGCCAGGATATTTTCTGATATCGCCACACTTCTTCAACTCAAAGGCGAAGCGGTATTCAAGACGCGCGCATATCAGCGCGCAGCCGAGATCGCCGCCGAGTATCCCGGCGAACTTTCTGCGATTGCGGACGATCTGGATGAACTGAAGTCTATTCCGGGCATCGGTGACGCACTCGCGAAGAAGATCCAAGAACTTTCCGGCAGCGGCAGACTGGAGTATTACGAAGACCTGAAAAGTGAGTTTCCCGCCGGCCTCCTAACGCTATTGGAAGTGCCGGGCATCGGTCCGAAGACGGCCCTGCGAGCCTCCGAACAACTGGATATTCACTCCGTGGAAGGTCTCGAAGCGGCAATCGAAGCCGGCGAGTTCGAAAAACTTCCCAGGGTCGGCCATAAGAACGCCCAGTCGATCCTCCGTCACATCCGCTCCCAGCGTCGTCAGAGCGACCGCATAATGCTCGGTCTGGCATTGCCCGCGGCCGAAGAAATCTCCGGTCGTCTGGCGGAGGCCTGCCCCGACGCGTCGAACATCACAGTCGCGGGAAGTTCCAGGCGGATGAAGGAGTCCGTGGGCGATATCGACCTGCTGTGCACCTCCGACGATCCGCCGGCGGTGACGAAGGCATTTGCCGCACTGGACGATGTGATCGACGTGCTTGGGCAGGGTGACACCAAGGCCAGCGTAGTCCTGAAAAGCGGTTTGCAGGTTGACCTCAGAGTGACCGAAAGCCGGTATTTTGGCGCGCTTCTGCTCTATTTCACCGGCAGCAAACAGCACGGCATAAATCTGCGTGCACGGGCGCAATCGATGGGCCTTTCGTTGAACGAATACGGCCTGACCAGCGACTCATCCAGTGACTCGACCGGCGAACTCGAGACGTTCGATACAGAGGCGGGCGTATATGAAAGGCTGGGCCTGCCGTTCATCCCGCCCGAGCTAAGGGAAGATCATGGTGAGATCGAGGCGGCTGAAGATGGCTTGCTGCCGAATCTGCTTATTGGCCCAGACATAAAGGGCGACCTTCACGTCCACAGCGACTGGTCCGACGGGCGAGTGCCGATCAAAGAGATGGTGGTTGCCGCCCGCGAGCTTGGACTTGAGTACGTCGCGATTACCGACCACTCTGCGGGTCGCGGCGTTGCCAATGGCCTTAGCGTAGAACGGCTGAGAGCGCATAACGCGGAGATTGAACGCGTTGAGGCGGAAGTCGCTGGCATCCGCGTTCTGAAAGGGTCTGAAGTGGACATCCGGGCCGACGGGGCGCTCGATTACACGGACGAGGTGCTGTCGGAACTTGATATCGTGATCGCATCCGTCCACTCAGCCATGGGTCAGGAGCGGGCGGTGATGACTGAGCGGGTGATCGCGGCCATGCGCAATCCACACGTGACGGCAATAGGCCATCTGACTACCCGCCTGGTCTTCGATGGAGTGCGGAGCCGAGAGCCGGTTGACCTGGACCTCGACGCCGTATTCCGCGCGGCGGCCGATACGGGGACGTTGCTTGAGATAAACGCATCGCCCAAACGGCTCGATTTGCGGGACGCTCATGTCATGCAGGCGAGGAAGGCCGGCGTGCTATTTTTGATCGATACGGATGCCCACAGGCCATCGGGCCTGTCCTTCATGCGCTACGGGGTCGGAACGGCGCGTCGCGGCTGGTGCGAAGCCCGGGATGTGGTAAATACAATGGACGCCCGGGCGTTTGACGAGTTCCTGGCACTACCCAAGGAACGGCGGACCGGCAAGATTGCTGTACGTACATGATTGAACCACAGCCAGAACCTGGTGACACGGGTGAGATCGCTCTCTCACTCGATGCCGATCGCCTGCAGGCAGAAATCCAGGCGGACAATCTGATTGATGATCTCAGGGCCCGTCTTGCAGACGAGAATGTAGACTGGCGGCGCACCCTGTTCGAGATCATGGCCGAGTGGCCTCTCGCCGGTGAGCAGGTCGATGACCGGGAGTTCGTATACCTGATCGGCGGAGAGGCGTTTGACTGGCGTGCGCTTGCCGAGCGGCTGATGAACGCCTGCGGTGACGCGATTTCCCTTGATAATCAGGAACGGCTCCTGCTTGGGCCAGACCCGCCCCCAGAGATTTCCGACGACGAGTTCTCAAGGATGCTCGGCGTGGAAAAGCAGCGCGGTCATCTGAACTATCTCTATGGCGTGACCGCTGAGCGCGGGCTGATCCTCGCGGTAGAGGAGGCAATTCGCAAAAGGCGCGTCGCGCGCGGCTATTCACCCAGCGATGATCGAATCGAAGACGCATACGTGAACCTGTATCGCGCGACCCAGGAAGAGCTGCTCAAGGAGTACCGCAGGGAACTCACGGCGCTAGAGGGCAAGCCCCCAGCGAGCGGCGAATTGACGCTGACGCTGATCGAATCCGATGCGTTCACGTACTGGCTCTTCAAGCGACGTTTCAAGCTCTCCGAGCCGGCCCGGCTCGCCAGTGACACGCGAAAGGCCCTTGAACAACTGGAACGCATGCGGGCGGCGCACCGGCGGCGTGAGGCGGCACTTCGGATCTTCCGGGCGCAGGAGGCAGGGCGAACGGTGGATGGGTCGGCCTAATCGCCGGCGCCTACGAGTTGGCGTAACCGCGTAATCCGATCGTCGATCTCCGCCAGCCTTGTTCGTTCCTTCTCCACGACCTCGTCCGGAGCCTTCGCCAGGAACTGCTCGTTGTTCAAACGGCCTTCCAGCCTGGCCCGCGCCGCAGTCGCGTTGCCCAGATCGTCGGCAAGATGGTCACGGGCCGCCGCGAGGTCGAAATCGCCGTCCATCGATATCGCGACTGTCGCCCGGCTCAAGACCACGGTGACGGCGTCTACTGGCTGATCGGCGCTATTTGCAGAGATGTCCACGGCGGCGCGGGCCAGGGCCTCTATCGCGTCCTTTTCCGAAGCCAGGAAATCCGCGGCCTCATCTGAGGCAATCGAGGCATTCACATGCACTACCGGGTCGATTCTCATCTCGGCACGCACGTTGCGAATCGAACGAACGACGTCCATCAGGGTTTCGAGGTTCAACTCCGAGTCGTCTTCGAAGAGATCCGGGTTGGCGACCGGGTACTCGGCGATCATGATCGACTCGCCAAGATCGGTTCTGCCGTGCTTCGCGAACGCAGTCTTCAGATGCTGCCAGATCTGTTCGGTCACGAACGGCATGAACGGGTGGAGCAGCCGCAGCGTCTTCTCCAGCACGTCCGCCAGGTAGGGCAGGGGAGAGGGACCGCTCTGCGAACGGATTCGGACCTTGGCCAGCTCCAGGTACCAGTCGCAGTACTCAGACCATATGAAGTCGTACAGGATCCGCTGTGCCTCACCGATCTGGTACTCATCCAGATAGCGGTCCACCTCCGCGGCGAGCCTGTTCTGGCGGCTCACAACCCAACGATCCTCCGGATGTTCTGGCGACTCGCAGACCGACCAGTCGACTTCTGCGTCTTCGGCATCAAGGCTATTGGTCACGAAGCGCGCCGCGTTCCAGAGCTTGTTGGCGAAGTTGCGGCCCGACTCCATCTTGGGGTGGCTGAGCCGGGATTCGTTGCCGGGCGCTACACCGGTCGTGAGGGCGAACCGGACCGCGTCGGTCCCGTACATCTCGATCAACTCGAGGGGATCAACGACATTGCCCTTGGTCTTGCTCATTTTGGAGCCGGAGGGGTCTTGAAGGAGTCCGTGCAGATATACCGTGTGGAACGGGATTTCGCCCGTATTCTCAATACCGAGGGTGATCATTCGGGACACCCAGAGGAAGAGAATGTCACGCCCGCATTCCATGACCGAGGTGGGGTAGAACTTCTGGAAATCCTCCGCTTCCTCCGGCGGCCAGTTCAGCGTTGACAGCGGCCAGAGGCCCGAGCTGAACCATGTGTCAAGCACGTCTTCGTCCTGGCGAAGCGCGTGGCCGTTGCAGGAAGGACATTCGGTCGGGTCTTCTTCTTCGACGATCGTCTCATCGCAATCATCGCAGTACCAGACCGGGATGCGGTGGCCCCACCAGAGCTGCCGCGAGATGCACCAGTCCCGGAGGTTGTCGATCCAGTTGTAGTAGACCCGGGTGAACCTCTCGGGCACGAATTTTATCTTGCCTTCTTCTACAGCTTCGCGGCTCACTTTCGAGATCGCAGGCTCTTTCACCCACCACTGCAATGACGAGAGTGGCTCGACCGGGTCCTTGCTGCGGTCGCACAGGGCGATCGACTGCGTGTACGGGACCTCGGCCTCCAGGAGTCCGATCTTGTCGAGGGCCTCCAGAACGGCGGCCCTGGCGTCTGAGCGGTCCATCCCGGCGAACTCGCCCGCGTCCTCAGTCATGCGTCCATCGAGGCCGATGACGGTGACCGTATCGAGGCCGTGGCGCCGGCCTATCTCGAAGTCGGCGGGATCGTGTGCGGGCGTCACTTTGAGCGCGCCCGTGCCAAAATCAACATCGACCGCGGCGTCGCTGATGATGGGGATTATCCGGCCGGTAAGCGGCAATTCGACGCTCTTGCCGATCAGGTGCCGGTAGCGGTCGTCTTCCGGGTTGACCGCGACGGCCGTGTCTCCGAGCATCGTCTCGGGCCGCGTCGTCGCGATCGTTACGTGGTCGTCTTCGCCGGCGATCGGATATTTGAACTTGTACAGGTAGGTTTCACGTTCCTCGTGGATCACTTCCAGGTCTGAGAGGGCGGTGCGGCACACGGGACACCAGTTGACGATGCGGTTGCCCCGGTAAATGAGATCCTTTTTATACAGGCGGACGAATGTCCTGCGGACCGCTGCGGCCGGGCCGGGGTCCATCGTGAAAGTGGCGCGGTCCCAGTCGCATGACGCGCCGAGCCGCTTGCGCTGCTCCTGGATCACATCGCCGTACTCATCGACCCACTCCCAGATCCGTTCGACGAACTTCTCACGGCCCAGTTCGTGGCGGGTAACTTCGTTCTTCGCCAGCAGATCCCGCTCGACGACCAATTGCGTTGCGATGCCGGCATGGTCTGTGCCGGGCAGCCAGAGGGTGGAGTAGCCCTGCATCCGCCGCCAGCGCACCATCGCGTCCTGGATGGCGCTCTCCAGGGCGTGGCCGAGGTGCAGCGAGCCCGTGACGTTGGGAGGCGGCATGACGATGGTGAATGGCTCGGCGCCGGGCTTTTCGTTCGGCTTGAAGTAGTTTTGTCCTTCCCACCACTCGTATGCCGGGGTCTCAACAGCCGCGAAGTCGTATGCCTTCGCCATAGGGCCGAGACTGGCAAACGGATTTCCGGCTCGCGCCATTAATAGCTCCTGAGCAGGTGCCTGAGTGGATAGACCTGGGTCAGATGATCAATCTGATTTCGATAACGAGAGTTAGCTTTCGAGTCTCCTATTTTCCCATGGCGGCTCGCGGTCGGTCCATCGTCTGCAGGCGTTGCGGCGTTACCGGTCCTGCTTCCAGCTTTCGTAGTCGGCGGTGCTGAAGCCGGGAGTCGAGAAGAATTGATGTAATTTAGACTCACGTTTCCTGACCTCTGCGCAGGCTTTCACCACCTCCGCCGCGGCTGCGGGCTCCACACGGGTGACGCCGTCTCCATCGCAGACCAGTATGTCGCCCTGGCTGATGCGCAGGCCGTTGATCTCGACGTCGGAACTATGGTGTACGAGATTGAATGGCCCGTGGCCCGGCACGCGACCCGTAGCCCAAAGCTGCAGACCCGCCTTCTTAATGCCCGGAACGTCGCGGGCGTTCCCGTCGACCACCGCCCCGACTGCGCCGAGGGCCGTGAATCGGTACGCCATTCCATCCCCGATGATCGCCCCTCTGCGTGAGGGGTTGTCCACGTCCTTGAGGACGACGATGAGGGGCGCATCGGTGTAGGCCAGCAGATCGTGATACTCGTTCCAATCGAGCGTCTCAGACTGCTCGGTAACGGGCGTGAGTTCCGCGGTGACGGCGTATCCGACGACGACTTCCTCGCCACCCACCATTCGCTCAAGGCCCGGCGCGCTGTAGTCGCCGGCCGCGTCGACGTGGCCGCGAGCCAGGATGCCGGCGTTCTGGACCGTTGCTGAGTCGTATCCGCTGAGCGCTCCAATCAGCTCGGGGTCAATCGTAGGGACAGGCATTCTGTGCTTCTGGCTTCCTGATTGTTTCGGGCTGGTGCGGAACGATCTAGCTGGACAGGTAGGGCAGCGACCGGTCAAGAATACGCTCTGCCACGTCGAATTTGTCCATCTCCGGCAGGCGTTCCGGCTCCGAATCGCGGCTGAAGATGGTCACCGCGTTCTTATCGGACCCGAACACGGCGCCACCCGAGACGTCGTTCGCGACGATCAACTTCGCGCCCTTGACCCCTAGTTTCTTGAGAGCATTGGCCTCAAGGTCTTCGGTCTCTGCAGCGAACGCAACTTTTACCAGCCTGGGACCTGCGGCATCAGGCAGCCAATCTTCGTTTTGCACGAGTTCCAGGGTGAGGCCGTTCTGTGCACTCTTCTTCAGCTTCTGATCGGCCGTGTTGGCAGGCCGGAAGTCTGATATGGCGGCCGGCATGACCAGCAGATCTGCGTTTTCGCACAGCGGCAGGACAGCGTCGCGCATCTCATCGGCCGACCCAACCTGAATCGTTTCGATACCCGCCGGGTCATCCAGGGCCGTCGGCGCTGTGACGAGCGTCACGTCTGCGCCCCTGTCCCTTGCCGCCTCGGCCAGCGCGTACCCCATCTTTCCGGATGAGCGGTTGGTGATGACGCGAACGGGGTCTATGGCCTCCTGAGTGCCGCCTGCGGTGACTATCACCCGTCGCCCGGCATAATCGCCACTTCGCCCGAGCAGTTGCCGCGCGAACCCGACGATCAGGGCCGGATCCACGAGGCGGCCCTGCCCGACCAGGCCAGAAGCCAGTCTTCCGGAGGCAGGGCCCACCACCGTGACGCCGCGGTCCCTGAGCGTCTGCAGATTCGCCTGCACCGCCGGGTTGTTGAACATATTGGCATCGCCTGCAGGTGCGACCAGCACCGCTGCCTTTGTTGCGAGCAGAGTAGCCGTCAATGCGTCGTCGGCCCTTCCGCCGGCGATCTTTGCCACGGTATTGGCCGTGCACGGCGCTACGATCACGATATCGGCTTTCTGCGCCAACGCGACATGGTCCATGGACATCTCGGAAGTCGGCTCGAACAGGTCCGTTACCACTTGCCGGTGTGTCAGCCCGGCAAAGGTCATCGGCGTCACGAGTTTGGCCGCGCTGGCCGTCAGGATCACGTTGACACGCGCCCCGGCCTGTACCAGGCGGCTGGTTAGATCGGCGGCCTTGTAGGCGGCGATGCTGCCCGTGACGCCCAGAACGACATTCTTGCCATGCAGGATGTTTGGCATCGGTCAGCTATTCAATTCGTAGATGAGTCGCAGTCCTGTCAGCGTCAGATCTTCGTCAACTGCGGTGAACACGTCCGTCTCAGAGGCGATCACTCTTGCCAGCCCTCCCGTTGCTATCACGCTGACATCCGGGTTCTCGGGCGTCGCCAGTTCGTCGATGAACCTTTGCACCATGCCCTCGACAAGGCCGACGTAGCCGTATACGAGTCCAGACTGGAGTGCCGCGACCGTATTCGTGCCGATCGCCTTCTCCGGCGGCTCTAACGCGACACGCCTCAACATCGAGGCTGCGGTATAGAGAGCGTCGGCGGCCAACGAGAGGCCGGGGGCCAGGGCGCCACCAAGGTAGTCGCCATCGGCGCCGATGGCGTCGAATACGGTCGCAGTTCCCAGGTCGACCACCACGGCCGGCGCTCCATAGACGTGGTAGGCGGCCACCGCGTCGACGATGCGGTCTGCGCCGACGTCCTGCGGGCGGTCGTACATGACTTTTATGCCGGTCCTGGTTCCACTTCCAACGACTATCGGCTCGGTTCCGGCAAGCCGCTCTAACGCCCTGCGCACGGTGTCGGTTAACGGCGGAACGACGCTGCACATGGACACGGCGGTAATTTCAGACGGTTTCAGGCCGCGCGAACGCAGCAGGCCTTCAAACAGGAGGAAGTGCTCGTCTTCTGTACGCCGGGAATCGGTCGATAGACGCCAGGTGGCCTTGAGCCGGTCGCCTTCGAACGCGCCAAGAGACACGTTTGTATTGCCGACGTCGACGGCAAGCAGGTATGTCAAAGTGGGGAAATTATACCAACGGTGCGCCGGGCGCTCTTTTCACGGACGGATCGCGGCGAACGACTGGGCAAGCTCCGAAAGCAGATCGGAGGCAAGCATGCTCGCTTCGCCGTGCCACTCGCGTGCCGATTCACCGGCCCGGCCGTGCAGGTAGGCGCCGAGTGTAGCTGCATCGAATGGACTGAGTCCCTGAGCCAGCAGCCCCGCAATCAGCCCCGCGAGAACGTCACCGGTGCCTGCAGTGGCGAGACCACTATTCGCAAACGGAATAATGCGGGCGTTGCCGTCAGGATCTGCAATAACTGTGCAGGCGCCTTTGAGGACGACGACCGCGCCCCATTCGGTGGCGGCTGCGACTGCCGCTCCCAGTCGGTCATCCTGTATTTCCCGCACCGTTTGTCCGGTCAGGCGCGCCATCTCGCCGGGATGAGGCGTCAGCACTGCCTGAGAGGGAATCCGGCCATGCCACCCATCTCGCTGGCTGAGCAAGTTGAGGCAGTCCGCGTCCAGAACTGCCGGTGACGTAATCGCCTGATCCAGGACGACTTGCTCGACAAGCCCGGCTGCCCCGGACGACTGACCGAGGCCCGGTCCGATGAGCAGCGATGAGGCGTTACCGATCGCATTTCCCAACTCATCCGTCAACGGTTTCTCGCTCAGTTCACCGTTTTGGTTTGCCGGCAGCGGGATGTAGGTAGCGTCCGGGAACGAAGATGCGATCAGGCGGTAGACGGGCTCCGCGGTCGCCAGCGTGACGAGTCCCGCGCCTGAGCGTGCAGCGGCTTCACACGCGAGACGCGCGGCGCCAACGAAGTTCTTCGAACCGGCAATGATCAGCGCACGGCCGAACGTGCCCTTATTTCCGTCGATCGACCGCTCAGGGACTAGCGGGGCTGCCAGCTCATCGGTGGCGAGCTCAACTCGCGACGGCGCCCGGACGCCAGACGGGATCCCGATGTCGAGAGTTTCGATATCTCGAAAAGGGTCGACGGACGGATTCAGATAGGGGCCGGGCTTCGGGAAGCCGAGCATCACGATGCGGTCGGCTGGCAGGCCGTTCGGGTCGATCGAGCCGGTATCGGAGTTAGTGCCGGTTGGCAGGTCGAGGGCAATGACGGGGGTGTTGCCTGATTCGGCGCCTGTACGAATGTGGGAGAGCTGCCCCGACATTGGTGGGGAGATATGCCGGTTCTGGCCCGTTCCGAGGATAGCGTCCACGATGAGATCAGCGTCGCGCGCGTGCCTGCGCTGCTGGTGATGCGACGGATCATCAGACGCTGAGAGGACCGAGATGCCAGCATCGACGGCCGCGGCCATCTTCGGGTCGGGACTCGGGCGATTGCCGCCCACGAATGCCGTCACGTTCGCTCCGGTAGAAGCCAGATGACGCCCGGCAACCAACCCGTCACTCCCGTTATTTCCGGGGCCGACCAGGATGAGAATGCTCTTGCCCGTGACCGGCCCATAGTCCCGCTCGACGACTTCTGCCACGGCCTTGCCGGCGTTCTCCATGAGCGTGTCCAGCGAGACTCCGGCCTTCACCGCTCCCTGTTCGACCTCACGCATCTGCGCGGCTGTGACGATTCGCATGGGCGCTTCAGTCAGCCTCTGCCACTACCGAGGCGATGGCGAAGTCGCGGGAGTGGGAGAGGCTCACGGCGATGCGTTTGATTCCCATTCGCTCCGCTCTCGTCTTTGCCCTCCGGTGCAGAACGATCTCAGGCGCGCGGCCGCGCATCCTGACCACCTCTACTTCTGTCCACGCGACGCCGTGGACCCCTGTGCCAAGCGCCTTCATGACCGCTTCCTTGGCAGCAAATCGACTGGCGAGCTGCGGCGCCCGCCCGCGTGCATATCTCTGCTCCTCTTCCGTATAGCACCTGCGCAGGAAGCGTTCGCCGTACCGCTCGAAGACCAGTCTTATTCGTTCAATCTCGATCAAGTCGACGCCTGTGTAGATCATGGTTCCCCGGTGAGGCACGGAACGCACTTGTGTGTCTCGGCCCGTATCGTGACATTATCGCCCCGGAATCGACAGGGCGCGTCTCCTCCGGTCGCCGAGCTCTCTCATGCTACGATCAGATCACGCGCTCGGGCCCCCAGTTTGCGCATCGTTCCGGCACCGTGGAGGACCACCTCACAATCACTGCGAGAATTATCGACGGCAAGGCGGTCGCAGCGAAGGTGCGGACCGAGGTTGCGGAGGGGGTCGAATCCTTCACACGACAGCATGGTTTCGCACCCGGATTGACCGTTGTTCTGGTTGGAGACGATGCACCGTCGGCGACATACGTTCGGGGCAAGGAAAAGGCCAGCAATGAGGTCGGCATCGACGGCCGCGTAATCTATCTCCCAGAAGATTCCACACAAGACCAGGTTTTCGAGACGGTCCACGCACTGAATGCCGATGAGTCGGTGCATGGAATACTCGTCCAGATGCCACTTCCATCTCAGATCGACAGCGATGCGATTACGGCGTCGATCTCCCCCGAAAAAGACGTTGATGGGCTACATCCGCTGAATCTCGGCTACCTGATGTCGGGCCGGCCGCGCTTCGTTCCCGCGACTCCACTCGGAATACAGCGGATCTTGATGGAAGAAGGCGTCGATCTGAACGGCGCTGAAGTCGCGATCTGCGGACGCGGCGCCCTGATCGGCCGGCCGCTCTCCGTGCTCCTCTCGCAGCGGGGCGCAGGCGGAAACGCCACCGTGACGCTCTGCCATACCGGGACAGCCAACCTGGCCGAGGTGACGCGCAGGGCGGACGTGCTGGTAGCCGCAATGGGTTCAGCCGGGTTGATCACAGGCGAGATGATCAAACCTGGAGCCGTCGTGATCGACGCCGGGACCTCCAGAGTCGACGACCCGACTCGCAAGCGGGGATACCGGCTCTCGGGCGACGTGGCGTTCGAAGAAGCGGTCGAAGTGGCGTCCGCCATCACGCCGGTTCCGGGAGGAGTCGGCCCGCTCACCATCGCGATGCTGCTTCAGAACGGCCTGAAGGCGGCGAAGCTTGCCGTTGGAACTGTTCGATGAGGCGGGAAATCACAGCGCCGCGCTCACTGCCGTTGATCGGCAGTGGTACTCTCAGCAGACGAATCTTCAAGAATGGGAATTCAGAGGTGATAGCCAGGTGGCGGTAACCGAAGTCCTCATGCCCTTAATGGGCGCCGATATGACCGAAGGCGCCATTGCGCGCTGGTTGAAGAGCGAGGGTGATGACGTTAGCCGGGGCGACATACTGGCCGAGGTCGAGACCGACAAGGCCGTCGTCGAGATGGAGGCGTTCGGCTCGGGAATCCTCCGCAAGGTGCTGATCGCCGAAGGAGTGACGGTCCCGGTCGGGCAGGTGATCGCCATCATCGCCGATGCAGACGAAGTTATCCCCGACACGGGCCCATCCGCCGAAACTGCTCCCACAGCAGATACGCCCGTTCCTGCGGCTGTTCTGGCGGCTGCCCCGGAGCCAATCGCGGCCGTTGTCGCGTCGTCGGTGAGCGGAGGACGCATCAAGGCGTCTCCGGTGGCCAAGAAGATCGCGGCGGAGCACGGAATCGATCTGGCGAGCGTGGCCGGGTCCGGACCCGGTGGCCGCATAGTCAAGGCAGACGTCGAGGCCGCCGTCGCGGGAGCGCCATCGGTGGCGACGCCGGCCGCTGCTGCCGCGCCGTCCGGCCTGCCAGCCGAGGACATCCCACTGTCGACAATGCGCAAGGCGATCGCGCGAACCGTAGTGCGCTCGAAGGCAGATCAACCGGACTTCTGGGTATCGGCGGCGATCAACATGACGCAGGCCAATAACGCTAGATCTCAACTGAACAAGACGTTTGCGGACGAGGGCGTGAAGGTCAGCGTAAACGACATGATCCTGAAGGCGGTTGCCCTCGCGATCGAAAAGTACCCCAAGTGGAACGCTTCGTACGCCGAAGATCGGCTGATCGCTCATTCAGATATCAACATCGGGGTCGCGATTGCGCTCGATGATGGACTCATGGTGCCGGCGGTTCTGCGATGCCAGGGCAAGGCGCTGAAGCAAATCGCCATCGAGTCCAAAGATCTTTTCGTCCGGGCCAAATCTGGTGGCCTCACACAGGAAGAGATGACGGGGGGGACGTTTAGTGTCTCCAACATGGGCATGTACGGGGTCGATGAGTTTTCCGCCATCATCATGCCCCCACAGGCTGGAATTCTTGCGGTGGGCGCCGTGACTCCAACACCGGTCGTAATAGATGGCGAAGTCGTGATCGCAAGCATCATGAAGGCGGTGCTTACAGTGGATCATCGCGTGAACGATGGCGCGGAGGCGGCGAAGTTCCTGAACCAGATCAAATCACATCTGGAAAATCCCCTGAGCCTGGTTCTTTAGCCACACGCCCATTCCAGATGAGAGGCCGCTTTCGACATGCGAACCGCCGATTTCGCGGCCCGGTAGCCTAGAATCGCTTCTGGGTGCACAGGGTGTATTTCGAAGAACCTTTCACAGACGATGAAAAGGCCGTCCTCAGTCGATTCTTCACGAACACAGACGGTCCTGTTTACGCGCTGGTAAATCTTCCGGAGGTTGTGAAAGGCGCTCTGTTCGCCCGGTATAGCCGGTCGCCCAAATCTGTGCGCAGGCTCTTTCTTGATGAGTTCGTCAGCGAACCCGACCTGGGGATCCAGGCAATTGCCGATCAGACATTGGACCCCACGGTGGGTGTCGAACGTGCCGAGAAGCTCTACGAGCGCGTCTTCTCGGAATATGGGGATGACTCGGTAGCGCAGCTCGGGGCCGCCCACCTGGCATGTGAACAGTCCTCGAATGTTCTTACGAAGATTCTCGAGCGTGGACGTCTCGCTTCCTACCTGGAGCAGAGCACCCGGTACATCTTCTATGACCAGAAACTCGGGGCTGACTACAGATACTTCGTCCCGCAAGAAGTAACGGATGCCGGAGTCGGCGCCAGGTTCTCAGAGGCGATGGACGGGCTGTTCGATACTTACTCTGACCTCGTGAAAGTGCTTGTTCCGTACTACCAGCGCCTGTATCCCAAATCGTCGGAGGACTCCAACTTCGTTTACCGGTCAACGATTCGTGCCAAGGCATGCGACACGATTCGCGGACTGCTGCCCGCGGCGACGATCTCGAACGTCGGCGTGTTCGCGTCCGGGCAGGCGTACGAGGCGCTGCTGCTGCGGATGCGGTCGCACCCGCTGGCGGAGGCGAGGGACTATTCCGGCTTGATGCTGGAGGAACTTCGGAAGGTAATCCCGGCGTTTCTGCGACGGGTAGACGTTCCCGACAGGGGAGGCGTCTGGTCTGAGTATCTTGCCGGCGTAAAGCGGTTCTCCGAGGAGACGTCGCGGACATTTGGGGAAACGCCCGCGTCTCAGCCGGAAGTCACGCTACTGGATTGGGACGAGGAGGCGGAGACGAAGATCGTTGCGGCCGGCCTGTACGCGCAGTCGGACCTGCCGGACGAGCAACTTCTGGAAGCTGCCCGCCAGATGAGTGAAGAAGATCGAGCCGCCGTGTTCAGGGGGTTGGTAGGGGAGCGCACGAATCGCCGTCACCGGCCGGGCCGTGGGTTCGAGAGAGCCGATTACCGGTTCGACCTGCTCACCGACTTCGGCATATTCCGAGACCTGCAGCGCCATCGCATGCTGACGATCGACTGGCAGCGGCTGGGGGTCGCGCACGGCTACGTCACCCCGGATGAGATCGGTGACGCTGGAGTCGAGAGCCAGTGGCACGCCGCGCTCAGCGAGGCCGCGGGTCTTGTGGAGGCAATCAACGCCGCCTGCGGACCAGATGTGGCCCAGTACGCTGTGCCATTCGCGTATCGAATCCGGTACAACATGCAGATGAACGCGCGCGAGGCGATGCACCTGCTGGAGCTGCGCACGGTCGAGGGCGGCCATCCGGACTATCGCCGGGTCTGCCAGCAGATGCACACCCTCATTCGGGACAAGGCCGGGCATCGCCTGATCGCCGATGCGATGAAGTATGTCGACTACAACTCATACGGCCTGGACCGGCTGGAAACCGAGCGACGAGCGGAACAGCGTCGTAACGCCTCCGGCGTCTCGTCGCCGGACGGCTAGAGTGCCTCAGACGGCGTATTTCTTGAGCAGGCTCCTGGCGATGATGATCTTCTGCATCTCGTTGGTGCCCTCGCCAATGATCATCAGCGGCGCGTCCCTGTAGTAGCGCTCCAGCGGCAGGTCTTTCACGTAGCCGTACCCACCGTGAATCCGCATCGCATCCAGCGTCACTTCGGCGCACATCTCGCTGGCGTAGAGCTTCGCCATACCGGCCTCGAGATCGATCCGCTCGCCGCTATCTTTCTTGTTCGCGGCATCACGGGTAAGGAGCCGGGCCGCGTGGATCTTGGTGGCCATCTCCGCCAGCATGAACTGGATCGCCTGTCGCTCGGCGATCGGCTTTCCGAACGTCACGCGTCGTTGCGAATAGTCGATCGCGGCATCGAACGCGGCCTGCGCCACCCCGACGGCGCGAGCCGCGATGTTGATGCGGCCGGTCTCCAGCGCGTCCATCACCTGGTAGAAGCCTTTACCTTCTTCGCCGCCTATTACGCGGTCCGCTGACACCCGGAAGTCCTGGAACACCAGCTCTGTGGTGTCGATACCGCGATAGCCGAGTTTGTTCAGGTCTCTCCCGGCGGTGAAGCCCGGGCCCTTTTCGGCTATGAAGCCGGTAATTCCCCGGTGGGCCGGCTCGATGCTCGTGTCGGTCTTGGCAAGCAGGAAGAAGACGTTTCCATGCCGTCCGTTGGTTATGAACAGCTTGTTGCCATTCACCACGTACTCTTCGCCGTCTCTAACGGCGGTCGTCTCCATTCCGGCGACGTCGCTGCCGCCGCCCGGCTCGGACAGCGCGAGACCGGCGCGCAACTTCCCCGTGGCAAGCCCGGGGAGCCACTCCGCTTTCTGCGCTTCAGTGCCGTGCTTCGTGAGCGCGTGGCTGAGTATCGAATGGGTTCCGATCGGCCCGGTGATGCTGAGCCAGCCCTTCGAAAGCTCCTCGAAGACCAACGCGTACGTGGTGTAGTCCAGCCCCAGTCCGCCGTACTCTTCGGGAATCGTCAGGCCGAAGAGCCCCATCTCCGCCATCATGTCGACCAGGTCTGCGGGATAGGTATCGTCCTCGTCGTGCTGCGACGCGACCGGAACGACTTCTTTCTCCACGAACTCACGCACGACAGCCAGTATCTGGCGCCGCGCCTCTTCAAGCTGGGATGTCATTCGTTACTCCACTGGATTGGGCAATAAGATCGGGTGCGGCTATTAAGGGCCATGCTGGGCCTGCTGGCAATCCCATTGGCACATTCGGGTAGCTCCACTAATCGCGCGCCGGTGGCTGGCGACTGCGCATCAGACTCTATCGACGGACAACCGTGCGAACATCCCGTGATGGCTCGGCGGTCTCAACGTCCCGCGGACTCCAGAGGGTGCACTCTCACCCGCTCGTCTGGGATGAGCGAATTTGGAAGGAAATCGATGGCTGAACAGTACGACGTAATCGTGATCGGAGCCGGCTCAACGGGCGAGAACGTGGCCGGTAGGACCGCGGCGGGCGGCCTGAAGACGGTGATCGTCGAAAGCGAACTCGTCGGCGGGGAGTGTTCCTACTGGGCCTGCATGCCGACGAAGGCGCTGCTCAGGCCGGGAGAGGCGCTGCGTGAGCTGAAACGGACTCCAGGGGCCCGGGCTGCAGCGAACGGCGGCATCGACATCGCCGAAGTCCTCGCCCGGCGCGACGCGATGACGTCGGACTGGGACGATAAGTGGCAGGTGCAGTGGCTCGATTCAGTAAACGTGCCGCTCATTCGCGGCCAGGGCAGGATTACCGGCGAGAAGACCGTCACAGTAACGGACAAAGACGGCAACACAACGGAGCTTGAGGCGAAAGTGGCCGTCTGCATCGCGACAGGCAGCAAATCGCTGATGCCCCCCATTCCCGGTGTCAAAGAGTGCGGCGCATGGGACAACAGGGACATCACGGCCATCAAGGAGATCCCCAATCGGATGCTCATCATCGGCGGTGGCGTCGTCGGCGTAGAAATGGCGCAGGCGATGAAAGACCTCGGGTCGAGCGAAGTCACGGTCGTCGAACTGCAGGATCGCCTGCTTCCGATCGAAGAAGCCTTTGCCGGCGAGCTCATCAAGAAGGTGTTCACCGAGGAGTACGGAATTAACGTGATCACCGGCGTGGGGATCAGCTCGTTCTCGAGATCCGATGACGGTGAAGTGACGGCGTCTCTGGCCGATGGCGCCGAAATAAAGGCAGACGAGATTCTTATCTCTATCGGCCGCAAGGCCAACACCGATGACATTGGCCTGGAATCTATAGGTCTTGAACCGGGCCGGTACATCGAAGTGGATGACTATTTGAAGGCGGCCGGCGTCGATGGCGATTGGCTTTACGCCGCGGGCGATGTCAACGGCAGGGCCCTGCTCACACACCAGGGCAAGTACCAGGCTCGCATCTGCGGCGACGTCATCCTCGGAAAAGAGATAAAGGCGTGGGCCGATAACGGCGTAGTGCCTCGCGTTATATTCACCGATCCACAGGTCGCGGCCGTCGGCCTCACCGAAGAGCAGGCGCGCAGCCAGGGCATAAACGTCAAAACGGTGGAGTATGGCTATGGTGCTACGGCCGGGGCCATGGTGCGGGGCGAGGGAATCGACGGGAATACCAAGATCGTCATCGACGAGGATACCCGCACGATAGTTGGCGCAACGTTCGTCGGTCCGGGCGCGGGTGAGCAGATTCATGCCGCGACCATCGCCATTGCCGGAAAAGTGACTCTGGACACGTTGTGGCACGCGGTGCCGGCATATCCGACGATCTCGGAGTTCTGGCTGCGGTTGCTTGAGGATTACGGGCTATAGAGCCGATCAAGTCCGCCTGCTCATCAGCCATACCGGAATGAGAGCGATGGCGCATAACACGGCGGCCGTCATGAAGAACGCCTGAAATACTTCGAGGCCTGCGTTCGCGGCGATTCGCGATATCTCCTCCTGGACGGCCGGGTCGATGGAAAAGGCGGGCGCGTCGGCTACCAGGGAATCGAAGCGCGCGGTGCCCCAGGCGGTGATTGCAGCAAGCCCGACCGTCATCCCGACCATCCGGGACATGGTTACGAATGACGATGCTGCACCGCGGTCGTCGTCCGCAGCCGGCCCCAGAGCGGCGGTCGTAATGGGTGAGATAAGAAATCCGAATCCGATGCCGGTGATGACGAGGTGAATCGTCATTGAGGGGTCAGAGATGTCCAGGCCCCATCGGGACATGAGAGCGAATCCGATCGTTGCCAGCACCAGCCCGGTGATTGCCGGCCAGCGGGCGCCGTAGCGCTGAGTCAGTAATCCGCCGACGATGGCCCCCACCGGTATACCTGCGGTGAGCCTGAGCAGCCGCAAGCCTCCTTCGAGCGGCGACTTGCCGAGTACGGTGTCGGCCATCAGCGGGATCGTGACCATCGCAATGATGAGCGCGCCGCCGATCAGGAAGTGAGCGGTGTTGGCGGCGGCGAACGCCCGCAGTCTGACGAGGCTGCGCGGGATGAGCGGAACCGGCGCCCGCAGATGCCAGACGATCAGCAGGATGAGCGAGATGACGCTGCCGGCGAGAAGGGCGAAGAACCATGCGTCCGTATTTCCAGAGCGGGAGAGCCCCGCGGTGAGCAGCGAGAGGACCAGTGCGAACAGGACAGCGCCGGCCC
>JADFHP010000135.1 GCA_022567135.1 Chloroflexota bacterium
ATGTAGACCCGGAATTCAACCGGGCAAGCCTGCTGGGCGTTGTCGTGCGAGTGTTGCTCGGATACAACTCCAATTGCGGTGGGCCGAACTCTATTATCGTCAAGTTTCCGACCGACAATGCAGACACTCGTAGTCCCTGGCTTGCGAACGGGGTTTATGAGCGTGAAGGCCGCATCTACCAACCGTTTGGCGAACGTACCGATCTCGCAGTCCCGCTCCGATATTTCCCTTGCCACCAATCAGTAGAACGTCAATCAATTTCGATTTCCAGGCTTGTTTACTTCGTCGGAGTCGCTATCATTTTTTCGCTAGCGGAGGCAATAGTAGTCGAGTAAGTGGCGTTCGTGCATCACTGTATGCTGTCTTGCATCAAAGGTTGAGCGACAACAAAACATACAGATTGAAAAATCACAGGAGCACGGAATTGACCACGACAGCAGATGTACTCGCACACCACATTGAATCAATGGGGGCAGGTGATGGCGAGGCGATTTTGAGTGACTACGCCGACGACGCTACACTTTTAACACCGAACGGCGTTTTCAACGGTATAAGCGATATCAAGGCGTTCTTCGATGGCTTCATGACACAGCTACCGCCTGATTTCATAACGAATTTGGTGCTCGATGTAAACGAAGTTGACGGAGAGTACGCCTACATCGTCTGGCACTCCGGCGACGCCGCACCTCTCGGCACCGACACATTCCACATTGTTGACGGCAAGATCGCCATGCAGTCGTTCGCCGCATACATGCCTTCGTAGGCTGCTCGAACCACGATGGGCTAGCGCCTGAAAGTTCGATATCGATATAACCAGCCCTTCTGAATTAGGTGATTATCATCCCGATTCAGAAGGGCTTTTTTTACCGATAGTCGGATTGAGCTAGGCGTCTCGCAGGTACACCAGATCCTGAGCAAACGGCTCCTCTGTACCGATGAGATCGAGCTGACCTCGACCCTTCACATCTTGCTTCGTTCCGTCATGCGCAGGCTCCGTGTAGCGATCGAACCACACCTGTAGTTCCGCCTGCATGTTCCTGATGACCGACGCTCGCATGAACTCGGAATACTGAAGTCTTATTTCAGCGGCCTCACATCTGAAGGGAATATCGACTACCAATGGGAACAGTTTTTACTCGAATACCGTGCCGCATCGATTTTTCTCGCCTTCAGACCGATATTTCTTCTCGGCGGCAACGGGGGCGTCAACTATCGAGAAGATCGGTTCGACGTGGCTGATGCCCTATTCCAGAGAAGCGTTGCTGCAATAAGAGATCACGACCCCGTGTCGGCATTCGAGGCGCTGTTACGCTCGTGACGCTCACAGTGCGTCAGCGGGACTGTATCGAATGTGAGCAGCCTGAGCGAAGCGTGAGGGCCTCTGCCTAGCCCCGCAAGCCGCAAACTGCGGGAAACTCACCTAATAGGGCAGAAGCGCAACAAGTTCACAAACCTCCGCGCCGAACTCTTCGACCACCTCCGGGAACTCTTCGATCGCGAGGAGATAACAATCCCCAACGACCCCGATCTCATCAGCCAGCTGACTTCCATCCGCTACTCGTTCGCATCGACCGGCCAGATAAAGATCGAAGACAAAGAAACCCTGCGCCGCAGCGGACTCCCCAGCCCCGACCTCGCCGACGCACTCGTCCTCGCCTTCGCCCCCGAAACCGAACGCCCCGCATACAAGATCTTCACCGGCTCACCCATGGAGCGACCGTCAAACAGCGGGATATCTCCCGCCAGACGAACATCCCTCCTCGCTCAGGAAGGCATCGACCTCGACAGCCTCACCATCCTCGAAAGACGCCGCTACGAACGCTGGATAGAAACCGGCTTCTGGGGACCCGGCGACGACTGACCGTAGTCCCCCGAGGCGAACCCCTGGCATGCCCTATCGCTCAGCCTTCACGTCATTCCTGGCCGAAGACGGTTTCGGCCAGCTTTCTGTAGGCCTCGGCTTTCTCGTCTTCGGTCAGGGGGGCGCGCTGGCTGTATGTTCGTGTGTGTTCTTCAAACTCACTTATGAGAGCGTCTAGGCCGTGCCCAAGCGCTGTGGTTGACGGAACGTCTATGCCGGCCTGTTCCATGAGTTGGTCTGCGACGAAGATGGGGCTGTTCACCTGGGAGGCCAGGGCGATTGCGTCGCTTGGCCGGGCGTCAATTTCCTGGGCGCCGTTCTCTCCTGTGACTCGTACGATGGCGTAGAAGGTGTCGCCATCCAGGCGTTCGATGGCGACCTGGTCTACCTTTGCGCCGACCGCGTCCAGTATCGATTGCATGAACACGAACGTCTGGGGCCTCGGGGTGTCGGCCTCCCGGGCGCTGAGAGCGATTGCGGAGCCCGAGTTCCGGTCCACCCAGATCGGCAGCGCCCTCCCGCCTGATTCGGCGGCCAGCAATACTACGTTGCCTGAGAATCTGTCGCCCCAGATCTGGCAAGCCGATTCCGAATCGACGACGTCTGCTACGTAAACCTTCTGCATTTTTCTTCTCCTGGTTTTGATGGCAATGGTGGCATGGGGGATGGCGATGGGTTCTGGCTTTCCAAGCTGCTCCCACAGGCGGCGGCGCGCCCTGTTGAGCCGCACTTTGACCGCTCCGACCGTTATGCCGAGGCTTGCTGCGATCTCCCGCACGCTCATCTGGCGGTAGTAGAAGAGGAGCGTCGCGGAGCGCATGGCATCCGGTAGTTCGCCGACTGCTGCGAGCACTCGTTCTCGAAGCTCCTTTTCTTCCAGCATCGAAGCCGGGTCGTTGGCGGCGATGGCCTGGCGGCCGGCGACGTCCGGGCTTGCGACTGGCGCACCGGAACTGAGCCGTCGGACGTGGCCGCGGCACAGGTTGAGCGCTATTCCGCAGAACCACGAGCCGAACCGGCCCGGGTCGCGCAGGTCTTTGAGCGACAGAAAGGCCGTCAGCGACGCCTCCTGGACCAGCTCATCGACGACGGCGTGGTCCCTGACGAAACGTGCCGCCGCCCTGGTCACCATCGGCCGGTGCTGCTCCAGAAGTAAGCCGAACGCGTTCGTGTCTCCGGCGCGTGCCTGGAGCACCAACTCGGCGTCCGTAGACGCGGTCTCTATGCGTAATTGCCTGTCCATCATCCCGGTAACCAGTAGTGGTCATTGCTGTCGAGAAGGTTACAGGCCATGGCGCAATGCTCTACAACAGGTCGTTCCCAGGGCTTTGCTCAGTTCCCATTCGACTGAGTGGCGGACCGCTTCTTCTATTGGGACGTTGTTCACTCCAGTTGAATCGCAGGCGTTGATTCTGTGGCCACGTGATAGCGGACGGGCGCGGATGGGCGCGCGTTCGTATACTTCGTTGCACATCTGGGCTACATATCAGGTGTGAATCCGAGGAGTTTTTGCCGTGGCGAAGTCCCATAAGTCCCAGAGATCTAAGAGACGCTCGAACGGACATTCCCTGTTGCGCGAGGTGGTGATAGCAGGCCCGACTCGGACGCCGATGGGCAAGTTTGGCGGCAGTCTGTCGACGGTGCCTGCGACTGCGCTTGGGGCTGCGGCGGTGGCTGGTGCGATCGAGCGCTCGGGTGTCGAACCCGGCGATGTGGACTACACCTACATGGGCAACATGCTGTCGGCCGGTCTTGGGCAGACTCCGGCGCGGCAGGCGGCGATCGAGGCGGGGATTCCGGACTACGTGTCCGGGATGACGATCAACAAGGCCTGCGCCTCCGGCATGGCGTCGGTCGTGCTGGCGGCGCAGTCGATACAGGCGGGCGATGCGGAGACGGTCGTCGCAGGGGGCATGGAGAACATGTCGCTGGCGCCCCACCTGCTGATGAACAGCCGCACCGGCCAGCGGCTGGGTGATGCGGCGCTGGTCGATAGCATGATTCACGACGGGTTGTGGTGCCCCTTCGAGAACCGGCACATGGGCGGCTCGGCGGAGGCTATTGCCGAGAAGTACGAGGTGACGCGCGAGGAGCAGGACGAGTTCGCTCTGCGCAGCCACGAGCGTGCGAGCAGGGCGGTATCGGACGGCGTGTTCGACGCTGAGAAGGTTGCCGTTAACGTTCCGCAGCGGCGGGGTGAGCCTGTTGCCGTATTTGAAGACGAGGGCCCGAGGGCGGATTCGTCCGTTGAGGCGTTGTCAGCTTTGAAGCCGGTCTTCCCGCCCGGCGATAGCGTGACGGCGGGTAACGCGTCTGGGATTGCGGACGCTGCCGCTGCGATGGTGGTGATGAGCGCCGAGCGGGCCGAGGAGCTTGGCGCCGCGCCGGTGGCACGGATCACCGGCTATTCGCATGCAGGGAACGACCCGGGGATGCTGTTCGACGCGCCCCCGCGTGCGGTCGAGAAGTTGTTCGCGCGCACGGGCGAGTCGCTGGACGAATTCGACCTGATCGAGGTGAATGAGGCGTTTGCCGCTCAGACCGTTGCGAACGGCAAGGCGCTGGATTGGGACTGGGAGCGGGTGAACGTCTGGGGAGGCGCGATTGCACTTGGCCATCCCATCGGCGCGAGCGGGGCGCGGATTCTTGTGACGTTGCTGCACGGTCTGCGGAGGGTCGGCGGCAAGAAGGGGCTGGCGATGGTCTGCCATGCCGGCGGCGGCGCGGTCGCGATAAGCGTGGAGAGAGTCTGAGGCCGCGAGGGAGATTTTTTAAATGGCGCTTGATATCGACAGTATGAGTGTGCTCGACCGGCGGCGTATCGAGGTGATGGTGCTCGGCCCGGTGATTCGGGCGTTTCAGGGGGAGTTCGGCGAAGAGCGGACGAACGAGATCGTTCGCGATGTGATGGAAGGGATCGCCAGGGAGCAGGGCCGTGAGCTGGCCGAGCGGGTTGGCGACGACGGCCTTGAATCGATGTCGGCGAGCAAGGGCGCGTGGCGCAGGAACAACGCGCTCGAGACGGAGTCGCTGGCGGGCGATGCTCAACGGTACGAGTTCAACGTGACCCGGTGCCGTTATGCGGAGATGTATCGGGAGGTCGGATACGGCGATCTGGGGGCGCTGCTTTCGTGTTCGCGTGACTTTGCGTTCAGTGAGGGATTCAATCCCGGTATCACCCTGGAGCGGCGGCACACGATCATGTCCGGCGACTCGATCTGCGACTTCCGGTACCGGATAGGCCCGGATTCGGAGTCTGGCGGGGGCGCCGGTGCAGCCGATTCAGGGCGTGGCGCATCTGAAAAGTCGTAAGCATCGAACGTCCGGGCGCTGTGAATTTTGCATGATCGCCGGTCGGCCCGGCCGGTTTCTGCGTATACACAAGCATAAGATGCAGCATCAACGCCTAGAGCAGGCATCTGCGGGGCGTAGAATCGAGTAGTAGTTTCAGGAAAGCGGAAATTACGACCGTGCCGGGCCATGTAAGACCAGATCGAGATGGAATTTCTGCGAAGGATCGTTCTATGCAGTGTCCTCGCCATCATGTCGAACTTGAAGAAGACAAGCGCCACGGGGTTCCGGCACTTGAATGTATGGAATGCACCGGGGTCTGGATAGAGACCGCGGCGCTGGAGCAGCTCGAGGACCGGGTGTTCCCTGAGGAGATGCGTAAGGGAACCCTCAAGTACGGTTCCCAGGACTCTGATCTGCACTGCCCGCACTGCGGGAAAACGATGGTCCGGTTCAGGTACCGGGCCAACAATCTTGAATTAGACCACTGCCCTGATGATGCCGGCTACTGGCTGGACAAGGACGAAGACAAGCGGATTCTCGAGCTGATGAAAGAGCGGGCTTCTGATCTGCAGCGCTCGGCATCGGCCCAGGTCAGCTGGAATCGTGCGAAGCGCGGAGGGTCGGGCGGAATTCTGGACCGGATCAAAAACGTATTCAGGGGTCAGAGGCGCTGACCGCCCTGCCGGTGTTGCGCTCGACAATGATCCGGCCTGTGGAATGGCCCGGGAGTAGTGATGGTTTCCAATCCTGGTGATCTGGGTGATTTGAGTATGCAGGAGACTGAGATCAGCCTTTGCATTTTTCCTCATCTCGAGGAGCTGGTGGTCGTTGACGGCAGGTCGGGCCTGCCCGGACGCCCGATATTCGAGGTGATGCGGGTCGACGACGTGTTCGATAGTCGGTTCTTTGATGGCGTGCAGAGCGATTTCGGCGATCTGCTGCGCCGGGATGAGCGGCCGTTTCTCAAGATGCTTGGGTTGCCGCACGAGCTGGAAGGCCTGATAAGGATGCACGGCCTGCGGGCGATACTCAGCCGTCTGGACGGCGGGCCGGCATCGATACCAGAGGGTGAGATGCCAAACGTGGCGGTCCTCATTCTCACGGGGCCCTTCCTGACGCTTGATGCCGAGGGATTGCGCAAGTCGTTGACCGAGATGTTTGGCTCGCAGCTTCACGGCCAGCATCTGGATGACTGCGTCGACGTTGTTTCAGGGCTGGCGGAGGAAGAGCGCCATGCGACGAATGGCGGCAGGCCGAGTGAGCTGACGAGCCTGATCCGCGGTGACGATACGCATTACGCCACCCTGTGGCAGAGTGAGCAGACCGGTGAAGGCGCCTCGCCTGAGTAGGCGGTGCGCAGATCTCCCTTCCAGCACGGGCACAATGGTCCAGGGGAGCGTCAGCATGACGCCTTGCCGACGATCGCAGGCAGTTGCCAGAAAGCGCGGGAAGCCAGCGCCGGTAGGATGTAGCCGATGAGAGAAATTTTCGGTAATCCAAGTGACGGCACGTTCCTCGCGTGGTTCGCAGACGGCGGCGTGTGGGCGGTCATAATCGTCGTCGGCGCCCTCATCGGATGGCTTGTGGCGCGCCGGGTGACGCGGAGGTTGCGGGACGGCCTTATCAATCTCGCGGATGAGAGCGTCCGCCGGATGCAGCTGGACTATTCGGTCCGTGACCATCGCCGGTTTTACATATTCCTGACCGATCTGCTGATTGGCGGAGTCATCATGGGCACGGCGGCAGCGCTCGGCAGCCTCTCCGTGCTGGGCGTGAACATCGATCCGGCCCTCGACGCGCTGGCGGACATCGGCAGGGGGTTCAGGGGCTGGTGGGCCGGCAACGGCGTGCAGATCGCGATCATCATCGTCCTGGCTGTGGTCGTCAGCAAGATGCTGGAGCGGACCATACCGCGGCTGATGCGGGCGTTCGT
>JADFHP010000136.1 GCA_022567135.1 Chloroflexota bacterium
GTGGCGGCTCTTCGAGGGTCTTCAGCAGGGCGTTGAACGCCGGGGCGGTGAGCATGTGGACTTCGTCGATTATGTAGACCTTGTATTGGCCCGTGCCGGGGGTGGACTGGATCTTTTCGCGCAGGTCCCGGATATCGTCGATGCCGCGGTTGGAGGCGGCGTCGATCTCGATCACGTCCAGGTTGCGGCCTTCTTTCACTGCGACGCAGTTATCGCACTGGTCGTCGGGCTCGCCGTCGTTGGGATTGGTGCAGTTGAGGGCCTTGGCGAGGATCCGGGCGGTGGAGGTCTTGCCGGTGCCGCGCGGGCCGGTGAAGAGGTATGCATGGGACGTGCGGTTTTCGGCGACGGCGCGCCGCAGGGTTTGCGTGATGTGGTCCTGGCCGATCAGGTCTCCGAATTTCTGGGACCGCCATTTTCTATAGAGGACCTGTGTTGCGCCCGGCATCGCTACGTCCTCCTTCTGGATGGGGGGCCGGCTGCGGGCGGTGCGTCGTCGAGGGCGTCGATGACCGGTGTGACCGGCATGGCGTCGTGACCAAGAACCTCTGCGAGAATCTCGTCGGTCTTGCCGAACATGGTGGCCTCATCGGCGGCGTTTGCGTGGTCGAAGCCGAGCAGGTGCAGGACGCCGTGAGTGGCCAGGAGAGCAAGCTCGTGTTCAACAGGCCGTCCGGCGGTCTCTGCCTGCCGGGCCGCCTGGTCGAACGAGATGACGACGTCGCCGAGGGTGGGTGTCTGATCGGGTGGCGTGGGGAACCCGTCGTCTTCCTGTCTGACGTCGCCGTCGAGAGCGTCGGCGGAGCCGAACGCGAGCACGTCGGTCGGTCTATCGAGGCCTCTGAAATCGCGATTCAGGCGTTGGAGCTCGGCGTCGTCGGTCACGGTGATCGATACGCGTGGAGGGCCGGATTTCAGCTCGCGCCGGATGGCCGCGGCGGCAGCGGATTTGACCACCGCCTGGTCGAAACGGTGCTCGAACGGCTCATCGATGCCGAGGTCTATAACTGGTGTCTGGACGGACTGCTCCATTGAGGGCGGATTACCTTTATCGGGGGAGGATCTGGTGGTGGAGCGATGGTAGCACCCGGCGGTTGTGCGGGCCATGCACCAGATGTCTCTGGACAGATGTCTCTGGACTGAATGGGGATTGGGACGTCTGCGGCCGGATGCGACGGCGAACTGCCCCCGGTGACTGAGATCCTGGGGTCGCGGGGTGCCCGAGGATGACGTATTTTCCGTCGCGGGCGCGGCCTACGGCTGGCGCTGGCGTACTCTGGTGGCGTTGGCGATGTTGTCGGAGTCTTCGAGGAGGATACGGAGGCGGTTGACCATGGTGTTGTATTTGCGGCTGGTTTCGGAGAGGCGGTAGGCGACTTTTAAGCCACGCGAGATGCCGGCGTGCACTTCCGGCGCCGTGATCTGTCCGACCTCAATATAGGTGCGTGCGCTGTAGAGGGCCGGAATCAGCTCGTTGTTGAGGTCGTCCGATTCGTTGTACGGCGTGGGGGGAAGCGAGAGGTTTTGCGCCATGCCGACGACCTCCTCGATGCGCTCGAAGAGGGACGGCGGGAGTTCGTCGTCCGGGACGTGTCTTTTTGTCGCGTCTGTTGCCACGGCGGGGATTCTATTGGACGTTTTTGTTTTTGAGGAGGGGTTTTCTGAGGAGGGTGAGGATTCCATGAGCCGCGGCGACGGCGATGGCTGCACCCGCGGCGTCTGAGAAAACGTCGATCACGGACGCGTCTCTTCCGGCCACGGTTCCCTGGTGGAGTTCGTCGGAGATGCCGTAGAGGACGGAGAGGATGCCAGAGATGATGAGGATTTTCGTTTCCCGTTGGACGGACACCGTTCGGCCGAACCGGCGGGCTGCGAGGAGGCGCATTCCGGCGATCAGGAGGGCGGCCAGGATCGCGAATTCCGCGATGTGGAGAAGTATGGTCGAGGGCGCCCACTGGCCCTTTTCAAATCCTACGGCGCCGATGGATGGGCTGGAGCTGGACGAGAAGGCGTAGATCGCGGCCGCCCAGGCGATGGCGGGCGCCATGTATGCGGCCGCGATGAGCCACTGTGCAGTAGTAGTCCGGCTGCGGATCGGCGGCTGGGTCACTCGATTGCCTGCAGCGCCTTCAGGGTGCGCGGAACGTTTCTCAAAATGCTGATCTCGTGCTGGAAGGCATCGGCAATGATTCCATTTTCGTCGATTACGTACGTGATACGCCGGTTGCCGAGTCCGAACCAGCGACGGGCTTTGTAGAGCGAAAAGATCTTATTGTCCGGATCCGAGATCAGGGTAAACGGCAGGTCGTTTTCTTCCCTGAAACGGGCGTGGCGTTCGGGGGAGTCCGGGCTGATTCCCGCAAGGAACGCGCCGGTCGATGCGATGGCTTCATAGGCGTCACGGAAGCCACGAGCCTCGGTCGTTCAGCCGCGTGTGAAGTCCCGATAGTAGAAGTAGAGGACGATGGGTCTGCCCCGAAATTCTGAAAGCGAGAACGACGAGCCATCATGGGTTGTGGCCGTGAAATCCGGGGCTTTGACGCCTGGTTTGAGCATTATGCTGACAGTTTACGGGGTCGGTGGGGCGGGTTCATCGCGGGATTTTCCGGTCAAACTCGTCCCCGGTCAAAGGTGCTGATCGCGGAATCGAGGATTGCCGGCACGCGTTCCGGGTGGCCTCGATGCAACTGGTGGACCGCATCACCGACGGCGGCGCGGAGATCGTCCGTCTTCTGCCGAAGGATGTGGTACCCGGACTCAGACTCGTCTGCGGGGGCGCCGTTGGCTGTGACGACATCGGACGGAACGTATCGAAGCGAGACTGCGCCGTTGGGCATACGCTGAGGGAAGTGCTCGAGTTCCGCTATCGTCGGTCGCTCGAAGTACGGATGTTCGACGCAGTTGCCGTAGCGATTGCAGTCTCCGATGTGATCAAAGCGCCACGCGAGAACCTGGACCGTCATGGCGTGTCTCCGTCTATCGCGATGTTTGACCGGTCCGAATCCGCGCTTGATGAATGAGGTGGCACGGGTTGGAGTCTATACTGGTTTGCCGATGCGCTACCCATGAGCGGGTGGCATTTTGCGGAAGCGATATTCATTGGCCCTGCGCACCCCTGCAGATCCCGGCGACGGCAGTTCGGACGCCTCATTAACTGGCGCGGAGATCGCGCGCGCTGATTCAGGCCTGCTTGAGGGTGGGCGGGTCTGGTTCGGACGAACGTTCGAGTCGCTGGCGATTCGGGATTTTCGGCTGCTCTGGTTCGGCATGCTGATCACCATGGGCGGCTTCCAGATGCAGATGATCGCCCGTGGCATCCTTGTCTACAACCTTACGGACAACGCGATGCTGACGGCGGGGGTGGCAATGGGCTTCGCGCCCAGTTTGCTCGTCGTCTCGCTGTTCGGGGGTGTGCTTGGCGACCGGATGGAGCGCCGAATGCTCATCCAGACTGCCCAGGCAGTCCATGCCGCCAGCGCAGGATTTGTGGTCATCCTGCTATTCACCGGTTCGATTCACTGGACGCATCTACTGGGAGTCTCGGTCGTGCAGGGCGCGATGTTCGCGCTGCAGATGCCGGCCCGCCAGGCGGTGATCCCCGCGCTGGTCGGGAAGGAGCGAGTGGGCAATGCGGTCGCGCTGAACGCGATGGCGATGAGTCTGATGAACGTGGTCGCGCCTGGCATCGGTGGAATCATCTACGGGCTTGGCGGCCCTGAGGCGGCGTATCTGACGGTGACCGGGATCTTGATCGCCGGCGTGCTGATCACGGGCATGATCCCGAAGATGTATCCAACCGGGAACGCCGAGAAGGAGTCGATCCTGGCCAGCATAGCGGGAGGTTTTGGCTACCTGCGGCGAAGCCCACTCCTCAGGGTGTTGCTGCTTTACAGCGTGATGCTCGCGTTGCTGTCGATGCCGTTCCGGATGCTGATTCCGGTCTTCGCGAAGGACCTGTACGGCCTCGATCCGAGCGGTGTTGGCGTGCTGGCAATGATGATCGGCGTGGGCGGCGTGGGGGCGTCGTTGCTGGCGGCGAGCCTGCGAAAGGGGCAGTACCGGGGGATGATCCTTCTCAGCGCAGGCCTGATCTCCGGAGTCGCGATCCTGCTCATTTCGACTCTGCCGTTCTACGCGGTCGGGGCTCTGGTGATGATCGCGGTCGGGTTCGGCGAGACGATCAGGTGGGGGCTGGGCCAGGCGCTGATGATGGAGGAGACGGACGACGAATACCGGGCCCGAATCATGAGCTTGATGATGATGTCATTCGGTCTGATGCCTGCTGCCGTGTTGCCGCTCGGGTTTGCGATCGAGGAGTGGGGCGCGGAAACGGCGGCATTTGGAATGTCGCTGATATTGATTTCGGCATCGGTGTTGTTCATCCTCGGCTCCAAGCAGCTTCGTCGCCTGAAGTAGGCTGAGCCACGAGCCCTACTCCTGGAACTTTTCCGGTGTGAGCATCTCCATGAACTCGATGCGCTGCGACTCGGTTAGCTCCCTGACCTGGCCGCCGAGCGCCAGGGCCTCTTTCGGCAGATCGTGTCCCTCGCGGGTTGGCGTTCGGAGCGTGTCATCCGTCCATTCGAGGCAGACGACGTCCTGATCGCCCGGCAACGTGTAGCCGTTGTAAGAGACGCGGAAATCGCTTCGCTGGCCGGCGTCTCGATATGCGGCCGCCTGCTTGTAAACGAGGGTGGCAACTTTGCGGGCCTGGCCGGGCTTCGTCTTGTACCAGCGGCGGACGGTGTACATCTGATCTATCGCTCCTGAACTGATTGTTGTGAACGGCATGGTGGCCGCTAAGAGGTTGTCTGACAAGAGTGCTGCCGGCGGGGTCTACCAGTCGAGGTCGTAGACGAGTTCCATCGGCGCCCACCAGTCGTCCGGGCCGGCCTCGGGCGTCTTTTGCTGGAATGAGGACATGAGCGTGTTCCACTCGTCTGCGCGCGGGTTCTGCTCGGTGTAGCCCTGGAAATCGCGGGCGGGATCGAAGTCGTCAACGGCCTCGAAGTACATGAAGAGGTGGTTGCCTGAGAGGTAGATCTTCATGCGGGTGATCCCGATCTCCTTCAGGGAGGCGACTACCTCGGGCCAGACGTTCCGGTGGTATTCCTTGTATTTCTCGATGATCTCGGGGTCGTTCTTCAGGTCGAGCGCCTGCGCGTACGCTTTCATTATTCTGCTCTCCAATTTCGGATTCGAATTCGGGTGGGAGTTGCCGGATGCGGGGCGCGTTAGGGTATCGTGCCGGAGAAGCTGGCGTGGGGGAGGGATTCGAGATGAAGAGAGTCGGGTTTTTGTTGAAGGTCCGAGAGGACCAGATCGACGAGTACAAGGAGCATCACCGAAACGTGTGGCCGGAGTTGCTGGACGCGCTGCGGAAGCGCGGCTGGGGCAACTACTCGCTTTTCATGCGGGAGGACGGCCTGATGTTCGGTTACGTGGAGGTGCCGGACACGTTCCAGGCGGCGCTCGAAGGGATGGCGGATGAGGACGTAAACACGCGCTGGCAGGAGTTCATGAGTCCGTATTTCGAGAGCCCTGACGGCGGGCGGCCGGATGAGTCGATGGTGGAGTTGGAAGAGGTTTTTCATGTTGACTGAAATCGCGCCGCCTGAATCCGCGCTGGGGGTGGCGTTATGAAAGTAGAGAGCCTCTATCACACGGGTCTGGTGGTGTCCGACCTGGAACGCGCCGTCGAGTTCTATTCGGGCACGCTGGGGCTGAGTGTCGAGCGGGCGATTACGGACATGAGTAGCGAGTTTCTTGACCGCTGCGTGGGGCTGGACGGTATAGAACTTCGGATGGCGTACATGGGAACGGGCAGCGGCCATTCGATCGAGCTGATCGAGTACCGGGCGCCGGCTGGTTCGAAGTCGCCCGCGGAGTTCTCGAGAAACGACGTCGGGGCGGCGCATGTGGGGATGATCGTGGACGACGTCCTGGGCTGGTACGAGCGGCTGAAGGAAGCCGGCCTGAACGTCATGGGTCCGCCGGTGTTGCGGGATGTCGAGTATCCGTGGGCGCGTTATGCGTTCTATTTCCAGGACCCGGACGGGAACTGGCTGGAGTTCGTTGAGCGCGGGCCACGGCCGGAGGGGTCTACGGAGAACTAGCAGGTGACCCTGCACCTTCTCGGGATTCAGGCTTTGGCCCTATCAGTGGTTGCCGCCCGCGGAGGCAGGCGGTGGCCTGAGCTATTCATCTGGCTCAGGGCCACGCCTTTCTGGGGTGGGGGCGCTGGCGGCCGCGCCTTCACCTAACTTCGCTTATCATGCGCGGCACTATGCCGAGTGAGCGAATACAGAAGCGAATAGATCGGCTTCTCGATCAGGCCGATGAAGCCGCGGATGCCCTCGATTGGGAACGCGTCCGAGAGGTCTCACTATCCGTCCTTGGCGTCGATCCAACCAACGAGGACGCCAACGCGTTTCTGGAGATGGCTGCGCCGCATCTGGCGGACACCGAAACGGCTGCTGTTCAAACCTCACCGCAATCTTCGGCTGAACCCACACCTGATGCCCCCACCTCCTTCGCCAACGGCCGCTACCAGGTCACCGGCTTCCTCGGAGAGGGCGGCAAGAAGAAGGTCTATCTCGTCCACGACACCACACTGGACAGAGACGTGGCATTCGCGCTGATCAAGGCGGAAGGACTGGACGACGCCTCACGCCAGCGCGTCACCCGCGAGGCACAGGCCATGGCCCGCCTCGGCGATAACCCGAACATCATGCCGATCTTCGATCTCGGCGACGAGAATGGCCAGCCATACATGGTCGGCCCGCTGATGGGCGGCGGCGACGTTGAGTCCCTTATCGAAGACGCGGAAGGCGGCAGGCTGTCCCTCGAAGACGCTCTCCGAATCGCCAGCGAGATTTGCCGGGGGCTGGAGTTCGCCCACAGCAAAAACATTATTCACCGCGACCTGAAGCCGGGCAACGTCTGGCTAACCGATGACGGGACTGCGCGCATCGGCGACTTCGGTCTCGCCATCTCTCTCGACCGCTCGCGTCTCACG
>JADFHP010000137.1 GCA_022567135.1 Chloroflexota bacterium
TGCTTGGGCGTCTCGGCGGCGCCAATGCCGTCAATCCCTTCGTCCGTTGTTATCCGGATTACGGGGTTCTGGCCGATGATCGCGCACTTGAGATCGGTGATTTTCATTTCGCGTCCTCAGGACTTGCAGGCGCCATTTGCGAGCGGGTTGGATGAAGGGTCAGGGTTGGGCGCGTAGATCATGGGCGCTCGCGCCTCAATCCGCAAGTTGGCGGGTAATTAGATACTTGACACACAAGCCCTATTGGAATAGTCTTAGGGCATGGAAACGAAATCAGTTACTTATCGTGAAGTTCTTCGATGGAATGACGACCAAGCGCTCGACTTTATAGAGCGAAGACGTTGGCCGAATGGCCCTATTTGTCCGAAATGCGGAACGACGCGTGAGCCGTACACCATCCGCCGCAAGGTCAAAGAGACCAGTAAGAACAAGATCAGCCGTCTGTACCGCTGCAAGGACTGCAAGAAGGACTTCACGGCGACCGTGGGGACGATCTTTGAAGGATCTCATATCCCACTGTCTACGTGGCTGGCGGCAATATTCGACATAGTGCAATCGAAGAAGGGCATCAGCGCCCATCAACTGCACCGTCGCCACGGCATCACATACAAGTCAGCGCTGTTCATGGCGCACCGCATCCGTCTTGCGATGGGCAACGGCAGTTTCGAGAAGCTATCAGGCGTTGTCGAAGCCGACGTTACCTACGTAGGCGGGAAGACTCGCCGCGGCCATCCCATTGTGCATGAGCGGACTCGGGATGAAATCGAGATGGGTTGGCGCAAGCCGTCGATCACGCCGGGACAGCCTCACCCCCGCACGAAGAAAACCGTTGTGCTTGGGGCAGTGGAACGGGGTGGGCGCGTCCGCACTCAGGTGGTCAAGACTGAGTCAGCGGCAGAGGTGCGCCCGATACTTGCTGAGAACGTTGATTTGCCCAATACACACCTTATGACCGATAAAGCGGGTGCATACAGGCGCATAAAGGATTTCGGGCGGCACGATGTCATCAACCATGAAATCGAGTACGTCCGCGGCGACATTCACACTCAGACAATTGAGGGATATTGGTCACTTCTGAAGCGCGGCATCGTGGGGACGTTCCACCACGTCAGCCCGCATCGGCTACCGATGTATCTGAACGAGTTTGAGTATCGCTGGAACGAGCGGCACGTCAGTGACGGTCAGCGGTTTGAGACTCTTCTGGGTCAGATGCAGGGTCGTCTTCGCTGGAACTTTCGTCAGGACTCTCAGGGCTAGCGTCCAGTAGCGCATCGACCGCGTCCTCGAACGTCGTGCCTTCTGGGAAAGACACGGGATCACCGCCGCGGCCGGGATGGGATTTCTTAGGAAGTGGCATGCGTCGCCAACTCAATCCTTGGCGGTGGGCGTGATTTGAGTGATAATCACGCCCACATATCAGACGAACAAAGGTTGTGGAGCCTTTGGAACCGACCGACATATCGGGACATTTGCAGATGTCCCGCGTGGGCGCAACAGCCCCTGCCGTTCTCGCTCTTATTTTGAGTCTAGCACGATGGAGGTTGATGTCTCATGCCTGAAACGACACAGTCAGCACCCCCTGCATGGTTACGCAGGCTATACCTGCCTTCGTATCGAGTTGGGGACGCAGCCAAATACGCGGGAACCTCGCCCCAAAGCGTTTCTTATTGGCACTACGGGGGTGGGGAACTCGGCCCGGCTTTGGGCGGGAAAGAGAAACTTGCCCCGCTGTCCTATCTACAACTAATCGAAGTGGCGTTCGTCGCCACATTCCGAGACGCGGGTCTTTCTCTCCAAAAACTGCGCCGAACCCGTGAATATGTTTCGCAGGTGTTCAAAATCGACTATCCGTTTGCACGGCTCAAGTTCAAGACCGATGGGTTGCGAGTGTTCCTGGACCTTGCAACTGAATTGCCCGAACTGGGGTTGGATGTAGTCGTTACTGCATCTGAGCACGGGCAAGAGGTGTGGCGGGGATTCGTGCTAGACCGCTTCGCTCAATTCGAGTACGACACCGCACACAATCTCGCCATTGTCTGGCATCCCAGTCCAGATCATCCCTTGGTTTCGATTGATCCCCGAAAGCGATTCGGGGCACCTGTGATCAAAGGCGTCCCGACGTGGACGCTCGCTAGTAGGCGGCGCGCTGGCGAATCGGTCGCAGAGATCGGCTACGATTTCGGCCTCGAAGACGAAGAAGTCGAAGAAGGGCTGGACTGGGAAGAGATCAACGTTGCTGCGTGATCTTCTTCTTCGACAGGGCTATCGGCAAGAGTATCCCTCTGGCCCTGCGGCAGTTGCACTTACCCGAAGAAATCAAGATTCACGACGAACTGTATGCCGCTGACATCGATGACGACGTGTGGCTGAACCCTGTCGGCTCAACGGGGTGGATAATAATCAGCCAAGATGTCCAGTTCCACTCCAATGAGGCGGAGTGGGATGCCCTACTTCGTCAGAATATCGGTGTTTTTTATGTCCCCGGTCAAGAAGATCACCGCTGGACTACGTTCAAGTTGCTGGTTCGCTGCTACGACCGCATTGTGGAGTTAGCAGCGACAACACCAAAGCCCTTCATATACCAAATACATCGAAACGGCAGGATAACCCCGTTCAAGATTCCGAGCGGGCTTCAGATTCGATTGGCCCTGTAGGACTTAGAATCCTTGTGTTTGTATGCCAAGTCACCAACCGCAAGTTGGCGTGCCTGACGAACGGCCCGCCCGTCTCGTTTGGACGACCGGCAAGGCTCGTTAAGGGCCCTTCGCCAGGCTCAGGATGTACAAGCCCCTCGCCTCCCAAAATGGTGACCGGCGCGCGGCGGGAGTGGTTAGCGTCTTGGGCGGGTGTAGGCGTAGATGGTTGTCAGCGCGCCGGCGATGACTACGCCGATTCCGACGGCCTGCGTGATCTGCCGCGTTAGACGGTCGTCTTCAAGGCTCAGGATGGTTTTCATCCGGTTGGCGTCGTTGGTAAACGTCTCGATCACCCGGAGATCGTCGGAGATGTTCTCGAGGCCAATCCCGGCGCGGAACCAGAGGATACCTCCGATGATCATGATCGCGATCCCCGCGGCCACCAGCCAGGTGGAAGATGCGAGAGTTCTGCCCGGCCACCATTTTCCGACGGATTCATTGTCGACCGGATCGAGAGAATCAAGAGCCGAATCGAGGCGATCGCGGACGCCGGTCCAGTCCTCTTCAAGCGCGGCATCCCGCGCCTGTTCGAGCAGATCGGCCAGTTCGCCAGCGTCGGGCTTGCCAACCGAAGTCCCGTCTGCCGGCTGATCGGTGTCGTTGTCGAGAGGTTGCGGGCCGGGGGTCATAGTGCTACGAGTTTATTCGACTGCCTGCGGGTGACTCATTCCGACGCGGGCATTTCGCCAGGTTTGGCCAGCGGCATGGAATGCACTTCTGGGGCGAGCTGCCTGTAGCGCGGCAGCCCGATCAGCAAGGCGGCGCCAAGGCCGACTCCGATGCTGATCTGGAGTGCCAGATCGTAGGAGCCGGTTTCATCGAAGACCCGGCCGGCAATCCAGACGCCGGACGCTGCCCCGAGGGGCATGATGCCGAAGATGGAGCCGTAGACCGTGCCGAGGCGCCGCAGGCCGAACTGGTCCGCGCTGATGACCCCGGTGAGCGAGATGACGGAAGTCCAGGATATTCCGATGATCATTATGCCCAGGGTCGCCATTGGGAGAGAGTCGGCCATGAGCAGCACGCCGTAGCCGAGTCCGCGAAACCCGTAAGTGATCGCGAGAATGGGGCGAGCGCCTCTTCTGTCGGCGAGTTGGCCGAAGATGAGCGCTCCGACGATGCTCATTGCTCCGACAGTCGCGAGCGAGCCCGCGGCGGCCACGGTGCCCGCGCCCAGGCCGGTGGCGTATGCGATGAAGTGGGCATTCACGAAGCCCATTGTGTAGCCTCAGGTGAAGAAGCCGAGTGAGAGCGCCCAGAACATCGGCGTTTTGATCGCCTGCCGGAGCGAGAGGCCTTCGTCGGGCATCCATGCGCAGGCGGGCCTGCCACTGTCCGGCCTATTCAGGGTTGTGTTCGGAACGGGCTCCCGTTGACGCTCTCCGTTTTCGGGGCCGGATTTGGACCACCAGTTCAACAGAGCGTATGAGAGAGGGATGATTCCGAGCAGCAGGATGACGGCGAGGACCACGTAGGCGGGTCGCCAGCCGCTCAGGGTGAGAACGACGGCGGAAAGCGGGACGAGGGCGGTCTCGCCGACTGCGGCGCCGCTGCCGGCAAGCGAGAGTGCGAGGCCGCGGCGGTGGGTGAAGCGGGCGCTGACGAGCTTTGTCAGGGTAGCCGGCGAGGCCATGGTGAAGCCGATGCCCATGACGAGGAATAGCAGGTATAGCTGCCACAGGTCGTCGATTTGTGAGAGGCCGAGGAGCGCCAGGCCGCCGAGGAGCACGCCGGTCAGGGCGACCCGGACAGGGTCGAATCGGTCGGCGAGCGCGCCTGCGAAGGGTCTCATCAAGGCTGTCGCGAGCCCGGCGACTGCGAGGGCGCCGGAGAGTGAGCCGCGCGACCAGCCGAACTCATCTGTGAGCGGTGTCAGGAAGACTCCGAACGAGAACCGGCTGCCCGCGGTGCCGAAGAGCACGAGGGCGACGCCGATGACGATGATCCAGCCGGGGGAGATGCGTGGGAGGCGGGATATCATACGCGGACGCGCCGGGCGTTAGTCATGGCAGCACATGCTAATGCACGCAGAAGGCCGCGCGACATCCAGCCTGCGGCGAGCGCAACCCGCCTAGAACTCCAGCAGCTTTTCGCTATCGACTTTATTGTCGTCGATTTCGAAGCCGAAGCCGGGTGAGTCGGAGACGGTCAGCATGCCGTCGTCGAAGTCGGGGCCTTCCTTGCCGAAGAAGTATGACGTTGCGGCGTGCTTGACCAGCATCTCCACGTAGGGGGTGTGGATGGGCGGCTGCGCCGAGGAGAACGCCATGCCGGCCGGGCTCACACCCTGGTGGCAGATGGTGATCAGGTCGTAGCTTGTGGCGAGCGCCGCGATTTTGAGTAGCTCGCTGAAGCCGCCGCACCAGTTGACGTCCGGCTGGATGATGTCGACCGCTTCGGCGTCCATCCATCGCTTGAAGCCCCAGCGCGTGTACTCGTGCTCCACGCCGGAGATCGGGATGGTCGTGCTGTCTTTCACCTTTCGGTACGTGTCGATGCGGTCGGCCATGCCGACCTCTTCCAGCCAGCGCGGCTCGTACTCCTCCAGCCGCTCGCACATCTTGACGGCGTAGTTGAAGTCCCAGCTTTGCCATGCGTCGAGCATGATGTCGATGTCGGGACCCAGGGTCTCACGGAGTGTTCTGGCCAGATCGACGTTGAGTTTGACTCCTTCGGGTCCGCTCATCGGGCCGTGCCGGAAGAACCACTTCTGTGCCCTGTAACCTCGCTCCTTCATCTCGATGGCGCGATCGCGGACCAGTCCCATGTCGGTGGAGGCGTAGCCGAGCATCGATGCGTATGCGGGCATGGTCTTCTGGGTTGGCCCGCCGATGAGCCGGTAGACAGGCATGTTGAGGAATTTGCCTTTGAGGTCCCAGAGGGCAATGTCGATGGCGCTGATGCCCATCATGGGCTCGCCCTGGCGGCCGTGGGCGGCGCTGCGGTGCATGATGTCCCAGAGGAACTCGGTTGCCATCGGGTCGCGGCCGATGAGCAAATCCTTCTGCTTCCAGACCTGGTAGGCCACTGCGGGCATGAGCGGTCCGGCGATGCCGGTCGCTCCTTCGTCTGTCTCGACCTGGACGTAGGCGGCGGTCAGCTCCAGATGCGAGTCGTCGATCTGGCGTCCGCGCTGACCCTCATTTTTCGAGCGGAACTCTTCGTAAATGTCGAGCGGTCGGACGAGGCGTTCTTCGAAGTACGTGCCTTCGACTTCCATGACGCCGGTGAGTTGTCTCAGCTTGATATCGGTGATCTTCATGGTTGGCCTCCCTAATGCGGCGGACAGGGAATGGGTCTGGCGGCAGACTATACAATCCGCGCCTCGCAATGGGAATGAGATCGGCGTCAGATATTTTGGGGAGGAGATGGCGATGAGGCTGCGAAACCGTGTGGCAGTGGTGACCGGCGGCGGCGCGGGCATCGGCGAGGCGGTGGCGAAGGCGTTTGCGGCAGAGGGCGCCTCGGTCATCATCGCTGAGATTGATGAGGACCGCGGCAGCACGGTAGAGGCCGCCATCCAGGGCGCGGGTGGCAATGCGCTTTTCGCGAAGACCGATGTGGGCTCGACGGCGAGCGTCGACGCGCTTGGTGAACGGGTAAAGGCCGAGTTCGGGCAGGTGGACATCCTCTTTAATAACGCCGCCATTCAACTCGTCGGCCAGGATTCGCGCACGCATGAGGTGGCGGAGGAAATCTGGGACCGGACGATCAATATCAACCTGAAAGGCTACTGGCGGTCGATGCGGGCGTTCATCCCGCTGATGCTGACGCACGGCGGTACTGTGATCAATGTCGCATCGCCAACCGGCATGCTTGGGGTGGCGCCCGGCTACTCGGCGTACAGCACCAGCAAGGGCGGCGTATTCGCCATGACCAGGGTGGCGGCCGCCGAGTATTCGCGCGATGGGATTCGCGTGAACTGCATCGTGCCCGGAGCAACCCTCACGCCCCTGACCGCAGAGATATTCGCCGACGCTGAAGAGCGCGAGCTATTTGAGCAGAACATCCCGATGGGCCGCCTCGGCACGCCGGATGATCTGGTCGGCCTGTCACTCTTCCTGGCGTCTGACGATTCGGCCTACTGCACGGGCGGCACGTACATGGCAGACGGCGGTCTGACGGCAATATAGGAGATCGCAAGTGAAGTACGACTACGTTGTTGCCGGTGGTGGGACTGCAGGCTCGATCATCGCTTCGCGGCTTTCCGAAGATCCGAACATGACGGTGCTAATGCTGGAGGCCGGGCCCGACTATCCCGACGCCGAGCGCCTGCCCGAGAAGATTCGCGACGGCT
>JADFHP010000138.1 GCA_022567135.1 Chloroflexota bacterium
TGCCGATCTCGTGCCGAAAATGAAGCCCTGCGTTGGTTTTGTACGGCGTCTTATCCCTGGAGAAACGGACGTCCCGGTATATCCGAAACATCGATCCACCGACGGGCCGCGGGTCCGCGATGAAATGGGCGCTGACCGCCTCGATCCGCTCATCGAAATCCTCGACGAACCTGAGCAGCGGCTCTTTCACGTCGCTCTCGTACCGTTTCTTGTTGGCGTTGAACCAATCGCGGCTGTTGTTATCTCTCAGGTCGGAGAGAAACTCGAATATGCGAGGGCTGAAATGGGCGTCGTCTGCCATTGCTCTTCCTTCAACCGGGTTCGGGCAATCGATGTCAGGGTTCGGGCAGTCTAGCGCGAACCGGGTCGCGCACCAAGTGAGGGGTGGCGCGGCGATAGCTTGAGGGGCGGTACAGCGGCCCCTATACTGCCGCACGCGATCTCAATTAGCTGGATTAATTTGTCTGGGTCGACTCCGGCGGACAGTAAAAGCAAAGAAATATGGCATACGACACAATCGTCGTGGGCGCGGGCTCCGCGGGCGCCATCGTTGCTGCGCGTCTTGCTGAGGATCCCGACCGTTCTGTGCTGTTGCTTGAGGCGGGTCCCGACTACTCTCGTTTCGAGGATTTGCCGGAAGAGATCAGGAACGGGCTGGCGACGGGAGCAGATCTGGTAGTCGGCACCGACCACGATTGGCAGTTCACGGGTCGGGCTACTGACTCCCAGCTCGAGATGCCGGTGCCGCGCGGCAAGATCACCGGCGGCACGAGCGCCATCAACGGCCAGGTTTTTCTCAGGGGCGCGCCGGAGGATTTCGACACGTGGGCGTCCTGGGGCAACGACGAGTGGTCGTTCGAGAAGGTGCTGCCGTATTTCAGGAAGCTTGAAGACGATCGGGACTTCTCCGGCGACTGGCACGGCAAGGGCGGCCCCATCCCGGTGCGCCGCCATCCCAGGGAGAATCTCCTGCCCGACCAGATGGCGTTTTACGACGCCTGCCTCGCCGCCGGATTTCCCGACTGCGAGGACCACAATCGGCCCGACTCGATTGGCGTCGGCCCGCTGCCGCTGAACGACGTTGACGGCCTGAGGTGGAGCACCAATCTGGGGTATCTGAACCCGGCGCGCCATCGCCTGAACCTGACGATACGGGGCGGAGTGATGGTTCACAGGGTGATCTTCGAAGACGACCGCGCCGTCGGCGTAGTCGCGGAGTCTGGCGGCGAGATGTTCGAAGTCCGCGGAGACGAGATAGTGCTGAGCGCCGGGCCGATCGGGTCCCCTCAGTTACTGATGCTCTCGGGCATCGGCCCGGAGGATCAGCTTCGCGAGCATGGCATACCCGTGCGGGTAGACGCGCCGGGAGTCGGCCAGAACCTTCGGGACCACCCCGCCGTGCACTCCCGTTGGAAGACGCGGGCCGATTACCAGATCCCACCAGAAGCGGTGGGCGCGCAAAAGGTGGCGATGCGCTACACGGCCGAGGGCTCAGACACCCGGCTGGACATGATCTCCGTGATGCGATTTCGGTATGAAACGAGCGAGGCGGTGATGACTGCCGGCCTGTTCCTGGCGCGATCTGCCGGCGAGCTGAGGCTGCAATCTGCGGATCCGGCGCAACAGCCATATCTCGACTACAACTACCTGAGCGAGCCGGCCGACCTCGAGCGGCTGCGGCACGGCCTCAGGCTGAACATCGAGCTGGCGAAGCGCCCGGAATTCGGGCACATTATTGGAGAGTTGGTGTCTCCGGACCCAGCTCTGCTGGACGATGAGCCTGCGCTGGACGACTGGATGCGTCGCAACGTCGCCACCATGCACCACATCTCCGGCACTGCGAAGATGGGGCCCGACTCCGACCCGATGGCGGTCCTGGACCAGTATTGCCGGGTCAGGGGCGTCGGAGGACTGCGAGTAGCAGACGGCTCGGTAATGCCGGACTGCGTTCGCGCCAACACGAATGCGACGATCATGATGATCGGCGAGCGGGTGGCCGACTTCATCAAGGCTGGGCGCTAGCCAGACTCTAGCCGGTAAGCGACCCCCGCTCGTCCATGATCGCCATCAGATTGCCCTCCGGGTCTCTGAAGAAGGCCATCTGGAGCTCGTAATCGCCGCTTGAGTGGACGATGTGCGGCTCTTTAACGAACTCCACGCCGAGTGATTTGAGCGTCTCGTAGGCCGACCGGATTTCAGGCACGTTGAAATACAACGTCGATGTGCCGCCCTCGCCCTCTTCGACCGCAGAGATCATCAGCCGGGTGCCGTCGCAGTCGAAGAATGCCAGGCCCGGCGGAAACTGTGCGATGAAAGGCAGGCCGAGAACGTCGCGATAGAACTCAACCGCGGCATCCAGGTCGCTGGCATGAACGGCGATCTGACCGATGGGGCCAAGATTCAGAGATGTGTCAGTCATGCGCTATTCCCCCTCTTTCCGGTCCTGCCGCTCGGATATCACTGTGGCTGCTATCGCCTTCGACTCACACGCTTGGTCAACTCTCGACTCATCTGGACGCGTTAGAGAGACGCCACTAAATGACTGGTGAATCATGCGGCCTGGGAGCCAGGCGGAAAAGCCGGGTCACTGATCCCCCGGAAACTCCTCATCGGCGTTCGCCTTCAGGTAGTCCATGTCCAGCTGTATTCCGAGGCCGGGCTTGTCGGGGAGATGGAGGTTGCCTTCCCGGATATCGAGCGGTGTGTCTATGAACACGTCGTATGCGTCCAGCGTGTAGCGCGCCGTCTCCAGCCGGTAGAAGTTCGGCACGGTCATCATGACGTGCGCACCGGCGAGAACGTTGATGGGGCCGCTTGCGTCATGCGGCGAGACCGGGATGTAGTAGGCCTCCGCCATGGTGGATATCTTCTTGAGCTCGGATATGCCGCCGGTCCATGTGACGTCGGGCATCACGTAGTCTGCGAGTTCCTGCTCGAAGATCGGCACGAATTCCCATCGGGTGTGGAGGCGTTCTCCCACACAGATGGGCACCGAAATCTGGTCGCGGACCTGTTTGAGGGCGTGGGTGCTCTCGACCGGCACCGGCTCCTCGAACCAGGCGATGTTCCACTCGCTGAGCCGGTTGGCGAGCCGGACCGCGGTCGGCACGTCGAACCGTGCATGGGCGTCGATGAGCAGCTCCATGCCGGGCCCGGCGGCTTCCCGGATGGCGGCGGTGATGTCCGCCCCCTCCTGCTCGCCCTGTGCGCTCATCTTTCCGCTCAGATAGCCGTCGCGCTCTTCATCCATCGTCGGGAACGGATCGAACTTCATCGCCGTGTGGCCGGACGCAACGATCTCCTTAGCCTGGCGGGCGGCCTCCTCCGGCCCGATGCTCGGTGACGGGTGAGTATAGAGCGAGATCTCGTCCCTCACGTTGCCGCCAAGGAGGGCATGAATCGGCAGTCCGAGCGCCTTCCCGCGGATGTCCCAGAGGGCGATGTCGATTCCGCTGATTGCGTTGGTGGAGGCGCCTCGGGAGCCCATATATGTGAAAGCACGAAATATCTTGTGCCAGATCTTTTCGATCTGAGATGCATCGTCGCCCTCGATCAGACCGCCAATCTGTTTCAGCACGGCGCAAATGGACCGGTTGGCGACCTGATAGGTGGTCGTGACTTCACCCCAGCCGGTAATCCCCTCGTCCGTGGTGACCTCGACGAATATGTACTCTCCGGGCCGTTTGTCCCGATAGGCGCCGGGGGCGTGGAGGAGCCAGGGTTTTACGCCGGTAATCTTCATTTTTTCTTCTCTCTGAATATGGTCTGCGGGACGCGCGAGCCGGGGCGACAGATTCTATGCGAGTTTTGCGGCTGTCATGTGAGCGCAGCGCCGCCAACTCAGTCTGCCGGGCGTGAAAGGCCCTGCGCAGCGTAGAAGTCGTCGAGGTCGCGGGCAGAGTAGAGACGGGTAAGACTGACGTGCGCACCCGACTCGGCGAGCAGCGTCTCGCGGGCTGCGATCTGCCTCTTCCAGTGCCCGCCAATGAGCAGGCGTCGAACGTAAAAATACGGAAGCGAATCTCGGCTGGCCAGGAGATGGCGCCAGGTCTCAACGTTGTCCCCGCAGACCTTTTGCCGATCCCATGCCCTCTTCAACGAGCGTCGCACGATTCGCCGGTAGACGGTCCAGAACGGCAGGTCCAGCCAGATGACGGTGTCGGCGCGCTGCAGCATGGCCTCGAGGATCTGCGTGTACTGGCCGTCGATGATCCAGCCATCCTGGTGGTCGTCTACGAATCGGTCGACGATCGCAATGAACTCGCCGCCGTCCCTCTCTTGCCAGCCGGGAAGCCAGCGGACGGCGTCCATTTCCAGCCGCGGTAGCTGCAGCTTCTCGCTGAGGGCGCGCGCCAGGGACGACTTCCCGCCACGGCCCCAGAGGAGGATCTTGCGTCCGAGTGGCGGATGCGCGGACGCCATCAGTCCGGCGGTCGCACAAGATCGTGGGCGGCGTAGAACTCATCGAGCTGTCGTGCTGAATTCAACTGAATGATCGTCGCGTGCCCCCCAGATTCGCGAACCCGCTGTTCCCGCCTGGCGATCGATCTTTTATAGCCGCCCCCGAGGAGTAGTTTGATCTGGAAGTAAATCAGGGATTCCCGGCTCAAAAACGAAAGTCGCCACGACTCCACGTTTTCGCCGCAGATCAAGTTCTTGTCACGGGCGCGGCGTATGGCACGTCTGAGCGTGCGCCAGAAGATGATTCTCCACGGCAGGCGCAGCCAGATGAGCGAGTCGGCTCTTTCCAGGGTCAGGGTGCCCAGTTTGCCGCCATACTGGCCGTCTACTATCCAGCCGCCTTCCATCCCGTCGAGCGTCTCTCGCACCAGTTGCTTGAACTCGTCGGCGGGTCGTTCCTCCCAGTCGGGCAGCCAGTGGAGCGCGTCCAGTTCAACGAACGGCAGGCCCAGCTTCGCGCTGAGTGCTTTGCCGAGCGAGGTCTTCCCGCCGCCGCCCCAGATCAGGATCTTGCGGCCGAATGGCGGATACGCGGACGCCATCAGTCGGCCAGCCGTACCAGGTCGTGGGCGGTGTAGAACTCATCGAGCTGTCGTGCTGAGGTAAGGCGAATGACCGTCGCGTGGCCGCCCGACTCACGAATTCGCTCTTCCAGTCTGGCGATCGAGCGCTTGTAGTCGCCCCCCAGAAGAAGCTTGATATACCACCAGAGCAAAGAATCCCGGCTCAAAAACGCCCGGCGCCATGACTCCACGTTCTCGCCACAGATCAAGTTCTTGTCGCGGGCGCGCCGTATGGCCCGCCTGAAGGTGCGCCAGAAGACGACTCGCCAGGGCAACTCCAACCAGACGAGCGTGTCAGCCCTTTCCAGCACTGTCGAGCCAAGCGCGCTGCCATACTGGCCGTCAACGACCCACCCGAGCTTGAGATCCTCTCGCGGTCTATCCAGCGTCTCTTGAACGAGCTGCCTGAACTCTTCGCGAGGCCGTTCCTCCCAGTCGGGCAGCCAGTGCAGCGCATCAAGTTCCACGAACGAGAGATTCAGCTTCGCGCTGAGTGCTTTGCCGAGCGAGGTCTTCCCGCCGCCTCCCCAGATGAGGATCTTGCGGCCGAATGGCGGAAATTCACTTGCGTTCACAGGCATGGCATCAGGCGCGGGAAGTGTTGGGAGATCGTTTGCGGCCGGGGCGGGGGGAGAACAGCCATTATCGCGAATGGCTGTCCCTCTCGAAAGACCGCGGGAGAGCCCCAATTGCCTCCCAGGCGCAGCTGCTGCACCTCATATCAGGCAGTGCGGGTACTTTCCCTTCCTACCGAAGCGCGAATCCTCCCGGCGGTGTGTCTTGTAATTGACGGCTCACCGGGATGTTTTGTGATGCGGGTGGCAAGGAACTTACGGATGTAAGACGACGCGACTGCCGCGATGGTTGGGGACATCAAAGGCTCATGCCGAATTCACTGCGGTCGCGAACAGAGATGAACACGCCCCGGACACCAGGTGTGGAGGATTGTTTGAGGGGATCACGAACCGGGCCGATACCCATGAGTTTGCCAGCGGCGCGTGAGAAAACCGGTGATTGGTATGAAGCGTCGCGCTCTGGCTGGATATCTATAAGCAGGCTACGCGGAAGCCTGCAGGCCAGGCTGCTCGCGGCGTTTCTCGCCGTGTCGCTCATTCCGCTACTGATTCTTGCGGTGACAGGCAACTCCCTGGCCGAAAACGCGTTTTCAGAGGATGCGACCGCCACGCTTCGCGGAGCGGTTGCCAGCCAGCGCGGGCGTATCGAAGCTTTTCTGGCCCAGAGCCACGAGCAACTTGGACAGATCTCATCCGCTACACAGATCGAGATTAGTCTGAGGAGGTTTCTCGCAAATGGTGATCAGGAGAGCCGGCTGGTCATGGCTCAAATTCTGCAGGATTTGGTCGAGTCAGCCGGCAACATCGAGATTGTTGATATACAGGCGAAATCGGGTGAGGTCGTAGCATCGTCGGACCCGGCCCGTATCGGCACCGTCACTCTGGGTGGCGATGAACTGAAACGGGCTCTCGATGGATCATTGTTCGACCATTTCAGTGATATCGGCGAAGACCATCCCGCCCTCCTGATTTCGAGTCCGGTGAGATTCGATGGCACGGCGATTGGGCTGACTACGATGCATGTGTCCGGAGAGCGACTGCTCGATATCGCATCTACCTACACTGGATTAGGGACCTCCGGCGAGACGGTGCTCGTGACCCATGACGAAGCTGGAAACCCGGTACATCTGACGCCGTTGCGATTCGACGCTCACGCGGCTTTCAACAGGCCGATCTCTTCGACGGACACTCACCGCGTAGAGGTACAGGCCCTTAATGACAGGCGGCGCGACACCACCGATGGGGTGGACTACCGGGGCCAGCGGGTA
>JADFHP010000139.1 GCA_022567135.1 Chloroflexota bacterium
TTCGGGGAGCGCGGCCGAGACCAGGTCAGGGATTCTCGCGGCGACACCCATAGCGGTGATAGCGCCCAGGGAGTGGCCCCAGATCACTGTGGGCTGTGCGATTTTCTCTGAAATGAAGGGGACGACGTCGCTGGGGTAGTCGGTGAAATCGTATCCGGCATCCGTGTGCCCTGACTTGCCGTGGCCTCGGAGATCGATGGCGAAGACGTGCCAGCGATCGTGTATCAAATCGTACACGTCGAGGAAGTTTTGCCACATTCCGCCGATGCCGTGGATCAGCAGTATGGGAGGGCCGTTGTCGGGGCCTTCGGCGTAATTGATCTCGACCTCGCCGGCGTCGAACCGGGCCTCTTTGAGCTCGCTTTCGATTCCTGCCATGCCTGCCTTCTCCTGAGCTTAAAGTTTCCTAATCGGGTTATGCGGATGCTGCGGCCACTCTGTCCCTGAATGCCAGCGCTCCCGCGGCCAACCAGGGCGCGGGCGAGATGCCGAGGCATCGGACGCCCGCCTTCAGGTAACGCTCGACGCTATCGTCGTTTACGAGCGTGCCCGCGATTCGTCCGGCCGCAATGATCTCGCCGATGGCGTCGTCGATTGACTGTTGAACGTCGGGATGGCCCATGTCGCCTGTGTGGCCCATGCTCTGGGCCAGGTCGCCGGGCGCGACGTAGAACACGTCGATTCCATCCACTTTTACGATCTCCTTGATGTTTCGGACGGCCACGATGTCTTCGATCAGCGGCACTGCGAGGATGTTCTCGTTTGCTTTCCGATGGAAGTCACTGACGCCGAGAGAGCGCCTGCCGCCGAACTGCCCACGGACGCCCTGAGGTCCGAATCGCACCGATTTGGCGAAGAGTTCCGCCTGCTCGCGGGTGTCCACGTGGGGGACCATGATGCCGCTTGCCCCGCGGTCGAGGGCTCGCGTCACGAGCGAGGGGTCGTTGCGGTGGACGCGGACGATACTGCATACGTCCCAGAGGTCGCAGGCGCGCGAGATATCGCCGATGGCATGCCAGGAGATCGGCCCGTGTTCACCCTCGGCGAGGATGGCCTCGAAGCCGAGGTTGCCGAAAACTTCCGCCGTGTCGCCATCGTTGACCCCGTTGACGATGGTCACAACCCCGCCCGACCGGAGTTTTTCCAAAGCTTTGTTGATGCGATACTCGGCCAACTGATCCTCCTGTGGGCCCTGGTGGGCTCTGGCGTGTGCCCGCAGGGCGGGAGTCTAGCATCCGGGTTTCCAGGCCCGGCAAACAAGCGCACTGCGGCTTCCTGCCCCGAGCGCTTCCAAATCCCTGAAGTTCATCCTGTATCGTTGGGCATTAATCACTCGTGAAACCGTTGTCCTCGCGTCGGTTGAGGCCGGTTTGCGTTGGCTGGCACGTCAGGACACAGACCCGGCGTGCAAAATATCGATAGGTGGGTAGTTTGACCGAAGTTGAGTTGATAAAGAGAAGCGTTCTTTTCGGCAACCCGGAGCGGACGTCGGTTCAGATCAGTCCGGATGGCAAGCATCTGAGCTTCCTGGCGCCTGACGAGGGATTTCTGAACGTCTGGGTGGCGCCGGTCTCGGATCCGGCGGCGGCCAGGGTGGTCACCAACGACCACGTACGTGGCATTCGAATCTATCGCTGGGCGCATAACAGCGAGTATCTGATCTATATGCAGGACTCGGGCGGAGACGAGAACTGGAACGTCTTTACGATCGAGGTGGCGACGAACGAGATCGCCAACCTCACGCCATTCAAGGATGTCGCTGCGCACATCGCAGGGGCCAGCGTTCGCCACCCGGACGACATTCTTCTCAGCATCAATGACCGCGATCCCCGGTACCACGATCTCTATCGAGCAAACGTCAGGACCGGCGAGCTGGAGTTGCTGGCGGAGAACACGGACGGCTTTTCCGGGTACGTGACCGACCAGGACCTGAAGGTTCGGCTTGCCGAGCGGATGACTGAAGACGGAGGGAGTGAGGTCCTGGCACCCGATGGCGATGGCTGGGAGAAGATCATCACCATCCCCCCGGATGACAATCTGACGACAGGCGTCCACGGCTTCGATAGCTCCGGTCGCGTGATCTATCTATCCGACAGCCGCGACCGCGATACAGGCGCTCTGACCAGCCTCGATCTAGAAACGGGCGAGTTGACGGTGCTCGCAGAGGACCCACGGGCGGACGTCAGCGACCTGATGATTCACCCAATCAGTCGAACACCCGAAGCGGTCGCGTTTACCTACGAGCGAAAGCGATGGGTCGTGCTTGACGAGTCCGTTCGCGGGGATCTGGACTACCTGGCCACGGTCGCCGATGGCGAAGTCGAGGTGGTGAGCCGTACGGACGCGGATGACTTCTGGGTGGTTGCCTATTTACTGGACGACGGCCCGGTGGCCTACTACCTGTACGACCGCGAAGCCCAGGCGGCGAGCTATCTTTTCTCGAGCCGTCCGGAGCTGGAGTCGCTGCCGCTGGTCAAGATGCATCCGGTGGTCGTGACGGCGCGCGACGGTCTCGAGATGGTCTGCTATTTGAGCCTGCCCTCTGGCTCAAACCCGGGCGGGGAGGCCCGGCCACAATCTCCGGTGCCCATGGTGCTGTACGTACACGGCGGCCCGTGGGCGCGCGATAGATGGGGTTACGACCCTTATCACCAGCTCTTCGCAAATCGCGGGTATGCGGTGCTCAGCGTGAACTACCGGACTTCAACGGGGTTTGGCAAAGATTTCGCCAACGCGGGGCGCCTGGAGTGGGGCGGCAAGATGCAGGATGACCTCACTGACGCCGTGGAGTGGGCCGTGACTGAAGGAATCGCCATCCGGGAGAGGGTGGCGATCATGGGTGGGAGCTATGGCGGCTACGCGACACTGGCGGGCCTGACCATGACGCCCGAACTGTATGCCTGCGGGGTGGACATCGTTGGCCCATCCAATCTGATCACTCTGCTGGAGACAGTACCGCCTTACTGGACGCCCATCATCGAGACCTTCACGACGCGTATGGGCGACCATCGAACGGAGGAGGGGCGGGCGCTTTTGAAGAGCCGGTCGCCGCTGACCTTCGTTGACCAGATTCGCAGGCCGCTTCTGATAGGCCAGGGTGCCAACGATCCCCGGGTGAAGCAGTCGGAGTCGGACCAGATCATCGAGGCGATGACGTCGCGTGGAATCCCGGTTACTTACGTGCTGTATCCGGATGAAGGGCACGGTTTCGCCCGGCCTGAGAACAGGCTGGCGTTTAACGCCGTGGCAGAGGCGTTTCTAGCGGAATTCCTGGGCGGAAGAAAGCAGCCGGTGGGTGACGATTTCGCGGGATCGAGCATCACCGTCCCGGTTGGCGCCGGGCAGTTCGAAGATGTTTCAGGCTCGCTGGGCGAGTCCGGCTAGCCGAGGCGAGTTTTTCGCACTTGATCTGGCGCTAGCTGGCGGCGCGTAGATCCTGTGCCTTGAGCACCCATCCGACACGCAACTCAACTTCGCCGTCTTCCCACGGCTTGTTGATGTAGTCCCGCGCGCCGAGTGAGCGTGCTCTGGAGAGGTCTTCTGCTCGGCCCTTGGCGGTAACCATGATCACGGGGATATCACGTGTTTGCTCCTCCGCGATGATCTCTTTGAGCGTATCGAACCCGTTTCTGGCAGGCATGGCAACGTCAAGCAGAACGAGGACTGGCGGATCTGTTTTAAGCGCACTGAGGACTTCCGTACCGTCGGAAAGTTCCTTAACCTCGTAGTCTGCATCTTCGAGGATCATGCGCAGCGCCAGGCGAATGTCCTCGCTGTCGTCGACGATCAGTACGTGCGACACCTTCTCCCCCCTGGAGAAGCCGGCAACGGTTCCTCCAACCGGCTTCACGAAAGTCCGCTGAAATATGGCGGACCGCCCCCGGCGCCCCCTTGCAAACCTGTGCGTTTCGGGAATCATGTTCCCGGCTTGCCGCCGCGATTTCGATCACCCCATCGGAAATGGACGGCGGGCGAACGCTGATATTGCTGGCACCCCGTACCTCAATCTCGCGCTGGGGGGATATAGGCGTCTTGCGTGCTAACCAGCAGCCGCGTATCGCCCCGCCGCAGTTTCGGGGTGGGCTGAAAGAGGGCCCCATTCCGCCTCACGCGGGTCGGAAGGGCGGGGGAACCGGGCTCAGGAGCGGGTGGCGACCATGCTCATCCAGTTGCGATTGACGTGGTCAATGCCCATGTTTTCATAGGTCTGGCGCACGCCTTCCTGGAGTGCCGCGCTCGCCTCTTCAAGGGGGACGCCGGGCATGGTGCCCTCGATAAAATCACTGAACGTGCTGATGTGGGTCCAGCCTTCCAGCGGCACCTGGACCTTCATGATTTCCTGGAGCTTGACTCGGAAGCCCTGACTTTCGACTAGTTCCTTATACTCGTCCGCCGTTAGGTGCTGCCGTGACTGGACCTTTTCGCTCTTGATCGGGCGCAGCCCGTATTCCTTCTTGAGAATCCGGATTGAGCGCATCATCCATTTGCGGTAGAACTCCAGGCTTTCCGGTGGGTGGGAGCCCTCGAAAAACGAGCTGTTGAACGCCAGTATTCCTCCCGGACGGAGGATGGAGTTGATCTGCTTTAACAGAGCCGTCTTGTCCGGAACGTAGTGGATGGAGTTGCAGTAGATGATGGCATCCACTTTTTCCTTCACTTTGTCCTGGAGGTTGGACACGTCCCCCTGGATGAAACTGACCGCGGCCTCTTTGCGGTCGCCTATGTTCGCCATTGCTTCTTTGATCGCGGCCGACGAATGGTCGATGGCGTATATGCACGACTGTTTGGCCGCTTCGATGCGATCAAGAATCAACCGGGTCACTGCGCCGGTGCCGCAGCCAAGGTCCACTATGCGCTTCTGGTCGCGAATCTCCGCGATATCGAGCAAGCGCGAGTTGATTACACGGTAAAAATCCAGGTTGGCGAACCTGTTGAAAGTGAAGTCGTCGTTTTTTTGGCTCATATGGCCGCTCCGCAAGATGACGGCAGCCCTGGGAGTAGTGGGGCTAAATTCAGTATTTGCCCACTGCCGATGGTCGGTAATCCATAAGTAAAATGGGGTCTCCCATGATTGCGGTCGGGGTCCCCTAAAACTTCCCGAATTCTATCACGATTCCGAGGGGTGAAACCCGCCGTCGAACCTGCCATCGCGCCGCCACGGCACAACTGTCAAAGGGAAAACTCTTGAAACTCGTAGCAAGGCGTCCGGGCATAGGAGTTCTGCTATCGGCAATGGCATTTCTATTGCTGTTCTTGATCGCGGGTTGTGGCGGGCGGCCCGGGCTGACTATTTCCGTGGCGGTATCACTGGGCGATGCGATGGAGGAGATAGCGGCCGAGTTCGAGCGGCTGGAGGGCGTAGATGTCGATCTCAATCTTGGCGCTTCCAATGTTCTCGCGAGACAGGTCGAGCTGGGCGCGCCGGTGGACCTGGTGGTCCTGGCAGGGTTGGAACCGGTCGATGAGCTCATCGAAGAGGGATTCGTCTCACGCGACGGAGTCGCCGAAATCCTTGGGAATAGCCTCGCGGTTGTTTCGAAGTCGAAGAATGGCAAAGCAGCTCCTCTGGCCGATCTCGCCAGCCTGGCGGCTGATTACACGGGCCGAATCGCCATAGCCGACCCGCAACTGGCTCCGGCCGGGGTGTACGCGGATGCCGCGCTTCAGGCTGCCGGCGTCGCGGCTGATCTGGAAGGCCGTATCATCCCGGCGCTGGACGTTCGCGCCGCCGCGGCCGCGGTGGAGAGCGGCCACGCCGAGTTCGGCATCGTCTATTCGACCGATGCTCTCGCTTTCGACGGTATTGCCGGTGTGCTGGAGATTCCGGCCGATCTGCACCCCCCGATCGTCTATCCAGCGGCAGTGATTTCCGGCAGTGACTCAGAACAGCTTGCGCTGCGGTTCTTGCTTTTCCTGCAGGGCGAATTCGCGGGATCCGTGTTCCGGTCTCATGGCTTCGTCACTTCGAATTCGGACGGGCGGTAGACTTTCCGGCAATGGCGTCCGACATCTCGATAATTCTCCTTTCACTCCGGGTCGCGCTGGTGGCGACGGCCATCACCCTTCCGCTGGCGATGGCCACGGCGTGGCTGCTGGTGCGCAGGAATCCCAGGGGAAGGATCGTCATTGAAGTGCTGGTCTCAATGCCGCTGGCGCTCCCGCCGGTGGTCATCGGATTCGGCCTGCTGTGGATATTCAGCCCCACGGGCGTCCTTGGCGGGGCGATCGACGGCATCTTTGGCCGCGATGTGGTGTTCACATGGGTGGCAGGCGCACTCGCCGCCGCCATCGTCTCTTTTCCCCTCGTCGTGCGCACGTTCATAGTGGCCCTTGAGGGGGTGGACATCCGCCTTGAGGCGGCCGCCCGGAGCCTGGGCGCCGGTCCGTGGCGGACGTTCTACACCGTGACTGTTCCGCTGGCCTACCGCGGCCTGATCGCCGGGAGCCTGCTGGGGTTCGTCCGAGCGCTGTCCGAGTTTGGCGCGACTATCGTGGTGGCGGGCAACATCCCTGGTCAGACGCAGACCCTGCCGCTCGGCATTTTTACGAGGTTGCAGGCTGGCGACGATGATCTTGCGATCAGGCTGATCGTCATCTCCGTGCTCCTCGCAGTCGGGTCTCTGCTGGTACACAACTATCTTCTGTCACGGGCGCGGACGGGTGAGCGAGACCGGAATTCTGCTCGATTGGGGGCGATTTGAGCCCGGCGCCGAGCGCTCCGATTGCGCGAGCGGAGGCCTGATCGATGCTGAGCCTGGATTTCACACGCGTTCAGGGCGATTTCGCGCTGTCGGTTGCGGCTGAGTTCAACTCGGGAATTACCGCCA
>JADFHP010000140.1 GCA_022567135.1 Chloroflexota bacterium
GCAGGGACCGTGATTACAGCGATAACAAGTACAAGAAGAGGTTTGCCGACAACACGAATCCGGACAATATAAAAGGCGAACTGGGCGGGAGCCTGCAGGGGGCTGATTTCTTCCTCGGGCTCGCCGGTCCTGGACTGGTTACGAAAGAAGACGTTGGCAATATGGCTGACGACGCGATCGTCTTCGCTCTTGCCAATCCGATCCCTGAGATCTATCCGGAAGAGATCCCCCCGAACGTGCGGGTGATGGCTACCGGACGGAGCGACTACCCGAACCAGATCAACAACGTGCTTTGCTTCCCGGGCCTCTTCAGGGGTGTGCTGGACGTTCGCGCCCGTGAGATCAACGAGGCGATGGTGGTGGCCGCGGCGACGGCGATCGCGGACTCAATTCCCGAAGATCATGTGAGCGAAGATTTCATCATCCCGAACGTGTTCGATAAGTCTGTGCCGCGACGAATCGCCCGCAGGGTCGCGGAGGTAGCTCACGAAACCGGAGTGGCCCGCCGCTCACGTCGGCGCGACCAGAAGACGTATTCGCCGTTCAAGGTGCGGTAGCCCGCCGTCGCGAATCGCCGTTGCGAGTGCCCCCAGTGTTGTCGCAGGCGTTGCCACAAGCGCCGTTACAGGCAATGATGGCCAGCAGAACATCCGGGATAGATGCTGATGCCAGGTAACCCAGGCAGTACTGACGTGGTCGTCGTCGGCGGAGGCGTGGTGGGATGCGCCGCCGCGTACTACCTTGCCGGCGAGGGGCTCTCCGTCACCATAGTAGAACGCGATTCTGTTGCGAGCCACGCGTCCGGCTTCGCGTACGGCGGCCTGACGCCGGTAATGGGAATCTATATCGATGACCCATTGGTTGCGCTTTCCGCATACGCGGATGAACTCCACGCTGAGCTGGCAGAGTCGTTGCCCGAGCTTACCGGCGTCGATACCGAGTACCGGGCGAAGCCGAGCCTCATGCTGGCCACACGCGCAGATGAAGTCCCGGCTATTCGCGAGCTTTACGAATGGCTGACAGAACACCACGGTGGGAACATCGGCTGGCTGGAACAGAGAGAGTTGCGGGAAACAGAGGCTCGCTTGTCGCCGGACATCCCGGCCGGGATGTTCACCGATATCTCGCACGAAGTGGAGCCTTACAAGTTCACGCTTGCCCTGGCCCAGGCTGCGGAGTCACGCGGCGCTGAGTTCAGAAACGCCCAGGTGACCGGCCTCAAGCTCAATGGCGGCGGCGGCGTTGAGAAAGTGGTCCTTGGCGATGACGAGATCGCGGCTCATGATGTGGTCCTGGCGATGGGGCCGTGGTCAGGGGAGGTCGGCGCATGGACCGGTATCGACGTGCCGATCGGGCCGCTAAAAGGGCAGCTTCTGCGCCTGGCGGCGCCGGGTGATCCGCTTGCGATATCGCTTTCATGGTCCGGCAACTACGCGACGACGAAGCCGGACGGCCTGTTATGGGCCGGCACTACAGAGGAAGAGGCCGGGTTCGATGAGAATCCGTCGGCGGAAGGCCGTGACCAGATAATGGCCTCCCTTGTGAAGGTGCTGCCATATCTCGCGGATGCTCGCCTGGCCCAGCACACCGCATGTCTCCGGCCGGTCGCGCCGGATGGACTGCCGATCATCGGCCAGGTTCCCAACGTTCCCGGCGCGTGGCTGGCTTCCGGGACCGGCCGCAAGGGAATCCTGCTTGGACCCGGCATGGGGCGGGTCGTGGCGGATATGATCATCGGCAAGACACCCGAAGTGGATGTGTCCCGCCTGGGCCTGGAACGATTCTCGGAGGCGACCGATTAGGCAATTCCGACTTTCTCGACCGTCATCCGGTAGCAATGGGAAAGATCGCGGAGAGCAACTGGCTCTGCCGTTCGACGGCGCGTCGAATGAGCTGGCTCCCCTTGACGCGACCGGTTTGGACGCCGAGATCGCGGCGCTGCTTGCGGCGCATGAGCCGGGGCTGAAGTTGCCGCCATTGCGAGTATCGAGCCGCATGCGCCGGACGCTGGGCTCCTATAGTTCGCACCGCAAGAGAATCGCTCTTGGCGCCCATCTTCTGGCCTTTGGAACTATTGATCAGCAACGGGCGATTCTGCTGCATGAGTTGGCGCACGCGATCGTGCACCACAGGCATCCGAAGGCCAGCGCGCACGGCGCCGAGTTCAGCGAAGCGTGCAGGCAGCTCGGCGTAGAGCCGTTTCGGACAGTCGATCTGCCGGTCCGCGAGTGGCTGTCGAACCAACGCTACGGCTATCGCTGCGGGCGCTGCGGTGCACTATCGCTGCGGAAACGCCGGGTCCGCTCGGTACGGTGCGAGTGCGGCGAGAAGGTATCGCCGGAGCGTGCAGATCTGGTCGCGCTGCCCCCTGATAGCGAGCCGCGGCTGCTGGGGACTGTTGCGGTGCGCCGCTAACCCTGGGCCGGCAGGAATGCGATGGCGGGGTGGGAGAGTATCGGCGTGAGGCTGCTGGCATGGTTGATCGGCTCGCGCCCGTCCCACCATTTGAGGTCCCCGATCTCATTGCCGGGGACGGGCTCGGCTTCGTTGACTGTGATTCTGAACACTCGATGATGCCGTACGTCTGACTCGTGTTCAAGGAGATATTCGAGGCTGAGCAATTTGAGGCCGGTCTCCTCGCGGAGTTCTCTTGCCGCCGCCGCCTCGTCTGACTCTCCGGGCTCGATTCGGCCGCCCGGCAGGCTCCAGAAGTCGAGGGTGTCGTCGCGGGCAAGCAAAACGCGATTGTTGCGGATGATTATCAGGCTCGCGCGGCGTGGTTTTTCGGCCACTCAGAAACTCCTCGATTATGCAGGGAATTGGGGCAGGATATCCGGAAACGGTGGATTGTGCCCGCACCGGCCCGGTGCTAGAGTTCATGTGTCGAACTGAATAGCTGCGCCGGACTTTAATCGGCGCGTAGCGGAAAACCTTTAAGGACAGTCCAGAGAGGCTGGCAAGGATGACCGCAGAGTCGGGGACAGACGCGCCCCGGACTTACTGTGCACCCCTTGTCGGTCCATCTGGGACCCGAATGGCAAGGGGTTTTTTGTGGCCTCGGGCACGAGCGAAATACAGGGCAAGGTGATACTGAGCGCATCGGAAGTGCGACGCGCTCTCATTCGCATCGCGCATGAGATGCTCGAGCGGAACGGCGGTCCGCAGGGCCTGGCGCTCGTAGGAATTAAGAAACGCGGCGTTCAGATCGCTCATCGGCTCGCCGGAGCGCTGGAGGCGATAGAGGGCCAGCCCATCGACGTCGGCGGCCTCGATCCACGCCTCTACCGCGACGATCTTGAAGTGGCGGGCACGAAGCCGGTACAGCCGACGGAGATCAACTTCGATGTCGAGAATCGCCCCGTCGTGCTCGTCGATGACGTTCTCTACACGGGGCGCACGATTCGCGCTGCGATGGACGCCCTGATCGACTTCGGCAGACCGGCCTCCATCCAACTGGCCGTCCTCGTGGACAGGGGGCATCGCGAGTTGCCCATACGGGCCGACTTCGTGGGTAAAAACGTCCCCACCGCCGGGAATGAGGCGATACGGGTCCTGCTCCAGGAACTGGACGGAGAAGACTCGGTGCTCCTGGTCCGGACGCCTGAGGAAGAGAGTGTCTGATGGCCCGTACTCGTAACGCGGTGGCCACACGGGAGGCGCCACCCGCGCGCCGGTCTCGAAAGGGGCCCGTCACGAAGACGCCGGAAGGCATCAGCCCTTCTACGCAACCCGAGCTGTGGACCGGTCCGGACCGCCATCTGCTGGATCTCGATCACGTCTCGACGCAGGAGATAACCGAGATACTGCGCAGCACAGACGGGATGAAAGAGGTGCTCTCCCGACGAGTACGCAAGACGCCTGCGCTGCGGGGCAAGACGATAGTCACGCTCTTCTTTGAGGCGAGCACGCGCACACGCGTCTCCTTCGAGCAGGCAGGCAAGGTTCTTGGCGCGGACGTGATCAACGTGACCGCGAGCGCCAGCAGTGTGACCAAGGGCGAATCATTGCTCAACACCGTCCGCACGCTCGAGTCGATGCACGTAGACGTGCTGGTAATACGCCATCCGCACTCCGGGGCCCCATATTTCGTCGCCAGCCATATCGACGCCCCGGTGGTGAACGCGGGCGATGGGACGCACGCCCACCCAACGCAGGCGCTCCTCGATCTCTACACGATCGAAAGCCATCTGGGTGGAGTGGCCGGTAAGAAGATCGCCATCATCGGGGACCTGCTATATAGCCGTGTCGCCCGCTCCAACCTCTGGGGGTTAACCAAAATGGGCGCCAACGTGGTGGTTTACGGCCCTCCGACGCTGATGCCGCCGGAACTCGACAACGCTGAGGGCCTCGATGGCGTCGTGCGTGCGGCGTCCATGGAAGAGGCTGTGGACGAGGCCGACGTCGTGATGATGCTGCGTATCCAGCGCGAGCGGCAGGCGGCCGGGCATCTTCCGAGCATGCGGGAGTATTCGCGGGTCTACGGCCTGAACGCCAGGCGGCTCAAGCTGGCCAAGCCGGGCGCTCTGGTCATGCATCCGGGGCCGATGAACGAGGGAATCGAGATCAGCCCGGACGTCGCTCACGGGGCTCAGGCAGTGATCGAAGAGCAGGTAGCCAACGGCGTGGCGGTGAGGATGGCCGTGCTCTACATGCTGGCAGCGAGGGGGGCGAGTGGCCGCTAGTAGAAAAGGCATCGCGATAATAGGCGGACGGGTGATCGACCCGTCGCATGGCATCGACCGCGTATGTGATCTCCTGATCGAAAACGGTGTGATAGAGGCCATAACTGACGGCTCGGGGGACTCTGCGATCGACGGATATGAGGTCATCGACGCGATGGGCCAGGTCGTTACGCCCGGATTCATAGACGTGCACACTCACCTGCGGGAGCCGGGCGAGGAGCACAAAGAGGACATTGCAAGCGGAACGCTGGCCGCGGCGCGCGGCGGCTTCACGACCGTGTGCGCGATGCCGAACACCGAGCCGACGCAGGACAACGCCAGCGTGCTTGAGTGGGTCGTGCGGCGATCAGCCGAAGTGGGGGCCGTCAGGGTACTTCCGATTGGTGCGGTGACGGTAGGCCGCAAGGGCGAGACGTTGGCTGACATGGCAGAGATGGCGGCAGCGGGCGCAATCGGCTTCAGCGATGACGGAGACCCCGTGGTAGACGCCAATCTGATGCGGCAGGCGCTTTCCTACGCCTCAGGGCTTGGGAATGGCGGCCTGGCGATCATGAATCATTGCCAGGAGCCGGCTCTGACACGCGGGGCGCAGATGAACGAGGGCGCCGTATCGAACCGTCTCGGCCTCGCCGGCTGGCCGAACGAGGCGGAGTCCGGGATGGTGGCCCGAGACATCGAGCTGGCCGCCCTGAGCGGAGGCAGGTTGCATATATGCCATCTGAGTACTCGCCAGGCCGTCGAGTACGTCCGCACCGCGAAGAAACGCGGCATCAACGTGACGGCGGAAGTTACACCACACCATCTGACGATCACGGATGAGTGGGTGCTCGGCCACCACGGCGAAGCGGTGGCGGCGGTGGATGTGGCGGCCTATGACACTGCGACCAAGGTGAATCCGCCTCTGCGGACGCGGGATGACGTGGAAGCGGTGATCGAAGGGCTGCGCGACGGCACTATCGACATGATCGCCACAGACCATGCGCCGCACGCGCAGACCGATAAGCTCTGCACGTACGAGGAGGCGGCAAACGGCATCGCCAACCTCGAGACGGCATTTGCTTCGGTCTTATCTCTCTACCACTCCGGCGCGATGGAACTCCCGGTTTTGATCGAGCGGATGACGGCTGCGCCAGCGCGATTCCTCGGCCGGGCGGCCGGTGTCCCGCTGGGGACGCTGGAACCGGGAGGGCCGGCGGATGTGACGGTATTCGACCCGGATCTCGAATGGACAGTGAATCCGGACGAGTTCGCCTCCCGAGGCAAGAACACGCCCCTCGCGGGGACGACGTTGAAGGGCAGGGTGACGTTGACGGTGTACGGCGGCGCGATCGCGCACGATTTTTCCAGGCAGGGAGCTGCGGTTGACGCCTGACGAGCGGGATGCCGCGTATCTGATACTCGAAGACGGGGCGGTATTCGCCGGCGAGCGGCTGGGCGCCGAGGGCATGGCGGTTGGAGAGGTGGTCTTCAACACCTCGATGACCGGCTACCAGGAGATGCTGACCGACCCATCGTACGGCGGCCAGATCCTGGTTCCGACCTACCCGATGATCGGCAACTACGGGATCAACGACGACGATTTCGAGTCGGACCGCCTGCAGCCCGCTGGGATCATCGTGCGCGAGGCGTGCGAGAAACCGAGCAACTGGCGGAGCAAGAAGACGATTAACGCTTTGCTGAAGGAGAGGAACATGGTCGGCATCCAAGGCATCGACACCCGCATGCTGACGAAGCGAATCCGCAGCGCGGGCGTGACGATGGGCTGCATCACGACAGGCGACCCTGACGAGGCCATCGCCCATCTGAAGACGGTGGAGAGCTACGACGAACAGAACTTCGTCGCCAAAGTGACGACCGAGAAGCCGTACGCCTGGGGCAAGTCGTTCAGGGAGGAGATCGGCGCGTCCGACGAGGGGTACAAGGCTCGCGTCGTCGTCTTGGACTGCGGGCTGAAGTTCAACATTCTCCGCCGGCTGGCGAATCTGCACGTGCGCTCGATCGTCGTGCCAGCGAGTACGTCCGCCGACGAAGTGATGTCTTACAAACCGGACGGAATCCTGCTCTCGCCAGGGCCGGGCGATCCGGTGCAGCTCGACGAGGTTG
>JADFHP010000141.1 GCA_022567135.1 Chloroflexota bacterium
AGAGTTAGGAATGAAAGCAGGCAAGAGATGAAGTGCCTCGTTACAGGCGCAGCGGGCTTCATCGGCTCTCATGTCGCGGAGAGACTGCTAAAGGACGGGCATACGGTTGTTGGCATCGATCGATTTTCTGACTATTACGACCCGGCGCTGAAGCGATCCAACGCCGAAGACCTTCTGGAAAACTCCGGTTTTGAGTTAGCAGTGCGAGATCTCGCAATCGACCAGATTTCTGACCTGCTGGGCGGCGTAGACGTGGTTTTTCATCTGGCCGCGCAGGCCGGAGTTCGGGCGAGTTGGGGAGAGTCTTTCGACCGCTATGTCGATGACAACATCCGCGCCACCCAGCGTCTCCTGGAGGCCGTCAAAGACAGGCGTATCGATAAGTTTCTGTACGCGTCCACGTCCTCGGTCTATGGCGATGCCGAGAAGTTCCCGACGCCGGAAGACGTGCGCCCGCGCCCGGTCTCGCCTTATGGCGTGACGAAGCTCGCTGCCGAGCATCTGTGCAACCTGTATCAACGCAATTACGGCGTTCCGGTTGTTGCAGTCAGGTATTTCACAGTCTACGGACCGCGCCAGCGTCCCGACATGGCCTTCAGGCGATTCATCGATGCGTTGCTCGGCGGATGGGAGATCGACGTGTACGGTGATGGCGGCCAGACCAGAGACTTCACATATGTGTCGGACGCGGTCGACGCAACGCTGCGCGCCGCATTTTCTCCCGAAGCCACGGGTGTTTTCAACGTAGGTGGCGGTTCGCAAATAGCCCTTCGTGACGCCATTTCCGTTCTGGAGGAACTGATCGGCAAAGAGGCGATACTGAACTTCACCGACCCTGTGGCGGGCGATTCTCGCGACACATCCGCCGACACTTCCCGCGCTGCAGCGGAGTTGAAATACCGGCCGAGCGTCGATCTGGCAAGCGGCCTCGCGAATCAGGTGGCCTGGCAGCGCGGACTTGGAGACTGAAAACCGGGAATCGAGCGATGGCTGACCGACTGGCGATAGATGGCGGAAGTCCGGTTAGGAATGAGTTCCTGCCGTATTTCCGGCCGTCTATAGGGCAGGGTGAAATCGACGAGGTCGTCGACACGCTGCGTTCCGGTTGGCTGACCACGGGTCCAAAGGTTCAACGGCTGGAGGAGGCGTTCAAGGCGTATCTGGGGGCACAGAACGCCGTCGCGGTGAACTCCGGCACCGCGGCCCTGCACCTGGCGCTTGCCACGCTTGATCTCGAGGCCGGCGATGAAGTGATCGTGCCGACGTACACGTTCGCGGCCACGGCAGAGGTCGTCGTGCATACCGGCGCCACTCCGGTGCTTGTCGACGTTGATCCGGAGAGCGGCAACATGCGGCCAACTGATTTCGAGGCCGCAATCAACCCTCGCACGAAGGCGGTCATACCCGTCCATATCGCCGGACAGGCGTGCGATATGGACGGCATAAATGAGGTCGCCAACCGGCACGGCGTCGTCGTTGTGGAAGACGCTGCGCACGCGCTGCCGGCCGGGCCCGCCGGCGATCTGGTCGGCCGGACCAGCAGATTCGCATGTTTCAGCTTTTACGCCACGAAGAATCTAACGACGGGTGAGGGCGGGATGCTGGTCACTACCGACGATGAGGCCGCGGCCCGGGTGAAGCGTCTGTCACTGCACGGCCTTAGCCACGACGCATGGGACCGCTATGACGAGATCGGCTCGTGGTACTACGAGATCGAGGAGCCGGGATACAAGTACAACCTTACCGATATCGCCGCATCCCTCGGCCTGAGGCAGCTCGATAGGCTGGGCGAGTTGCAGGCGGAGAGAATGGCGCAGGCCGAACGCTATGCCGACGCCTTCTCGGAAGCGTCGTGGATAGAAGGCGCATGCGCCGAACGCCCGGAAGAGCACGCCTGGCATCTGTATATCGTGCGCCTGAATCTGGACCAGCTCACCTGCACCCGCAACAGGTTCATCGAGGCGCTGAGGGCGGAAAACATCGGCGCCAGCGTCCATTTCATCCCGCTACATCTGCATCCTTACTATCGAAACCGGTTCGGCCACAGGCCGGAGACGTTTCCGAACGCCTTCAGGCTTTACGAGCGCTCGATATCGCTGCCCTTGTATCCGGGGCTGACCGCCGCTGATCAGGGCGATGTGATCGACGCGGTGATGAAGATCGGAGCCTCATTTGCCCGATGATGGTTTGCCCGGGAGCGCGCCTGGCAGCCGGCTCGGCCGCGCCGCGAAGCGGCTTTTCGACCTGGCGTTTGTGATCGTGGCACTCCCGTTCTGCGTACCGCTGGCACTTGCGGTTGCGGTTGCGATCAGGCTGGAGAGCCGCGGGCCCGTCATATACGGCGCGGCTCGCGTTGGCCAAAACGGCCGGCAGTTCCGGCTCTTCAAGTTTCGCTCGATGTTCCAGGACGCGTCTGGACCGGGATTGACGTATGCGAATGATCCACGGGTAACGAAAGTCGGGAGGCTCCTGCGGCGGACCAAGTTTGACGAGTTTCCGCAGGTGTTCAACGTCCTGCGCGGCCAGATGAGCATCGTCGGCCCCCGGCCGGAGGCCCCGGAGTATGTGGCGCGTTACTCGCCCGAGCAGCGGCAGGCGCTGACCATGCGGCCCGGCCTGACGAGCCTGGCCCAGGTAGCCCACCGCGATGAGGAAGACGAACTCCCGGCGCAGGACACGGAGGCCTACTACGTCGCCGTCATCATGCCTCAGAAGCTTCGAATCGACGTCGCCTATGTGGATGGCTGGAGCATCTGGCTGGATCTAAGGATCTTCGCGGTGGGTCTGGCCGCCCTTTTTCGCGCAGACTCGCTTCTGGGCCTCGATCGGATAGTAGAGTCGGCGCTGAGTGACGATCAGGCGCCCGGCGGTTGAGCGGTCATCGACACGCGTCGTCGCCCCCGGCTATTTGGGTTCATAGAATCGATAGACCTGGCTGACGGAGCACTATTGGGCGGCAGCCTGAGCTTTCTCGAGTCTGGCGTCAAACAGCTGATCTCTGCCAATCGTCCAGCCGGCGTCCTTCCATCGGGCTATTGCCAGCTCGATCGTCGCCAGATCTCCTTCTGCGAACGCTTGCTCGACTTCATTCTGCATTGACTCGAATATGTGCGGACCGATCATGGACGCCTCGTCCGTCTGTTCACGGGCCTTTTGCATGAACTCGGCCCGCCGATCCGGGATGGCGTCTGCCGCTGATCGATAGAAGTCGGCGACCACCAGCCGCAGCTTCAGATTTTCAGGCTCGTCGTCGATCGCGGTGATCGCCTCCCCTTCGGCAGCATTTGCGATGGCGTCTCTCGCCGCGAGGCTCTCGACATCACTGAGCTGGTTGGCGACGGCGTTCAGGAACTGGCTGCGGGTGATTGTGCTGAGTTGAGTGAAGATGCCGAGATTGGCGATCAACTCGTCCGGCGTTCCCGGCTCTATTACCGCCCGCGCCGCCCTCCACGGCTGGAGCTGGGTGAAGAAAAGGCTGAGGATCAGCACGGTCGCAATTATCGTGGGGGCGACTGCGCCTGCCCAGATGTCACCCCACGACTCCCCGCCCGACCCTGAGTCCGCTGCACGCGCTGATCTTCGCCTCCGCCCGCGACCGACTGCGTGCTGCGGCGCAGGTTTTGCCGCCATCGCCGTCGGTGCGAGGAAATCGCCGGGCATGTGCTCGCGCGCCCGGGCGGCCACTCTGGCCTCGCTCGATGCCGCGAACGCCATCATCATGATGAGTAATAAGAACGTGGAAGTCGTGTCGAAAAGGAAGAGGAGATGTCCCAGGAATGCCATGATGCCGGCGGTAACGAAGAGATCGATCATCTGTGTCTCGGTCTTTGCCCGGACCTTCCTGATCCCCAGCCACAGCACCCACAGCCAGAAACCCGCGTACGGGAGGAAACCGAGAATCCCTGTAGTGGCGAGAATTTCTACCGGCTTGTTATGGGCCAGATCGAATTCCGGGAACGGACCTGTGAAATCGCCCCTGTCGATGTTGCGGTTCCAGACGGTCGCGAAATTCTCATAGCCCCAGCCGACTATTGGCCTGTCGGTGAAGGCCTCAAGCGCGGCTCGAGAACCGATCTCCCTGGAAGTGGCAGAGCGGTCGCGCTCGCGCCCTGGCGCGCTTTCTCCTACGGTTCGGTCGAAGATCGGAGCGATGCCACTGAGTCCTTTGAGCGCGCTTCCGCGCAGGGTGAGAAATATGATCACGAGGCCAATCAACAGCACGATCCCGGCTCTTGAAGCCACTCGGAGCCAGCGTTCCGTGCCCCAGATGGCGTAGGCGGTCCCAGCCAATCCGAATCCGAGCGCGAAGCCGAAGAACGCGCCCCGCGAGCCGGAGCCGAACATGATGAACGCGCCGGCCGCGGCTGCGCCCAGGTAGAACGCGGCGAGTGCGAGTCGGCCGATGTCCAGATCCGATTGTGCGCCATAGGCCGCCGCCCGCCGCCTGCGCCTACCGCCTCGCCGCGGCTCCTGTGCGACCTGTTCGGGTACCCGTTTCGGCCGCCAGAACAGGTCGGCGAACAGGCCGAAGGCGATGAGCGTGGTCACCATGCCGAAGGCGCCGACATAGGTGGCGTTTCCGAGACTGATCTCCAGGCGGGATACCGATTCGCCCCGCAACCAGGTGAAGGCGCTCCACGTCCCCTGATTGGCTTCCAGAATGCCCAGGATGCCGATGAATATGGCCATGCCCATCAACGCCGAGAGGTAGATACGCCACTGGAGCGCTCCTTTGATGACGGTCATCATGATCATCAGTGCCGCGAACCAGTGGGCGAGGTCGTATACCCCCGTCATGCGCTCGTAATTGCTCCAGATCGACCGCTGGGGGCTCACGCCGAACAGGCCGGAGATCAGTGCGGCGAGAAGGAACAGCCCGAACAGGACGGCGAGCGTAGAGGCGACCGGCCGGTATTCAGGCCGCCGGATCAGCAAGACCAGCCATAACGCGAGCACGATCTCAATGACCGTCCGGGCAAACAGGGCCTTGCCGACGATGAACGGGAATATCGTGCTGGGTGTGACGATCAGCGGTGTCACGAGTAGCGCAAGCAGGCCGGCCCGTATCGCCCAGAGGAGCACGAGATCCGCCGGGTTCGCGTATGGACGCTGAATCGCCAAGACGCCTCTAATTCAACTCGCTCATGATCGTTCGGCTGACATGGGGTCCAGCCGGGATTTCATCGCCGTCAGGTTAGCCGTTGCCGACGGGTTCCGTGCATGCAAGATTGCGGAATAGTAACTAACCATATCGCCCATGAGGGCGCCAGATAGCACTTCCCCCAGCGGATTCGGGGCGGTGATGTCCAGGACGAGGTTGGGGACGTGGTGCTCCGAGAGCAGTTGCAGGCTGATGTCAATCGCTTCAGAGACGGCCGCGGAAAGAGTCGCCGGTTTGAGGGCCAGGACGTAGAGCGAGCTTTCAGAGGCGTTGCCGCCAAGAGCAGCCTGGATCATGTTGTGCCCGACATCGGGCGCCGCTTCCCATGCCGCCCACGCGTCTGTGTTCTCGTTGAACTGGGTCTTCCAGCGCATGGCAACCGGGATCAGATGGCGGGCGCTGAGAATGACGGGCAGCCTGTCGCCGAGTTCAATGGCGATCTGTTTGGCGATGTTCTCGTCAACAGGCGCCTCGATGGCCATGGCCGCCGCGAGCTCTTCCAGTTCCTGCACCGCGGGCTCGAAATCGTCTGACGCATCGGCCAGCGCGCCAAGGCGTTGAAGCGCTCTGTAGGGCGCCACGAAGGTATATCCAAGCGCCGCTCGCGGCTCTGCTTTCCACTCGATCTCGGCGAATTCGGCTTCGGCTCTACGCGCTTCCGAGAGCAGCGGCCCGGGGCCGGTTAGCGCGATGCGCCGGGCGCCGCGTTCGGCCGCGGTCGCGAATGCAGAGCGTGTCTCAACCGTCTCTCCGGATACGCTAATGGCGACGATAAGCGTCTGATCGTCCACCCAGCCCGGGAGCCCGTAATCGCGCCAGGTTGTGATCTGCGCGTTGCCTCTCTCCAGGTCGGCAAGGCCCTTGATCATATCGCCGCCAATCGCCGACCCGCCCATCCCTGCAATTAATACCGACTCGACGGGCGCCGGGGCCTGCGAAAACTTTTCGCCGACGATCCATCCGGATTTCGCCTGCTCAGGAAGCGAGAGCAGGCGGGTCCCCATTCCGGTCGGGTCGTGGCGGTCATAGGCAGCCGGCGTATCCAGTATGTGGGGGCCGGTCAGTTCCATTTCGTGCGGTCTCTCCGGGGCCTGCTGGCCCGTTTTCCGACGGCTCTTCGACAACGGGAAGAGAGCCCGCCGTATGCTATAGTTGCCCATTCGATTTTCATAGTGGATACGTAGCTAAAACCGTCCCTTTTTTGAGTCGATGACACCCCAACTACACCCCCGGATAACAGAAGTACAAGACGGGACGGTCACCAGCCCAGCGGGCTTTCGCGCGGGAGCCGTATATTCCGGTCTGAAAACGCCGGGCCCGGACAAACTCGACCTGGGAATTCTTGCGTCCGATTCACCGTGCGAAGCGGCCGCGACATTCAGCCAGAACAGCATCCTGTCGCCTTCGGTCACGGTATCGCGGGAGACTATGCAGGGCGGCGGAAAAATTCGGGCCGTCGTGGTGAACAGCGGGAACGCCAACTGTTCGGTTGGGGAGCATGGACTCACTGACGCCAGGGAACTCATCTCTCTCGCCGCCGGGCAGGCAGGCG
>JADFHP010000142.1 GCA_022567135.1 Chloroflexota bacterium
AAGGCCCGAGACCGGAGGAGTTTCCGATGATCGAATGCCGGTCGGCCAGATCTTCGAGCCGTTACAGGAAGTAGGCGCCGACTATGGCGGAATTCTCGACCAGGTCCTCTTCTTCGATGATCCGGATGTTTTCCAGCGCGGCGGCGGCCGGAACGGGGTGGCCGGCGAAGGTGAGCACGTGCTGGAAGAACTTCGTATCCGGGCCTCCGGAAAAGGCATTCGCGATGCCTTCGCGCGCGATGCTGGCGCCAAGCGGCAGGTAACTGCTGATGATGCCCTTGGCGACCGACATCACGTCCGGCACCACGTCCCAGTGCTCGACGGCAAACATCTTGCCGGTGCGCCCGAAGCCGGTAATCACTTCGTCTGCGATCAGGATGACGCCATATTCGTTGCAGATCTCACGGAGCCTCGGCCAGTACCCATCGCCGGGAACGGCGACGGCGGGAGGAACGGCGACGGGCTCGGCGATGACCGCGGCAACAGTGTCCGGCCCGTGGAAAAGGAGCAGATTCTCGATGGCCCTGGCGCACCGTTCCGCGCACTCGTCCGGCGACTCTCCGCCCATCTCACATCGATACGGATTCGGCTGGGGCGCGTACACCATGCCGGGATAAGCGGGCTCGTAGTCGGCCCTCCCGGACGAGCCCGTGGAACCGCCGAGCCACATCGTCAGGCCAAGAGCGCCGTGGTACGACTCTTTCCGGCTGATCACCTTGTAGCGGCCTGCGTGTCCGGCCCGGCGGTAAAACGCCCTGGCAATCTTCACGGAGGTCTCGTTGGCCTCTGAACCGCCACTGACGAAGAATGAACGGGTCAGGTCGCCGGGAGTGATCTGATCGAGCTTGGCGGCCAGTTGGACTGCAGGAGCCGATGTCGTGCCGTGCGGGAAGTAGTGGATCTGCTCCATCTGCTTATTTGCGGCTCTGGCAATCTCGGTCCGGCCGTAGCCGATGTGGACCGACATGTAGCCGCCGTTTACATCAATCCATGACCGGCCTTCCGAATCGTTGATCCTGATGCCGTGGCCGGAAGTGGCGACGATTGGCTCGTCCTCTGCCAGCTCGTCCCATCCGCGATTATGCATCCACAGATGCTTCATCGCTGCTGCACGCATTTCCGACGGGTTCTCAGGTAGAGACCCGGCTTTCACCGCCATGTGGAAGTACCTCCTGGAATTGCTGCCCGGGGGAGTCGATAGCCTGGCCACGCGATGGTGAGCGGTTTATTCGCGATGGTCAAGGCGCGGTCCGGGTTCGCCGGCCCGGTGAGTTTGGACGACGCGGAAGATTAGCCATATGGACCGGTCAGCAATGCAAACCGAATGTCATTGTCATGGTTGCTGACACTCACGCCAGAAACGGTATTCACCCATCGTACGTTGAAGCAAACGAAGTTAGCGTGGTTTTGGGGGGATTAGCGAGCCGGAGATCACAGCAACCGTCCCCAGGGATATTCATGGATCAGGCAGTACTCAGAGCCATAGTTGCGCCCGTCAAGCTGGTATGGAAAAGCCAGCTTGGCAAAGACCTCATCTCCACCTACGGCATCGACCAGAATAACGCGACCTCTTTTCCCGGCGCCGTAACGGCGGTCCTGACCCTTTCGGGCGATCTCGAGGGCCGCGTTCTTTTTATCCTCACTGAGCAGACGGCCAAGAGCGTTGAAGCCGCGTTCAACGCGCGCTGGGATGAGGGTCTCAACCAACGGACTTTCGATTCTGTCAGTGACGTGATGAAGCCGATCGTTGAGAACATTCCCAGGTTGCTTGAGACTGGCGGCCACAAATGCACCGCTGAACTCGCTGGCGTAATGAATACCAAGGGGAAAGGCGTCGCCGGCATGAAGGAATCGGCGGAGGTCATCATGTTGGCTTCATTGCCGGACTTCGATAACCCCTCGACTAAAGATGAGATATCGGTCTGGGTAATGCTTGAGCCCGGAGAAGCGGATCACGGCTCCGGACCATCCGGGGACGATCATTACGAACAGGATGAATTCATCCCAGAAGACGATGCCGAAGAAGCGGGTGCTCTGGCCGCCTCCGGCGCAGGGATCAGGCCTGACGAGAGTCTGACGCAGAATGAGGCCGCAATCCTGAGCGAACTCCACGAAGAGTTCGAAGAGATCCCCGAGACGAACCTGATATCCGACCAGGACGTTGCCGAGATGATGGCGGAGGAGGCTCTCACAGCCGATAAATCCGACTCCGGCGACGGGGAAGACGAGGAACAAGTTGGGCTCTCGGAACAGGAAGAGCCGGCCCTTGACCCAGAAAAGTCGTATCCGGCGATCTATGCCGGCGTCATCACCACGGAAAAGCTGGAAATCGTCGATTCAGACGGCAAGGTCCGCAGCGTGCTCGCTACTCTGCGAGACGGATCACCCTACCTGTCGATCGCCGATTCCACGGGGCGGATAAGGGCGACGCTCCGACTCGATTCCAAAGGCGAGGCCAGACTTACGTTCGTAGACGAAACGGGCGCCGAGACGTGGATGGCGCCGCGCGACGAACTACCTGCCCGTGAAGCGGAGCAGGCACGCCAGCGCGCGCCGGCCACGCCCGAAATCCGGAAGTCTGAATCGACCGGCCCCAGTAGTAAAGCAAGTAGTAACAAGTAGTAACTCAAGTAGTAACGGCAGGAAATCGCGCCCGAAGGCCGCTTCTGCGCCATCGAACCGGAAGCCCGGCGGACTCAAGGCATCGCCAGGGCAGAAGCCTTCCAGGAAATCTCGAGCCGAGTCAACCTCCGGCAAAAAATCAAAAACTGCCGTCGCCGAGCGCTCACGACGGGGTCCGCCGAAACCCGCGGACAAGAGTCCCGGGCGCCGCAAAGTCGCCAGGCCGGCTGCCGTCCGCTAAAAAGCCAGGCCACCGCCGCGAAGGCGAGCCCCCAGCGCCGCGACCGCCCTCTCCTTTCATCGCCTGCATACCTCCTCTCCACCCGGAGTGGAGCAATTGCGCGAGGGGTGGAGCAAATGCGCTCGCGGGTATATGGTTCCGCAGACGCGATCGCCCCCGTCCGATGCTGATTCATCAGGAATCATGACCGAGCGGACGCATCCCGCGATACCGGAAGAGGAGTCACGATATGCGGCCAGGTTTTGGCCAGTTCAAAACGGCAACGCCTGAGTATCTGGAGTTCGCTGCTCAGTTCGGCGCGACGGACATCCTGCTCAACACCCCCGATCTGCCGGGTGGCAACGGCCGCTGGGAGTTGCGGGACCTCGTAAAGCTCCGCCTGTCGATTGAGCAGTGGGGCATGAAGTTGAGCGCGCTGGAAAACGTGCCGACCAGCTTCTACGAGGACATCATGCTGGGCGGCCCGGAGCGGGACGGGCAGATCGAGAACATGATCGCCACCATCCGCAACATCGCGCGCGCCGGCATCCCGATATTCGGGTACAACTGGATGCCGTCGAACGTCTGGCGAACGCCGCCCGAAGTGATCAGGGGCGGCGCGATCGCCACGGCGTTCGACAACGAATTCGCCCAGACCCTCCCGCTCACCCACGGCCGCGTCTACACCGAAGAGGAGATGTGGGAGAACCTGGAGCACTGGATAAAGATCATCACGCCAATCGCCGAGGAAGAGGGCATCCGGCTCGGCATCCACCCCTGCGACCCGCCCGTCGAGACCCTTGGCGGCGTGCCCCAGCTAATGCGCTCGTTCGACGCCTACAAGCGGCTCATAGAGATCTACCCGTCTGAATCGAATGCCATCGAGTTCTGCCAGGGTACTTTTTCAGAGATGAACGAAGACATCTACGAGATGATCGAGTACTTCGTATCACGCCATAAGATCCTGTACGTCCACTTCCGAAACGTCTCCGGCCAGGTGCCGAAGTTCCGCGAGGAGTTCATCAACACCGGATACGTGGACATGTACAGGGCGATGCAGATATATGACAAGCACGACTTCGACGGCTTTTTTATTGACGATCACGTGCCGCACACCCATGAGGACACGGCGTGGGGACATCGCGGCCGGGCGTTTGCCAACGGATACATCCAGGCCATGATCGAAGCGGTTCAGAAGGGCGGGTAGGTGAGACGATGCGACCCGGATTCGGTCTTAACAATGAGGCGACGCCGACCTACCTGAAGTACGCAGCCCAGTTCGGCGCCACGGACGTGAGAATGGCGGCCGGCGCGGTGCCCGCCCGAAATGGGCGATGGGAACTTCAGGACCTCGTTAAGCTGCGCCAATCGGTCGAGAAGTTCGGTCTCAAGCTGACCGCGATGGAGAACGTTCCGACGGCGTTCTACGACCACATCATGCTGGGCGGCCCGAAGCGCGATGAGCAGATCGAAAACATGATCTATACGGTGCGGAACATGGCGCGCGCAGGGATTCCGATATTCGGCTACAACTGGATGCCGTCGAACGTGTGGCGAACGCCGTCTCAGCATATCCGGGCCGGGGCGGAGGTCACGGCGTTCGACTACGAAGTGGCGCAGCAGTCGCCGCTGACCCACGAGCGTGAGTACACCGAAGAGGAGATGTGGGAGTACCTCGAGCACTGGATCAGGATCATCACGCCGATTGCCGAGGAAGAGGGCATCCGGCTGGGCATCCACCCCTGCGACCCGCCGGTCGAAAAACTCGGCGGCATCCCGCAATTGCTTCGCTCGTTCGCCGCTTACAAGCGCCTGATAGAGATCGTGGAATCGCCCTCGAACGCGATCGAGTTCTGCCAGGGCACGTTCTCAGAGATGGCGGATGCTGCCGATGGCGGAATCTACGACATGATCAGGTACTTCGGCGAGCGGAAAAAGATCCTCTACGTCCACTTCCGCAACGTTTCCAACCCGGTCCCGAAGTTCCATGAGGAGTTCATCAACACCGGGCATGTGGACATGTACGAGGCGATGAAGATCTACCACGAGGTTGGATTCGACGGTTTCTTCATGGACGATCATGTGCCGCACACCCACGGCGACAGCGAGTGGGGCCACCGCGGGCGTGCGTTTGCGAACGGGTATATCCAGGCACTGATCGAGGCGGTGCAGAAGCAGGCGGTGTCTTAGAGACGCGCATGAGACCGGGTCTGGGCCAGTTCGCAGAGCCGACGGCTGAGTTCCTGCGCTTCGCAGCGCAGTACGGCGCGACGGACGTGCTGCTTAACCGGGCGCGGATTCCGGCAGTGAACGGGGTCTGGGAGCTGCACGATCTGGTGGAGCTTCGCAACCGGGTGGAGCGGTTCGGGGTCAGGCTCGCGGCGTTAGAAAACCTGCCGATAGGCTTCTACGACGATGTGATGATGGGCGGCCCTCGCCGCGATCAGCAGATCGAGAACATGATCGCTACCGTCCGTAATGTGGCGCGGGCCGGCATCCCGATTCTGGGCTACGGCTGGAACCCGACGCAGGTATGGCGGGGAGGTAACGCCTTCATTCGCTGTGGCGCCGAGGTGACGGCGTTCGACTACGAAGTCGCAAAGGGCTCTCCGAACACGCATCACAGGGAGTACTCCGAAGACGAGATGTGGGCCAACCTCGAGTACTGGATCAAGGCGATCACTCCGGTGGCCGAGGGGGAGGGGATCAGGCTGGGCATCCACCCGACCGACCCGCCGGTCTCGCCGCTTGGCGGCGTTGCCATGCCCCTGCGCAGTTTCGCGGCTTACAAACGGCTGATTGAGATAATCGACTCGCCTTCCAACGCGATCGAGTTCTGCCAGGGCACCTTCTCGGAGATGCCCAATGTGAACCAGGAAGAGGACATCTACGAGATGATCCGGTACTTCGGCGAGCGCAAGAAGATCCTCTACGTTCACTTCCGGAACGTTTCCGGGCAGGTGCCGAAATTTCACGAGGAGTTCATAAACACCGGCTATGTAGACATGTATAAGGCGATGACGGTATATCGTGATGTCAGCTTTGACGGCTTTTTCATCGACGATCACGTTCCCCACACCCACGGCGACACGAAGTGGGGACACCGGGGCCGGGCGTTTGCGATGGGCTACATCCAGGCGCTCATCGAGGCGGTCGAGAAACAGGCATCTTGAGCAACTACCTCAAAACACGTTTGCAGGCGCGGGTGTGAAAGCGGGATTCTCCTTCACCCGGCTTACGAGATACGAGGAGAACCCGGAATGACGAGTGAGGGAGGGGGTCAAGCCGCTATGTCACGTATGTGGCGGTGTGGGCACGGTCCTTCGGCTTCGGGGACTCCGCTCAGGAAGTCATTAATGCGGGCCTGGGGGGCCGCGCAGCCTCAGGACGGCGCTCCCGCCGGGAGAGCAGGTTTTTTAGAAAGTTTTTGAGGGAAAGACGTTGAAAATCACGGACCTGAAAACCCATGTGACGATGCCCATAAACGGACTGCCGTGGCTCTTCGTGCAGGTGGATACCGACGAGGGGGTAAGCGGCATCGGTGAGTGCACCGACTACGGCGTTAACGGGCACCTGACACGAGGCATCGAGGCGCTCAAGCCGCTGGTGGTCGGCATGGACGCCGGCCAGATTGAAAACGTGTGGCAGACGATCTTCCACAGATATGACGATCTGAACAGCCGGGGTTACGTCCCGCACCTGATCAGTGCGATAGACATCGCCCTATGGGACATCAAGGGCAAGGTCCCCGGCGCGCCGATCATCGATCTCCTCGGGGGCCCGGTGCGTTACCGGGTGCCG
>JADFHP010000025.1 GCA_022567135.1 Chloroflexota bacterium
GGTGTAATTCCGTGAATGGAGATGTTGAAGGGATCGTAGGCATTGTCGGGAGGCCTGATTAGCCAGGATCGCGCAGTAGTGATCTCGCTATTTTCCACGATCACCAATCCGACAGCGCATCCCGAATTCCGGCTCGCGGTGGCCGTCTCGAAATCGATTGCAACGAATGACGCCATATCATTCTCCAGCCAGCGCGAATTACCCCGTAAATCGGCTAAGTCTAAGGCCATTCTGAACCTGCACGGTCGAGAGGCTCGACAGGGGGTGTAGAATCCGCCGCGTTTCCACCTCAAACGCCAGTTTGCAATGTGTAAGTGCAGCTAGACCCGGCGTGGACCGGGGGGAGAAGAAATTGCTCAAGCACTTCCTGGTACCGGAAAAAGACGCCATCCGGGTCAGACACGACATCCTGCGCACCACGGTTGAGGAGATCTTTCGCAAAGTCGGACTGAGCGATGAGGACGCCGTGCTTGGCGCGGACGTTCTCTTGTATGCCGACCTGCGGGGCGTGGACACTCACGGCGTCTCCAACATGCTGCGTGCGTACGTGAGGGGTTACAACGAAGGCCGGACGAATCCCCGTCCGAACTGGAAGATCATTCACGAGACAGACAGCACGGCATCGGTAGATGGCGACGGCGGCCTTGGCAATATCATTGCGCCGAAGGTGATGGACTACGCCATCGAGAAGGCGCAGAAGTCCGGGTCGTGCGGTATCGCCATCCGTAACTCGGGCCACGCAGGCGCGGTTGGCTACCACGCCCTGAAGGCCGCCAAAGCGGGCATGATCGGGATGGCGATGACGGCGGGTGGCAATGCCATGATTCCGACGTTTGGCGCGGAGCCAAAACTCGGTACCAATCCGATCGCCTGGGCCGCTCCGGCAAACAAAGAAGCGCCGTTCGTGTTCGACGCTGCGATGACGGCCATCGCCGGCAACAAGATCGGGCTGGCTCGGCGACTGGGCAAGCCGATGGAGGCCGGCTGGCTGGCCAATCCTGACGGTACTCCGGACATGGTAGGCGGACAGTCGGCGGAGTTTGAGGTCGGGAGCGTCCGCGCACAGTTGCCGATGGCGGCCACCCGCGTGCTGGGCTCGCACAAGGGCTACAGCCTGGGAGTGGTGGTCGACATCATGTGCGGCCCGCTCAGCATGGCGTCGGGCTTCGGGTCGGCCGAGTCGACACGGCGCGCCCATTTCGTGCAGGCCTGGGACATCGCCGGATTCTGCGACGTGGATGAGTTCAAGGCCGACATGGACGGAATGCTGGAGGGTCTCCGCAATACGAAGCCCATGGCGGGCGAGGACCGGGTATTTTACGCGGGGCTGCCTGAGGCGGAAACGGAAATCGAGCGCAGGCGCGACGGCATTCCGCTGCACAAGGAAGTCATCGAATGGTTCCGGGATATCTGCGCTGAGCTGTCGATCGAATTTAATCTCGCTTAGGCGGCGCCCGAACGCCCGGGCCTAAACACGCCGCCAGAACGGTTCCCGCTGCCGCGCGGTTTCGAGAATCGACTCGTCGAACGGCTCAACGTCGAAGCCGTCCGGCTGGACCGCGCCTCCGGGCCAGCCGATCCGCTCGTGCACTTCCGGCTGCATGTAGTAGATGGTGTAGACCAGTTGCATGAAGTACGCGAACTGCTCCGGGACGGCCGCTTCCACCTGGCGCAGGGAGTCGACCTGTTGCTCCTCGGACAGCGCCCTGAAGCCGCCCGCGGCATGGGCCGCCATGTCCATTGAGAGCGCGTCCATGACCGTGATCAACGCCGAGCGCAGGGGGCGGTGGCGGCGCGCTCTTTGCTCCACCTCCGATGCGAGGCCCATTTCGCCGGCGCCCGGAAGCTCGTCGACGGGAGGCACCAGCCGGTCCATCACCACCGCGAGCGCCCGGCGGTCGGCGTCGCTCAGGCGTCCTCCGCGGCTCGGACTCACTCTTCGTCTCCATTCGTATCGCCGCTCCGGCCAGCGCCCAGGCGCTGCGCTATATGCTCCGCCGTCCGCAGTGCGAGGGCCTGAATCGTGGGAGTGGGATTCACTCCGCCCGCGGTCACGAAGATGCTTCCATCGACGATGAAAAGATTGTCCGCGTCGTGCGCCTGGCCCCACTCATTGACGACGGACGCGTCCGGGTCGAGGCCCATCTTCGCCGTCCCCATCAGGTGCCAGCCGCCGGAGCGCAGCAGCGGATTCGCCAGCACGTCCACGGCGCCCGCGGCTTCGAATACCCTCCGGCCGTTGGCGATGCCGTCGTCCAGCATCGACCGGGAGTTGACGCTGAGGGTGTAATTGACACGCGGCGCCGGAATTCCCGCGCCATCCACCAGATCAGGGTCCAACACCACCTCGTTGTGGAGTTCCGGCAGGTCCTCCCCGATTACCGCAAGAGCCATGGTCTTGCCAAATTGCCGGGCGAATTCCTCATGGTGGCCCTCTCCCCACGGAATCGCGTCGGCGAACCCGCCGCGCGCCAGCCACGCCGGTCCGCTGCTGCGGACTATCTGGTACGAGTAGCCCCTGACGAAGTCGCGCTTGGGATCACTCTCGTAGAACTCCTGGCTCATGAAGATATTGCCCAGCGGGCCTTTCCACGTCTCCATCTCATTCCCTTCAGGGAACACACCCGTCACGATGGCATACGGATGGAACATGAGGTTTTTGCCAACGAGGCCACTCGAGTTGGCAAGGCCGTCAGGATGGGCGTCCGAGCGGGATAGCAACAGCAGGCGCGGGGTTCCGATGCCGTTGGCCGCGATAACTACCATGCGGGCGCTCTGGTGGCGCTCTTTGCCGTTGCGGTCGAAGTACGTTGCGCCGGTTGCGCGGCCGTCACTATCGACGGTGATCTCGCGCACCCGGCAGCGTGTCCGCAGGCGCACGCCGTTGTCGATGGCAATGGGCCAGTAGGTGACGTCCGTACTCGCCTTCGCCTTGAGGGTGCAGCCCAGGCCGTTCGGCCCGCAGTAGTTGCAGGCCTCGCGGCCTCCGTACGGAACAGAGTTCACGTAGTTGTCCGACGGCCACCAGTGCCAGCCGAGTTTGTCGAACCCCGCGGCCAGCTTCTTGCCATCCTCGCCAAGACCCAACGGGGGCATCTGCCTTGGCGAGCGCGGCGGGTTGGCGGGATCGCCGTTGATGCCGGCGCAGCCCATCATCTCATCGTTCAGATCGTAGAACGGCTCCAGGTCCTCGTAGCTCAGTGGCCAGTCGTCGGCAACGCCATCCAGGGTCTTCACCTTGAAATCCGAGGGGTGCATCCGCGGACTGTGGGCGGTCCAGTGAATCGTGCTCCCGCCGACGGCGTTGAACATGAGCGGGGAGATGGGGGAGTTTCTATCGTTGACCGGATAGTCCTCGGGCCGGCCCCGGACGTTCGGATCAAACGCCCAGTCTGTCAGCCCGCGATACTCCCAGTCATCGTTATTGGTGACGTAGTTGGCCGGATTGGTCCAGCGGCCCTGCTCAAGGCAAACGATATTCAGTTCAGACCGGCTCAGGCTCCAGGCGACGGCGGCGCCCGACGCTCCGGCGCCGATTATCAGGACATCCGCCGTCCGGTCGTTTCCTCTGCCCTCTGTCATGCGTGAATCCTGTATCCAAGAGCGACATGCGTCAACTCGCCCCGAAGCCGCGGGCCCAATGCCCAGAACCCGCATAATCATCCGTGAGGACGAAATACTAGCCCCCCGGCAGCGCACGACGTGTGGCACGGGGTATGAGTCCGGAGGTAACGCAGCGATGGCGACGGTCAGGATCCTCAGCGACGAGCGCTACATGACCACCGTGCTTGCCGGCAGCCACGAGCTGATGGCCGATGAGCCCGCCGGGATTGGAGACGATTGCGGGCCAAGTCCGTATGAGTTCCTCCTCGCGGCACTTGGGGCATGCACATCGATGACCCTGCTGATGTACGCGAGGAGAAAAGAGTGGCCGCTCGATGGCGTCGAGATTGAGCTGTCACATGACCGTGAGTACGAAGCAGACAATGCGGACGCTGAGGAAGGCAACGGGCTGCTGGACGTGATCCGGCGCTCGATCAAACTTCTCGGCGATCTTTCGGAGGAGCAACGTGAGCGGCTGGCCTACATCGCCACGAGATGCCCGGTCCACAAGACGCTGCAAAACGACCCCCAGATCATCGACGACGTATCGCTGGCCGGGTAATTGGGGCCGGGTAGCGCCCGTGATGCGTAGCGCTGTTACTCTGGACATCAGAGAACTCGTTCCTATGATTTGGCGTGCTGTATGGAGATCGATTTGAACACCGAAGCGGAAGGCAAGCCGGCCCCGGAGAGGCCGATGCTGACCGGGGTTCTCGTCGCGGCGGGAATCATCCTCGGCTCGCTTGCCACGATCGCCATTCCCATCGTCCATTTCATCAGCGTCCCGTCCGGGCCGTTCATCGCAGGGCTGATCGGAGGGGGAGTGGCGAAAGCCGATGAGGGCAGGATCATCACGTTCGGCCTCTACGTCGCGTTGCTGATGGCGGTGCCGTCAGGGCTGCTCGTTCTGCTCGGGTTCTTGCTCGATGTCGACAGCACGATTCAGTGGCTGCTGATCATCGTCGGTTTCGCGATAGTCCCGTATACCTGGTGGGCGGTGACGGTGGGCGCGCTCATCGGATACCTCATGCGCAGGAACGAGGCGAAACAACGGCCCGGTGGCGACGGCGCCAGTCGCTAGGCGCTAACTGGGCGTTCCCGTCATTCGCTCGCTCGAGCGCTTGACGAGGGTTGCCAGGCCGGAGTGCTTTCGGGCCTCAAGCTCCGGGTCACCGGCGAGTAGTTCCGCTGCCTCCGTCTTTGCGAGCATCATCAATTCAACGTCGCTGAGTCTGGCGACCTTGAACTCCACGAATCCGCTCTGGCGGGTGCCCACGTAGTCTCCCGGGCCCCGTATCCGGAGGTCCTCTTCGGACAGCTCGAAGCCATCGGAGGAGTGCTCCACGATCGAGAGCCGCTTGCGCGCGTCGGCTCCTGCACCGTCGGACATCAGCAGGCAGTGGCTGGAGAACTCTCCCCGGCCGACGCGACCACGCAGCTGGTGGAGTTGTGACAGGCCGAATCGTTCTGCGCTCTCGATCATCATCACGGTGGCGTTGGGAACGTCGATGCCCACTTCGATGACCGGTGTCGCCACGAGCACGTCCACCTCACCGGCGTGGAAGCGGGCCATGATCGACTGCTTCTCACTCAGAGTCATCCGCCCGTGCAACAGGCCGAGTCTCAGGTCGCTGAACTCACCGGTAGAGAGATCTTCGTATTCGATTGTTGCGGCGCGCGCCTCGATCTGATCTGAAAAATCGATCAACGGACAGACGACGAACGCCTGCCGACCCGCCGCGACCTCAGATCGAACGATCTCGTAGCCCGCCTGCCTGTCCCTTGCATTGCGCATCCAGCGGGTGGTGATCTCCTGACGGCCTGTGGGGAGCTCCCTGAGCGTCGACAGATCGAGATCGCCGTACAGGGTCAGGGCCAGGCTGCGCGGTATCGGCGTCGCCGACATCGCGAGCAGGTGCGGCTTGACGGCCCGCTGCTGGAGACCGGTCCGCTGCTCAACGCCGAAGCGGTGCTGCTCGTCTATGACCGCGAGCGCGAGTTTCGGAAATTCCACCGCTTCCTGCAGCAGCGCGTGGGTGCCGACGGCGATATCGACGCTCCCTTCTGCGATCTGACGCTGGACCTCCGTCTTGTCCGACGCCCGGAGGCTGCCTTCGAGTACGGCGATGCGGACAGGCTTCTCCAGTCCCGGCACGTTGGCCGTTCGGATGACTCCCTGGTTGAACGCGTCATCCGCGTCTGCGCCCAGCATTCGCGTAATGTTGATGAAGTGCTGGTCGGCGAGAACCTCTGTCGGCGCAAGGAGCGCGCCCTGGTAGCCCGCGGCGACGGCGGCGAGCATCGCGGCGACCGCGACGACTGTCTTTCCGCTGCCTACCTCGCCCTGCAGGAGGCGGGCCATCGGCACGGTCTCGCCCATCTCGGAGAGAATCTCGTTCAGGGCCGAATCCTGGCCGGCCGTGAGCCGGAAAGGCAGACTGGCGACGAACTGTCCGATGACCTCGCGTCCGCCGGGGATCGCGACGCCCGCTGAGCGGTCTTGCCACTCAAGCCTCCGGCGATGGACTACGAGCTGGTTGACGAAAAGCTCATCGAACGCCAGCCGTCGCTGAGCCTCCACGGTGTCACCGGGTGAGCCGGGCAGATGCATGTCATGCACGGCCTGAGTCAGCTTCTGGAAGCCGTGCCGGATCCTTATTTCAGCAGGCAGCGGGTCTTTGAGCAGCGGCAATCCGATATCCAGGGCCTGACTGGTGGCGTTTCTCAGCGTCCGCTGTGCAAGGCCTTCAGTCGTCGGGTAGACCGGCAGCATGATTCCGGCATGCAAGAGTTCGTCGGCGCCGCCGCTGACGATCTCATACTCGGGATTCTGGAACTGCGCCTTCTCGCGATAGGCCTGCACCTTGCCGCTCAACGCAAGCGTCGTTCCGGGCTTGAACCGATCTGCCAGATAGGGCTGATTGAACCAGGTCGCCTCGATGATCCCCGTGTTGTCGCTCAGGACCACAGTCGCGGCGCCGCGGCCAATCCGTTTTCGGGAAGAGCGGACGACATGGCCTATTACGCTGGCCGTCTGGCCGAATTCGAGTTCGGCTATCGCGGTGACATTCGAGTAGTCGATGTGGCGGGCCGGAAATAAGTAGAGCAGGTCGTGCAGATTCTTCACCCCGAGGCGGTCCATCTTGATGGCCGTTGGGCGGCGTATGAAGCTGAGATTGTCGATCCTGGTCCGCAACGTGGCTTTAGCGTCGCGGGAGAGCCTCTTGCCTTTCGTCGCCCGGGATGGGGCGGCGCGTGGGGCCTGTTTCGCGGCGGGCGTCTCAGGAGTTGCCTGAGGACGCTTCGTCGTCGCGGCCGGACGGCCTGTTCCGGCTGGCTGCGCACTCGATAGCGAGGATGCGAAGTCTCTGATTTGCTCTGCCCACGACCTCCGGTCCGCGGGAGTGAGCGCGGCGTATCCGCCCGGTCCCACGGGAGCCTTGCCCAGGACTTCAGCGAGCTCTCCGGCCGATGCCTCCAGGAATCGATCGAGCCCGCCGACTACCGCCCTGTTCGAGTAATCCTGTCGCGCTTCAAGATCGAGGATTTTCAGGAATACGGTGATCTTCTGCGTGCTCGACGACCCGGCCGTACGAAGCGCGCGCGAAAAGGTCTGTGACATGACGCGTGGCTAAACGGATTTGGTGAGATAGGCGACACCGATAACGCCGGGACCGGCGTGCGCCCCGATTACCGGGCCGATCGTCGACATGGCCGCCAACTCTCCGGGAACGAGGTCGTTTATCGCCTGCGCCAGATCTGCGGCGCCGACCGGATCATCGGCGGTGCAGACGGCGACGCTGTGGAGAGTGCCGACCGATTCAATGTGCGCCCTGATCCGTTCGATTCCCTTGCGGCGGCTGCGAGGGCGCGCCAGAGGCTTTACGACGCCTTCATCGATCTGGAGGAGCGGCCGAAAGCGCAGCAGCGTCCCCAGGAACGCGCTTGCCGGGCCGATTCGCCCGCCTTTGCGGAGGTACTCGAGCGTATCGAGAAGGAAAATCAGGCCGGACCGCGGGACCAGGTCTTCAGCCAACTTCGCGACCGAATCGAGATCGCCACCGGCCTGCGCGGCGCGTGCCGCCTCGAGTACGACCAGGCCGATGCCCATGCCCACCGAGCGGCTGTCAACGATTCGTATAGCCTCCCCGACGTCTTCCATCTGCGCGCGGGCCTGGGTCGCAGAATCGATCGTCCCGCTCAACTCCGCCGAGATATGAATCGAGACGATGCCATCGAAGCGGTCCAGAAGGCCCCTGTACGCCTCTATGAACTCGCCAGGCGAAGGCTGGGAGGTGGTTGGGAATACGTCGTCGTCGACCAGCCTGGTATAGAACTCCGGCGCCTGCATCGTTACCCCGTCGATGAATTCCTCATCGCCGAAGATCACTTTGAGAGGGACGACGTGTATCCCCAGTTCCTCCCGCGTTTCAGGAGGGATATCGGCGGTGCTGTCGGTCACTACACAGATAGACATCAGGCGCGGGCCTCCACGAAAGCTAGTCGGATCTACTCGCCGAGTTTACTCACCCGGATTATTCAATCGAAATAAGGTAGGGATAGTGGGGCTGGCCGCCATCGATTATTTCCACTTCCCATTCCTGATGCGCCTCTGACGCGGCCGCCTTAATGCGGGCCGCCTCTTCTTCCGAGCCGCCTTCGCCCCGGTAGATAGTAACCAACTCTCCGCTAAGCGACGAATCGGCCACGACGACGATGGCCACTTCCGCAATGGAGTTTCCGGCAGCCACTATCTCCCCGTCCAGGAGCGCAATGGCGTCGCCAACATTTACACCTGTTCCGTTCAACTCGAAGTGCCGGCTGGCAACGGTGATGGCCAGGGAAGAGACCTGATCGATGGCATCGGCCATGATCGCCGTGTTGGCCTCAAGATCGGATTCGGGACTGAACGCCAGAAGGGCGGAGATACCCTGCTGCATCGTGCGGGTAGGCACTACCCGGACGGTCTTGGACGTGAGCGCATCGACCTGGCCGGCGGTTCCGATGACGTTGGGGTTATTAGGCAGGATCACTACGTTTGCAGCGCGCGCCGCTTCGACCGCATCAACGAGCTCGGATACGCTCGGGTTCATGCTGTCGCCGCCTTCGATGCCGCTGGACGCGCCCATTCCGCTTTCGGAAAATATGCGGCGCATCCCATCACCGGCCGCGACCGCAACCACGGCCACCTCGAACTGCTCATCATCATCTGGCCCGGTCGGTAGCATACCCCCTAGCGCCGCCTGATCGGCACGTTCCCGGGTCTGCTCACCCATGTTGAGAATCGAGACATTGCAGAGCGTCCCGAGCTCAGCCGCATAGGTCAGAACTGGACCAGGATTCAGGGGATGTACGTGAACTTTCACGTTGAAGGCGTCGCCCGCGACTACCGTCGACTCCCCGAGAGAACCGATCTTCTCCCGAATCACTTCAACGTCCAGGCCGTCGCCCTCGATCACGAATCCGGTGCAGTACCCGTAGTCGACCTCCCTCGCCGATTCGAGGAACTCCCGCAACGCCGTCCCGTCTTCCATGCCCGCCGGGGTAGGGGCGGACAGCTCGATGGCGCCCGAGGACTCTCCGCGCAGGTAGCTGAGGGCGCCGGCGAACATCACGGACAGGCCGTGCCCGCCTGCGTCGACTACCCCGGCCTTCGCCAGCACATCGAGCATTCCCGGAGTTTCCGCAACCGTCTTCTGCGCATTCGTCGATACAGCCGACAGAACGTGGGACAGCGACTCGGATTCACGGCATGCGTCGGCAGCCGCATCCGCGGCGCAACGGATCACGGTAAGCATGGTGCCCTCGACGGGATCCTGGACGGCTCTGTACGCCGCGTCACTGGCCTGCTTGAGGGCATGCGCGAATTCAGGGCCCCCCAGGAATTGGTGCTTGTCCAGGGCTGCCGAGAGGCCGAAAAAATACTGGGCCAGTATCAGGCCGCTATTCCCACGAGCGCCAAGGAGAGCGGCCGAAGCCATCGCAGCCGCGACCGCGTCGGCCGATCTTTTGCTCGCCCCAGGGGCCGTTTCAGCGACGCTGGAGATCACCGATAAGAGCGTGAGGCACATGTTGGTGCCGGTATCGCCATCCGGTACGGGGAACACGTTGAGCGCGTTGATCTCGGCCTGGTTGTGCTCGACGGCTCTGGCGGAAGCCTCCACCATCGCTACCAGTCCGGCGCCGTCTACCGATGCCGGAAACGCACCGGAGTCTGCTGTTGTCTCTGCCATAGCGCTCTGAGTTGGGCCAGAAAATCACCAGAGAAATCACCAGAGCCGCCACACGGCTGTCTGTAGCCTGCGGAGGGCATGACTCCGGCTTGATGTCCCCGGTTTCAGCATGTTAGCGTAATGTGCTGATAGAACTACTACATGGTGGCCCGGCCGGTTCTGCGTGAGATGCCGGGCCTTCGCTTTTCCAACGTATGTGTCCTGACGCCTTTCTGATAGGCACAAACGTACTAATCTGGACGGTGACAATAATGGCCAAGTGCTCAGTGTGCGGCAAGGGTCCGCAGTTCGGCCACAACCGAAGCCACTCGATGCGCGCTACCAACCGCATGTTCAAGCCGAATGTGTTCAAGCGCCGCATGGTTATCGATGGCGAGACCAAGAGGGTATACGTCTGCACCCGCTGCATGCGCACCGCCGTCAAACCGCCCCGCAAATAGCGCGCCAGGAAGCGCTATAAGAAGCGACCGGGCCGTCATCTCAGCAGGATGGCGGCTTTTTTGCGCCCCGACTACAGGCCTTCGACCGCCTGCCTGAGCGCCCGAATGCCACCGGCGATGCCGTCCGGATGGCCGAATACGCCCGAGCCGGAGATCAGCGTCGTGACGCCCGCGGCCACCGCGCGGGGCGCCGTATCGGCCTTTATGCCGCCGTCTACAGCGATCTCGAGCCCGTTATGGGCCCTGGCGATCTCCCGAAGCTCAACGATCTTTGGCAGCACTTCGTCCATGAACGGCTGGCCGCCCGCGCCGGGCACGACGGTCATCACCAGCACGCGGTCGACCAGCGGCAGGGCGTCGGCGATCTCCGAGAGCGGCGTGGCGGGATTCAGCGTGATGGCCGGGCGCATGCCCGCAGCCCCGATGGCCTCTATCGTTCCGGTGAGATCCGGGCATGCCTCTACGTGCACCGTCATCGTGAGTCCGGGCAGGTCTGCGTATTCCGGCACGAAACGAACCGGGTCATCGACCATCATGTGGACGTCGATCGGCAGTTGCGTGTGTTTTCGAACCGCTTCGAGAATCACGAAGCCGAAGGTGATGCCGGGCACGAACCGGCCGTCCATGACATCGAAGTGGATCTCGTCTGCGCCGGCAGCCTCGGCCTGCTCCACCTGTTCGCCAAGACGGGCGAAATCCGCGGAAAGAATCGAGGGGGAGATCTTGATGGAAGCCACGCCTCAGGCGTTCCCGGCGTCGGCCAGCCTGTCCCGTGCGGCCTTGAGCGCGCCTGCAACTCGCGACGGCGACGTTCCGCCAGGCACATCGCGTGCGGCAATCGCGGAGTCCACTGTCACGTCCAAAACATCCTCGTCGAACAGATCGGAGGCCGCCCTGTAGTCGTCAAGGCTCAGGTCACGCAGGTATTTTCCAGTCGCCGCGGCCTTGTCCGTAAGTTCCGTAACCACAATGTGTGCCTGCCTGAATGGCATCCCCTTGCCTACGAGATAGTCGGCTACGTCGGTAGCCAGCACGTAGCTGGCCTCTGCCGCTTCCCGCATCTTCTGTGGCCTGAATTCAGCCGTCGAGATCATGCCGGCCGCGACTTCCAGCGCGCTGATGACGGTGTCCGCGGCATCGAACAGCCCCTCTTTGTCTTCCTGCAGGTCCCGATTGTAGGTTAGCGGCAGTCCCTTCATGGTCGTCATCAACGCCATGAGGTGCCCGACCACGCGGCCGGTCTTGCCCCGCGTCAGTTCGGCAAAGTCCGGGTTTCGCTTCTGCGGCATCATGCTCGAGCCGGACGTATATCCGTCCGAGAGCTGGACGAAGCCGAACTCGTCTGTCGACCAGATGATCAACTCTTCGGCCAGCCGGGACAGATGGATCATGCAGACGGCGGCGGCATAGTTGAAATCGAGGGCAAAGTCGCGGTCCGAGACGCCGTCCATGCTGTTTGCGCTGATGGCGCTAAAACCCAGCTCATCGGCGACTGACTGGCGATCGATCGGATACGGCACGCCGGCCAGGGCACCGCTGCCAAGAGGCATCACGTCGGCCGCAGCCCCGGCGGCGGCAAACCGCCCGGCATCGCGATCGAGCATCTCGAAGTACGCGAGCAGATGATGCGCCAGCAGCACCGGCTGGCCTCGCTGCATATGCGTGTAGCCGGGGAGCACCGTCTCGATATGGGCCGCAGCCTGGTCCAAAAGCGCGCTCTGCACGCTCCGGACACCCGCCACCGCTTCCAGAGCCAGGCTTTTCGCATACAGCCGGGTATCAGTCGACACCTGGTCGTTTCGAGACCGCGCCGTATGGAGTTGGCCCGCCGTGTCGCCGATCAGGTCGAACAGCCGGGCCTCTATGTTCATGTGGAGGTCTTCCAGATCGTTCCGCCACGGGAATCGGTCCTCGGCGATCTCGATTTCGATCGACCGCAGTCCTTCCACGATGCTGTCTGCGGCGGCCTGTTTGATGATCCCCTGCCGAGCAAGCATCCGGGCATGAGCAATGGAGCCGGCGATGTCCTGCGGGTACAGCCGACGGTCATAGTGGAGCGAAACGGTGAACTCAGAGGCGAGCTTGGAGCCACGCGCGCTGGCGGCCGGATCCGGCTTCTGATCTGGGCTCCGGGAAGACATAGTGCATAAGATTGTACGCGGCGCGCGAACGCGGTTGGATTGAGATTGGACCGCGAAGATTGTTGACTACGGCACCTGGCACAGGTAGCGTCGATATTCGTCGGGCGCGCCGCCGGGGCGCGCTCGCAATGCTCACGCGAAAAGGAAACTCCGTTGAACTGGCGAGAAGTACTGGAAATCCGGGGGCCGCATATCGGCGGCGCCGTTTCCGGCGGCCTGGATAGCTGCACCATCACACACTGGCTCAGTGAAAAAGGCTTCCGCGTCGAGGGCTTCACCGTCGATCTCGGTCAGCCCGACGAAGAGAACGTAGGCGCCATTGCCGACCGGATGCTCGCGTGCGGCGCCGAGGCCGCGCACATCGTCTCCGGCAAGGAGGCGCTGGTCCGCGAGGGAATCAGGGTCATCCAGGCGCAGGCGCGCTACGAAGGCGGCTACTGGAACACGACGGGCATCGCACGGCCGGTGACGACGAAGGCGATCCTGGACGAGATGGCAAAGCGCGACATCCCTGTGCTTTTCCACGGAGCGACGGGCCGCGGGAACGACCAGATGAGGTTCCAGCTCGCCACCAACTTCCTTGCCCCCGATGTTGACGTGTACGCGCCATGGCGGGACAACGAGTTCCTCGAGCAGTTCCCGGGCAGGGCCGAGATGATCGAGTACTGCGAATCCAACAACCTGCCGATCAGGCCCGCAAAGGAGTCCCGGTACTCCACCGACGCGAACATTCTCGGACTCACGCACGAGGCGGGCGACCTGGAGGACGTTGGGATCCCTCCGTTCTTCGTCGAGCCGGGCATGGGCGTCTGGGCGTGGGACGCCCCGGACACGCCGCAAAGCGTGTCGATTCGGTTCGAAGAGGGGCAGCCGGTCGAGTTCGACGGCGTGAAGATGGATCCCGTGGCGATGTTCGAAAAGGCCAACGCCAGAGGCGGCGCTCACGGCGTGGGCATCGGCCTGCATGCGATCGAGAACCGGTTCGTCGGCGTAAAGTCGCGTGGCATCTACGAGGCGCCCGGCATGGAGCTGCTTGGCAGGGCATACGAATATCTGATCCAGTTCGTATACGACCGGCGCACGCGGGAGCAGTTTGACGCCCTCTCACGCCACCTCAGCGCCCAGATCTATGAGGGTTACTGGCTCGATCTGTCTACCCACTCGGCGCTCGCCGCCCTCGATTCCATGTCGAAGCTTGCTACCGGCACGATCACGATTCGCCTGTACAAGGGCAACGTCTACTTTGAGACGGCTGATGTCAGCCGGTCGTCGATGCCGCACGGCCTGTACACGTCGGCCAGCTCGATGGAAGACACTTCGGGAGAGGGTGCCGCCGAGCCGCAGTATGACCACGAGTCTTCCGAGGGGTTCGCTCAGGTAATACAGGTGCACGCGCGCACGGTCGGCAAGAGGCAGCGCGGAGGATACGCGAAGTAGCCGGCGGGCAGATGCATTGAGCGACAAAGAGAAATCTGACTGGGAAGAGAAATACAGCTCCGGGGGCTACAACCCGCGGCCCTGGCCGTCAGACCTGCTGGAACAGTGGCTGCCCAGAATGCCAAAAGGGCGCGCGCTTGACGTGCCGTCCGGCCTGGGCCGAAACGCCCTGTACATGGCGGAAAACGGCTTCGAGGTAGACGCGGTCGACATATCCGGCTCGGCGTTGAAGATCGTAAGCGAGAAAGCCAGAGAGCGCGGCCTCAAGATCCGCACCCTCGAAGTCGACCTTGACCAGGGCTCTCCCCCCGAGCCGCCGTATCAGCTGCTGGTCAGCTGTTTTTACATGAACCGCAACATCATCCCACGGATGAAAGAGTGGGTCGCAGACGACGGCTTCGTGGTGTTCGAGCAACATATGGCGACGCCTCTTGATGTGCAGGGTCCACAGATCCCGCAGTGGAGGATGGAGCCCAACGAGCTTCTCAGGCTCTTCGCGGACTTCCGCGTCGTTCATTACGAGGAAGGCGTCTTCAAGCATGAACGCGATGGGGTTGAGCGAACGAACGCGCTGGCGCGCCTCGTGGCCTGCAAGGGAGAGCCGGGGTATTAGCGCGCGTTGCGCAGGTCTGCGGACGCCCCCGAAGGCGACTTCGACGTCGCTATGACTGGCACGGGCGCCGGGGCCGGATGCAGTGGTTCCGCCCTCTCTCTGAGCACCGGAGTAATCTCCGGGACGCTGAGGAATCTATGAACGCGGCGTCTCAGGCCCGGCATCCAGCGCCTGCGGGTCAGCGAGCCAACGATTAGAAGGAGAGCCACGCCGAAAGGCATGTAAGCGACCGCGTATAGCACGATGACAATCAGGGGAATGACCGCAAGGGCGGCCAATATGAAGGTGGCCGTGCCCAGCAATCCGAGGCTTTTATCGAACGATTGACGCGGCGCGGGCTTTCTCTGCATCGCCTTATTCCCAGAATCGTTGTGTGAGTCACAGGGTACTACGTTTATTAAGATTGTTCAGTTCCGGCATTAGATTCATCTGCGATCGCCGCGATCTGAATTGGTACCTGCCTGCATCGCCCGCATCCCCGATGAGAATGCCACCCGGAAATATCCGGGTGAATCGTCGGCGTAATCGACGACGCCGATCGCTCGAACTCAAAAACCCCAAATCCTTGCTATAGGAATACGCCGCCGCGATCAGTAGTGTGAACCGTGGGCAGCCTGCAAAAGGCGGGCCGGCTTTGCGGGGTGTCTGGAAGGGAATCCATATGGGTACGTTCCTCCTTCGGAGGCTGTTCTCCTCGCTGATATCAGTGTTCGGCGCAACTATCGTGGTGTTTACCCTGATCCAGATGCACAACGACCCGCGCGAGCTATTCGTGCCGGACACCGGATATGGGATCACGCAGGCGCAGTGGGACAACCTGGGCACGAAGCTTGGCTTCGACCGCCCGGTGGTGGTCCAGTATCTCGTATGGATCGGCCGAGCCGTTCGCGGCGACTTCGGTGTGTCTCTGGCACAGCAGCGTCCGGTCACGACGATCATCAAAGGCAAGATTGGAGCAACGATCCAGCTGGCAGTAGGCGGCTGGATATTCGCCGTCTTGCTGGGAGTTCCAACAGGCGTGATCGCGGCCGTCTACCGCGGCGGCATCTGGGATTACGTCGCCAGAGGAGCCGCCATCATCGGCATCGGCGCGCCCGCGTTCGTGACCGGCCTGATATTAATAATCATCTTCTCCACCAAATTAAATTGGTTACCGGCAGGCACTCGGGGCTTAGAGTTCGATGTGAGGGACTATATATTGCCCTGCGTAGCACTGGGCTGGCCTGCCGCGGCCGGCCTGATGCGGCTCACCAGATCGTCGATGCTCGAGGTCTTGGACTCCGAGTTCGTGAAGCTGGCGAGAGCCAAGGGTGTTCCCTGGCGGACGGTGGTCTTCAAGCACGCTCTGCGGAATGCGATCATCGCACCGCTGACGTCGATGCTCCTGCTGTTCTCGGGCTGGCTGAACGGCGCCCTGGTCATCGAGACGGTGTTCTCATGGCCCGGGATCGGGTTCGAAGCGCTGTTCACGGCGGTCAACGACAACGACTTCCCGTTGTTGCTTGGCACGGTGTTCATCTTCATTCTGATCTTCCTCGTGTTCGCCTTTATCGCCGATCTGCTTTACACGATCGTGGACCCGAGGGTTCGCCTGAGCGGATTCAAGGGCACGGCATAAGGAGCGGATGAGTGGCAACAGCAACGACTGATATTCCGCTTCCGGGTACAAGGCGACAGACCAGCGGCGTGCTCGGAAAGGCCTCCTATGTGTGGTGGTTCTTCCGTCGCTACCCGGTGTTTCCGATCTTCATACTGTCGGTCCTGGTTATTGCATCGGTAATCGGGCCCTATGTGGCGCCGTATCCACGGGACATCGGATGGCTTGGAGATCGCCATCTGCCGCCCTTCACGACCTCTCCCCACGTAGAGGAGGCAAGGGAAAACGGCATCAATACCGGGTTCCATCTACTGGGCACCGACCACATTGGGAGGGATACGTTCACACGAATCCTCCATGGCGCCCGAATCTCGATGATGGTGGTCGCCGTGTCGCTTGGCATCGGATTCACGGTGGGCACGACGCTCGGCATAGTTTCCGGCTATTTCGGAGGCTGGATCGACGAGATCATCACACGCGCCGTCGACATCTGGTTCGCTTTACCATTTTTACTGGTAGCACTCATCATGACGTTAATCTTCGGAAGGGGGTTGAACATCCTGATGATCGTGCTGGCGCTCATATCGTGGACGGCGTTTGTGAGGATCTTGAGATCACAGGCGCTGATCCTGCGAGAGATGGACTACGTGGCGGCGTCGCGCATCGCGGGGGCCGGCTCGATCAGGATCATGTTGAAGCACATCCTTCCGGGGCTCCTGAACACGGCCATCGTGGTGGCGACGCTGAACGTTGGAGGCCTGATCCTGGCCGAGGCGACGTTGAGCTTCGTGGGCGCAGGCATTCAGCCGCCGACACCGGCATGGGGCGTCATGGTCGCTTCCGGCCGCGACTACCTGCAGGACGCCTGGTGGCAGATCGTGATGCCGGGTTCGTCGATCTTCCTGGTCGTCATCTCGCTGAACTTCCTCGGCGACTGGCTTCGAGACCGCCTGGACCCAAGGCTGAGGCAGGTGGACTAGCAGAAGTAGCCGTATATCAGCACATTCCGAGTTGAAAACCCCAGATCCTTGCCATAGGAGTAGGCGGCCGCGATCAGTAATGTGATTCCTGTTCCCGGGGCCCGTGCGAAGGCGGGCCGGCCGCAGTCCGAATCCGGGAGAAGCGATGCCGTGCGATAAGTGACATTAATTCACTACCTGATCCACGGGACATGGCCTTCATCGACATCGTCGCATGCGGCGGCGACTCCATCACGACGGTGGCGCTATCCACGCCAACGGCACTCCCTGCCGATACTGCCACCCCATCGCTAACTCCCACCGCGGGTCCACTCGCTGCGCCCCCTCCCGTACCGGGCGAGTGGACCCGCATCGCTCCCCCCAATGCTCACGGGCCGGGCGAACCACGCCTCCGTTCCATTGCCCGACGGTTCTGTGCCGGTATTCGGTGGTGTGGGCCCGGAGGGTTTCGTTACCGCCTCGGAGATATATCGCCCCGAATCGGGCGAGTGGGTTCCGACCGCTGAACTGACCGCGCCGTACATACTGGTCACGCCTCCAGTGGTCCTTTCCGACGGCCGTGTGGTAGCCATCGGCGGCTCTTCCGACGACTTGCCCTCGACGCGAGTCCAGGTGTTCGACCCGGCTACCGGTGAGTGGGCAGCGATGCCTGATCTTCCCGTCGCCCGTGTCTGGTCAGTGGCGGCAGCGCTCCCCGACTCTTCTTTATCGGTGACCGGCGGTGTCGGCCGCGCGGATGAAATTCTCGATTCGGCGATTCGGTTGGACAGCCTGGCGAGTGAGTCGTTCGTGCCTAAAACATTCATAGGCTTGTATACGCCCATTAGTGATTCCTGGGAGATGTTCAAGATGCCAGTCTGGCTGGATGGAATGGCCGTCGTAATGCTCCCAGGCGGCCGCCTGCTGGCGACGGGCGGCAAATTCGGGTATTTGACTACCAGCCGTCGGCCTGGATATGGGTGCCGCCTTCGCTCGGTAGGAATTGATCTTAGGACCGCCGTGCCATCAGCCTATGCCTCATCGGCCGGTACCAGGAGACAGCAATCCGTGGTGGCTCGCTACCCGTGATTAACGGGACCGCTTTCTGCCCTTGCTCCACCGCGTCGAGCTGCTATTCCGTTATCTCCCAGGATGCCCAGCCGGGCGGCGGTCACGGCCGCCTCGGCCCGATTGGAGGCGGCCATCTTCTCGAGAATGTTGCTGACGTGATGGCTCACCGTGTGGGCGCTGATGAAGAGGAGATCAGCGATCTCTATGTTTGACCTGCCTGCCGCCACCAACCGGAGCACCTCTACCTCCCGGTTAGTCAGGCGGACGCCGTTCCCATTCCGGCTTGCTGCATCGATCGGCTCGAAAGCGATGGACGCGGGCGAGGCCTCGGGTTCCGATTTCCTGAATTTCGACGGCAGGTCCACTTCCAGCACGATCTCACGTCCCGCCAGGAAACGCGCCGATAGTATGGTGGCTGTACGATCCATCCGAAATATGTATCCGTCGTCGCGATGGCAAAGCATCACCGGTATCTGGCTTTCGGCTCGTATGCCACCACAAACACTTGGCCGGAACGGGGAACGAAGCAGGCGGGCGATTCGCGTCCAGCCGCCATCACCGCGGGTGCCAGCTACGATCAGGTCGATGGCATTCACCATCGCGTAGGTGAGGATCCGCTCTGTGGCATGGCCCTCGTGGATCGCCGTCCGAACGCGGACTCCCTCAACGCGCAAATTGGCCGCCACGATCGCCAGATAGTCGATCGCACCGCCGATGCCTCCGTTCGACCATCCCCGTACCATTGCGTATGAATGCTCTGCGGGAGTGGAGAAGGTCCGGCCGTCAAGCCCCAGGTCGCGCCGTCGCGGAACCACCTGCAGCAGATGGATGATCGCGTCGCTCCGCCGCGCGCTCTGCAACGCCCACGGCAGCGCCTTTTCCCCGACTCTCGATCCGTCCAGCGGCACAAGGATATTCGAGTGCACGTCCCGCCCCTCTCGCGAACCAGTCGCGATGGAATCTGGCGGTCATCATACCCGTTCGCGCCGTTTAGGTGGGGCGCCGTTACCGGGTCGATCTGCGTTGGCGCCAATTGCTTCACCCGCCACGGGCAAACGAGGCGTCATATTTACGAGTTGCACAACTGTGTCTTCTCCACGAAAAACCACCCGGCACGCGGGTGGTTTTTCGTCTCCGGACCGATAACCTACGGTCAGTCCGTTACTTTCTCCAGAGCCTTGTCGAGAATCTCGAGCGCTTCGTCCACTTCGTCACGGCTCACGTTGAGAGGCGGCATGAGGCGGAGAATCGTCGGCCTGATCGCATTTAGCAGCAGGCCGTTTGATTCGGCCTCCGTGACGACGTCGGGCGCGATCTCTTTCGTCATCTCGATGCCGATCAACAGGCCGGGCCCGCGTACATCGGTGATGAAGTCATACTTCTCACGCAGCGCAATGAGCTTTCCGGTCACGTATGCGCCCGTGGCAGCCGCCTGCGAGGGGATGTCCTCGTCCACGATCACCTCGGCCGCCGCCGCTCCAGACGCGGTCGTCAGTGCGTTGCCGCCAAATGTCGATCCGTGGTCTCCGGGCTCGAGCACGGAGAACTCCTCTTTGCAGAGAAACGCGCCAAGCGGCGCCCCCGCCCCGAGAGCTTTCGCAAGCGTCATTGCGTCGGGCTCGACGCCGTAAAGCTGGTAGCCGAATAACTTCCCGAGCCGCCCCATTCCGGTCTGGACTTCATCAACGATGAACATGATGTTCTTCTCGTTGCACCAGTCCTGGATTTGCCGGAGGTAGCCATCGTCGGGAACGTTTACGCCGCCCTCACCCTGGACCGGCTCCACCATCACGGCGCACGTCATATCGTTCGTAGCAGCCTTGATCGCGTCGATGTCGTTATAGTCGACGTTGACGAATCCCGGCATGAGCGGAAGCCATTTCTCCTGGTAAGCGGCCTGGCCCGTCGCCGCCATCATCGCCATCGTGCGGCCGTGGAACGAGTTGTTCATGGTGATGATCTCGTAGGCGTCGTTCAGCTTCAACTTGCCCCACTTGCGCGCGAGCTTCGACACTCCCTCGTTGGCCTCAGCGCCGGAGTTGCAGAAGAAGATCCGGTCCATGCAGGAGTTGTCGATCAGGATCTGGGCCAGCTTGAGCTGCGGCGTGGTGTAGAAGAGGTTCGACATCTGGTTGATGAGGCCGGCCTGCTCCTGCACCGCCTTCACAACGGCGGGATGGGAGTGGCCGATGTTCAGAACGGCCCAGCCGGCGGTGAAGTCCAGATATGACTTGCCGTCGTTATCGAACACACGAGTGCCCTCGGCGCGAACCAGAACCATCGGACGCCGATTCACGATCTGCATGTAGTACTTGGCTTCCAACGCCTTGTATTCGGACGTGCTCGTCATATTCTCTTCCCTCTCTATTGCGCCAACCTGCTCCGGCCGCCCGGTAAGCAGTCCAATCGAGGCCTCAGCTAATTGGGCCTCAGCCGAATGGGCCTCAGCCGAATGGGCCTCAGATAGAAACGCGAGCGGCGATTATATGCGCCCTCGCCTCCTCTCGGCCTAAACGATCCGTGTGCCAACGTCCCGCCCCTCGACGCAGGCCAGCAGCGCTCCGGCGACCCGGCCATCGACGATGTGGCCCGTGCGCGCGGTCTCCAGCGCCATGATGCATGCCTCGATCTTCGGAATCATGCCGCCGGCAGCGATTCCGCCTGCGATCAGGTCCCCGGCCTGCCGTTTCGTCATGCGCGGGATAAGCCGGCGATTAACGTCCAATATGCCTGAAACATCTGTCTGGAAGATAATCTGCGCCGCCTCCAGCTGCCGCGCAATATGGCCCGCCGACGTGTCTGCATTGATGTTCAGGATGGCATCTTCGTTACCCGTCGCCTCGATATTCGTCGCAGCGGGCGCGATTACCGGGATCATCCCCGCGTCCAACGCAGTGTGGATGGTCGCGGGATCGACTTCGACTACCTCCCCGACCAGCCCGAGATCTTCACTCAGCACACGTGCTTTCAGCATACCTCCGGAGATTCCCGAAAGCCCGATGGCCCTCCCGTCCAGGCCGTTCAGTTCCACCACGAGCTGCGCGTTTACAAGCCCGCATAAAACGGCGATGGCAACGTTCAGAGTCTCGGGATCTGTCCGCCGCAGTCCGCGCACGAACTCGGGCTGTATCCCCAGCCGCTTGACCCAGTCTGAGATAACGGCGCCGCCGCCATGGACTACGACCGGCTTAAACCCGCGTCGTGCCAGCTCGATGATGTCCGGGCTTGTGCTGTCGCCCTCGCCCAGGGTGCTGCCGCCGACTTTGATGACGACGATCTCGCCGGGCTCAGGCGGGCCGAATCTCCTCACCCCTGAGTTGTTCACCCCTGAGTCGTTTACCAAAGGGCCGACTCCCCCTGGAATCGTGGGTTTCGGGGTGGTCCGAAGCCTGACCGTGCCGTCATTACGTTCGGGTCCTGAGTCGGAGTATCCCGCTTACGTGGTGTAGGCGGAGTTGAAGACGACGTACTCCTCGGTAAGGTCGCAGCCCCATGCCGTCGCGTCCCCGTCACCAACATTGAGGGCCACACGAAGATACACCTCGGGCTGCCCCAGAGCCTGCACCACAGACTCTGCGTGGAAGGGAATGGCCGCCCCGGATTCCACGATCTGAATATCGTTGATAAACACCTGGAGCTTGCTCTCATCCAGCGGTATCTCTGTCTTGCCGAGCGCCATCAATATCCGGCCCCAGTTGGGATCGCGCCCGTAGATCGCGGTCTTGACGAGCGGTGAACTGACGATCGATCTCGCCGCCACCCGCGCGTCTTCCACCGAATGCGCGCCGGTTACCGTTGCGTCGATCAGTTTCGTGGCGCCCTCGCCATCTCTCGCCATCTCCCGTGCCAGATAGACCGCGACGTCCCGGACCGCGGCCGAAAACGCTTCTGCGGCATCGGATCCCGCCTCGATCGGTGAATTGCCAGCAGCCCCGTTGGCCAGAAGAATGCACGTATCGTTCGTGCTCTGGTCGGTATCGACACTGACCAGGTTGAAAGAGACGTCAACAGCATCGCTCAGCACCTGCTTCAAGAGCCCGTTGTCGACCGCGGCGTCGGTCGTCATAAACGCCAGCATCGTTGCCATGTTGGGATGGATCATCCCGGACCCCTTGGCAATGCCTCCGACCGTGATCGTTGTGCTGCCTGCTTCGCCATCTACTTCAAATGAAACAGCGCGGTTTTTGAGCCTCGTATCGGTAGTGATGATCGCCTTTGCCAGGTCCATGCCGCCGTCATCGACCAGCTCGATCGCGCCCACATGGGCGCGAATCAGACCCATCGGCAGCTCGACACCGATCACGCCGGTGGAGCAGATCAGGACCTCTTCGGGCGCTACGCCTGCCTGGCTGGCGGCCAGGGAGATAACTTCCCTGGCGTCAATGATTCCGTGTTCACCGACCGAACAGTTTGCGTTCCCGCTGTTCACCACGACCGCCCGAAATTTTCCGCCGCCCTGAATGGCTTCCCGCGACAGGGTGACTGAAGGCGAAAGGATGCTGTTCTGGCTGAACGTGGCGGCCGCGTCGCACGGTGAATCGGACACAAGAATTCCCAGATCAAGCTTGTCCGGGCCCGGTGTTTTCAGACCCGAATATACCGCTCCCGCGCGGAAGCCCGCCGGGCTGGTGACTGTTCCGTTTTTAACTTCGGTTAGCGGGGCGGTTAATTGGGGTATCATCAACTCAAAAAAGGGCTTTTTCAAATACGTATCCGCTATGAAAATCGAATGGGCAACTATAGCATACGGCGGGGCGCGTCCCGGCAGATGAAAAGCTAATTAATACGTGTCGCAA
>JADFHP010000143.1 GCA_022567135.1 Chloroflexota bacterium
GGGCGCGGGGCGCCGCTCCATACGATGTCGGTGGGCCCGTTGCGCGGCCCGGTGACGACTTCGGCCAGCTCCTCGCAGTCTGTGGCGGCTATCAGGTGCAGGCCCCAGACTTCGCCGCCCCTGTGGGGGACGACGGGCACCGCATGCCGCCGTGCGAGATCAACGATGCGAATTCCTGCGGTGATTCCGCCGCACCAGGTGATATCGGGCTGCCAGATGTCCAGCGAGTTGCTGCGCGCGAGGTCGCGGAATCCCCAGACCGTGAACTCGTGTTCGCCGCCGGCCAGGTTCACGTCGCCTATAGCGTCCTTTAGAGCGCTCTGCTCTTCCACGTGATCGGGTGTGAGCACGTCCTCGAACCAGTGGAAGTTGAACTCTTCGAGCCGTTCCGCCATCGCCAAAGTCGTCTCGTAGTCCCATGACATGTAGGTGTCTATCATCAGGAGGCCTTCGGGGCCGAATAGGCTCCGGGCGTTATCGGCCCATTCCGCCAGGTCGTCGCCTTCCGATCGATTTCCGGTCGAGCGGTGCGGGCGCTTTGTGCCGGTGTAGCCGAGTTCGGCGTGCCATTCCGTATCGGGGCCGGTGGCATAGCAGCGGATATTAGATTTTCTGCTGCTGCCGTTGCCGCTGATCAGGGAGCAGACCGGGACACCTTCGGCTTTGCCGAGGGCGTCCCAGAGGGCGAGGTCGACGCCGCTCAGGGCCATGATGGCGATGCCTTTGCGGCCGTATGGAATCGACTCGGCATAGAGGTGGTCCCAGATGGCTGCGATATCGTCGACCGAGTCCAGGCTGCGGCCGGCGAGCAGTTCTCTAAAGTGGCCGTTGACGATCTGGAGGGATGCCAGGCCTCCTCCTCCGTAACCGTAGCCGGTGTGGCCGCGGTCGGTTTCGATGCGGACGACAATCTGCCAGAGGTCGGTTCGCCACGATGGCGCGACGTGCTGGTAATCCGGATATATCGCCTCGACTGTCGTGATTTTCACTATCTATCTCTACTATTGATTTCCCGTGGTCGCCGGGTCTGGTTTCTGGTGGACCGGCCGCGCTGCATGCTTGGCCGGCTGGGTGGCGCGCTATAATCCCGCCACTCTAATCGAGAACGAGATTTATATGGGCGCGCCCGGGACACGTAAGGCCCACAGGGCGCTGAGGGCGGGTGATTGACGTGGCATTACTGCTGAATCGGGGAGACGTGCAGAAGCTCCTCAACATCGAGGACGCTATCGACGTGGTCGAGGCCGCATTTTCGGAGCTTGCTTCCGGGACGGCGACAATGCCAGACCGGACGGTGATTATCGACCCGGACGTGGGAGGCTGGATCGCCTCGATGCCCGCCTATCTGAAATCTTCGGGTGCCCTGGGTGCGAAGTCGGTGACGGTGTACAAGGGGAATCCGGACAAGTTCGGGCTTCCCACCACGCTGGCATCGATCATCCTGCTCGATCAGAACACCGGGCAGACGGTTGCGGTCATGGACGGCGGCTATCTGACAGCGATTCGCACCGGCGCGGTGTCCGGGGTGGCGACGAGGCATCTGGCCAGGAAAGATGCGTCGGTCGGCGCGATTCTTGGGGCCGGTGTGCAGGCTCGTGCCCAGGTGCTTGCCATGTGCGCATCGGCAAACCTGGAGAAGGTCGTGATATTCGCCATGGACCCGCCGGAGAGCGTTCAGGCGTTCGCTGACGGGCTCGCCGAAGCGACGGGCGTGACGATGGAAGTTGCGTCGAGCACGGCAGGCGCGCTTTCCGACGCCGATGTTGTCGCGCTGGCTACCACGGCGGCAGAGCCCATCGTTGACGGGGCATGGTTCAAGCCGGGCGCACATATCAACGCCATCGGCTCGCATGCGCCGGGCGTCCGGGAGCTGGACACCGCGACGCTGCTGCGCGCGAAGGTAGTTTGCGACACGAAGGTTGCCTGTCTGAACGAGGCGGGCGACATTCAGATTCCGATTGAGGCCGGCGAGTACTCGGCGGACCAGATCCACGGCGATCTTGGTGACGTCGTGAACGGGACTATCGCCGGGCGTGAGAGTGATGACGAGATAACGCTGTTCAAAAGCGTTGGCCTGGCGATACAGGACATCTCGTGCGCTGCGCTTGTATACAAGAAGGCGAAGGAGGCTGGCGCGGGGATCGAGTTCGACTTCTCCAGATGACTCTGGACTACATGGGGATTGGGGCGTCTCCGGCCATGATCGGGAGCGAGTCGCCCCAGTGGGGTTTGGGCTACCGCGAATGTTTGGCAGGGGCTGGTTTAGAACCCGCCCGTCCCCCGTGGTGGCCTCGTTCGCCCCACCCTTCGAGCCCTTCGAAGCTCAGGACCAAGCGGCGCAGGATGGCGGGCTGGCGCCCGGAATCAGAGTCGGCGCCTGCGAGCCAACGACCCACCGCAAAGCCCCCCCCCCCAAACGATCCAACGGAGGGGCTTGCCCCTCCCTACGGGGATTGGGGCGTTGTTGGCCGGTACGTGCATGTGCCCTCGCCAACACAAAAAAGCCCCGCAGGTTTGCGCCTGCGGGGCCTTTGATGTGGGAGTCTGAATTTAGTCAGGCTGCCGTCAGGATCAGGATAACTTCTCTTCTGCGATCTCGACCAGGCGGCGTGCCTGGAAGCGCAGCGCGGTCACGATGGTGGCCAGCGCAAGCGTGATCGCTGAGAAGAGGAAGGCCATTCCCAGGAACTCCATCGGTGTCAGCCACGCCTTCACCGCGTGGACCAGGCCGGTATCGGCGAGCAGGTCCGAGCCCGCCGCCGCCCCGTTGATATCGGTGATGGCGTTGCCGTAGACGTCTGCGGATACGAAGGACAGCCAGACGCCGATGAACATGGCGGCCATGAGGGTCATCAGTCCCATGAACATCAGAGGCGGGAATAACTTCCCGGTGGTCGGTGTCTGGGGAAGGATGACGTCCACGCCCACCGCCGCCTGCACGTTGGCGCCCGCGATTCTCAGGTTGCCGAGGATGGATCCCAGGATCATAGTGATCCCGCCGAGCATGAGCCCGACGCCGAAGAGCTTGAATCCCGGCAGCCAGGTGACTATGGCCTGGACGGTGCCGAAGTTCTCATGGTTCGGGCTTGCTTCCCGGACGATCTTGGCGTCGCCGAAGAATTCTCCGATGTTGATGCCGTTGATGATTCCGATGATGAACGAGATGACGATTATCATGAAGCCCATGGGCACGAGGATGCGCCACATCCTGGTTGCCATGGCCTGGATGGCGGTCATCTCAGTTGCGTTTTCTGTTCCCGCTATCACCGCTTCGCGGTTTCTGACCGGGATGGTGACTGTTTTCATTCCTAGTGTCGTCATTGTTGATCGCTACTCCGTGCCGTTACTCGGCCGACTTCTCTTCGACGCCGAGGATTATGGGCAGCGAGACTTTCATCGACTCGGCCCGCAATTTTAGAGATTGGATGACTACGTACAGAATGGTCGTGATGCCTGCCAGGAATGATCCGAGGCCAAGGAATTTTAGCGGCGTCAGCCATGCTGTGGTGGCCGCGATGGTTCCCTGCTGCGAGAGGATGCCGCGGGTTGCCGCGTCGTCTGGCGCCGCCGCGTCGCGGACTGACTTGGCGTTCTCAAACAGGTCTGCGATCGATAATCCGAGCGCGATTCCGATCACGAACGATGCAGCGATGATGATGAAGCCGGTGATCATGAGGCCGTAAGCCAGCCGTTTCAGCCGCGGGGTTTCGTTCACGCGCCGCTTGAGGTCTGCCGAGACCATGAACCCTTCCTTTCATGGGATGGGCGACAAGCCCATATCCGAACCACGTCCATGCCGTGGAACACCTATGAGATGCCGGGTGAGGCCTGAAGGTACTGTTCTCGTTGGGACTCATCCGCGCTGCGGGAAATTTGCCGGAAGCGACCGCGTGGCCGTTGGCGTGGGGCAGCATTACCGGCGTGTCGAGACAGTGCCATAGACGCCGTCGTATCCCGGCTGGATGTTTACGCGGCCGCCCCGCATGGCGTCCACGGCGGCTGCGACTGGCGGTGAGGCAGTCTTCGCGATGTCGGAGATGGGCGCATGAAGCAGCACGGCGAGCTCGCTTCCGAACTCATCTACAAGGGCATCGCAGGCGCGCGTGACCGTCTTCGATTTCGGCCCCACGCCCAACGCGTCAGAGACCAGGCCGGCCAGTTGGACAAGCCTTCTGAATGGCGGCCGTCCCGCGGGACCGGAGATAAGGCCGCCTTCTGTTTTTGAGTTATGGGATGACTCGGAGGGCCGGCCGGACAACTCTTCGAGCCGCTGCAGCACGCCGAGGGTGAGGGGGCGGCCGCATGCGGGGCATCGTCCGTCTGCGGGCGTTTCGTGAGGTTCGAGCCTGATGCCGCATTTGCGGTGGCCGTTGAGGTGGTATTTGCCGTTTTCCGGGAAGAACTCTATGGTTTCAACTATGCCGTCGCCGGTCTGAATAGCGTCTGTGACAGCGTCGTATGTCAGTTCAGATTCGATGACGGTGAATTCGCGCCCGAGCGATGCCGGCGAATGGGCGTCTGAGAACGACACTATTGAGCGGGAGTCGAGGTCGGGTACGCGCCAGTTCATCGCCGGGTCGCTGGAGAGGCCGGTTTCCACGGCGCGTATCCGGCCGCTCAGGTCTCCGAAGCACTCTTCGATGGAGTCGAAGCCGGACTTGCTTCCGTAGAGCCCGTACCAGGGCGTCCAGACGTGGGCGGGGATGACGACGCAACGGTCGCTCGCGGTCCAGGCGATCTCGGCAAGGTCTCGAGCGGAGAGCTTAAGGATGGGGCGGCCGTCGGACTCGAGGCGCTGCAGCCTCGCGAGTCGTTCGCAGATGGCATCGACGGCGGCGAAGCCCGGCGCCAGCACGAGGAGGTGTACGCGGCGGCCGCGGCCGTGCTGTTTCCAGACGCACGAGATCTCCGTGCCGAGGATGAATTTTCCGCCGGTATGGGATTCGAAGATGCCGCCGCTGGATTCGGTCAACTCCGACTTCAGTTCGTCGAGCCAGACCGGGTGCGTGAAGTCTCCGGTTGTGAGGAGATCGAGGCCCTTTTGCCGCGCGCCTGCGGACAGGACGTCTATGTCCAGCAGCGGGCTCGTGGACATGGCGAATCGCGAGTGTGTGTGGAGGTCGACGTTAAGCCGGAGGCCGGGCACGAAGCGTCTCTTAATATTGGTATTTCTGGGTCTTAATTCTGGCCGGTGGTCTTCCAGTATGAGTCGATTTTGATGACCCTGCCGTCGGAGAATTCATAGACATCGCAAGTCCGCGTATCGACGCGCTCTCCGGTCATGGCTGTGCCGGTGGCGTGGGCCATGATGAATCCGAGATCGCCGGCGATGAAGATTTTCGCTTCATCAAACTTCACGTCCGGCACGCGGTCGAACAGCGAGTTGACCGCGCCCTCCACGGCGCCGATGCCGTTGAATCGTTGGCCGTACGGGTATGGGCCGCGGTTGGAGTCGAGGACGCAGTCCGGTGAGAAGCTCCGGATGACGGCGCGGGGATTGTGCTTGTTGAGGGCGTCCAGGATACGTTCGAGGATCTGTATGCGGGGGTCTGATTCCGGCATTATTTCGCTGACTTTGCGGCCATGGACCGTAGTGATAGATGGCATCATACCGAATGCGGGTTGTTGCGGCTGGCGGACGGGCGTTGGGCTGCGAGTGGCGGGATATACAATTGGTGTGCGGTCGGGGAGTGGCGCAGCCTGGTAGCGCACCTGCTTTGGGAGCAGGGGGTCATCGGTTCAAATCCGGTCTCCCCGACCAGATACATGTTTTCAGTTGAAGTCGGGCAGTTCAAGCCCGACTTCTTGCGTTTAAGAGGGTCTAATGACCACCTGTCGGACCCAATTTTGCGCCTGGCGAATCGGACGTTGTCCGCCGGACACTTACTAAAAATCGGGACAACGTTCACTATGAGATTCATCATGAGAAAGCGAAATAGATCCGACAAACCATCCCCTAAGACGTTTCTGGTTGATGCGTTCAATCATTTCCAGATAAGAAACCGGACCGAAAACCGATCGCCGTCAACGGTTGACTGGTATGCCCAGGTGTTCAAGATCCTGTTTACGTCCCAGTGGGGCATTCCTCCTCAAACCGAGATGGGCGAGCTCACCGATCTCCGACTTCAGTCATATATCGCGAGCCTTGGCGAGAAGATGTGGCGGGGCAAGCTCCCAAAAGCTTCAACGTTGGCCAATCGCGTGCGCGCGCTGCGCGCCTTCTTCAGATGGGCTTACAGGGTCGGCTACACGGAGACCCTGCTCCTGGAGACGACCAGACCGCCAAAGATTCCTTTTGAACTAATCGAACCGTTAACGGATCAAGAGATATGGCGACTATTTGATGCTTCGCCCAAGCTTCGTGACAAGGCGGTTCTGGCTCTGTTACTTGATTCGGGATTGCGGGCCGCGGAGCTTGTGGGAATCTATATCGACGATCTGAACCTGGAAAAGGGCGTGGTTAAGGTGATGGGCAAAGGCGCCAAGGAGCGATACGTCCCGTTTGGAGAAGCAACCGAACGGCGCGTCAGGAAATACATTGATGAGGA
>JADFHP010000026.1 GCA_022567135.1 Chloroflexota bacterium
GGGAGTGCGTTCCAGTGCGCCGGGCAGGACGGCGTTGCACCGGATTCCCTTGTCCGCATAGTTCAGCGCAATGTTTCTGCTGAGCGCGAGCAGCGCCCCCTTGCTCGTCGCATAGGCGAAATTCGGCGTGCGGGTCGCGATCGCTGTAATCGAACTCGTTATTACGATCGCGCCGCCGGTTCCCTGGCTCAGCATCTGGCGAATGCCGAACTTGCAGGCCAGAAACACGCCCTTCAGGTTCACATTCAGCGTTTCGTCCCAGACGCTCTCCGGCAGATCGTGGAAGTTCACGTCGCGGTCATGAAGCTGAACGCCCGCGTTCGGCACCAGGACGTCCAGATGACCGAACTCTGAGACGGCGGCGGCAACAGCCGCCTCAACCTCGCGAGACTTCGACACGTCGGTAGGCAGACCCAGGGCAGAGTAGCCGTTACCCCTCAACTCCTCTGACACGGTCAGCACGCCTTTAGCCGGGATGCCGGCGAGTACGACGCTGGCGCCCTCTTCTGTCATCAACCGCGCCGTCGCCGCGCCTATCCCGCTGCCGCCTCCCGTAATCAGCGCAACTTTCCCATCCAGGCGCCCCATGCCGCTCCTCTCCATTCGTTGACTCCAAACCTGACGAGCCCATACTCTACCGGTCCCAGGTCACACACAGAAATTCCGACGCGATCAGGCCGTGATAGAAAGACCGTCATGAGGGCATCAAAACATACCCGGCCGCTTCCAATCTCAAATGCCTGCTGCACGCCGGGCAGGCCCGATGGCAAGACCGTCGACGCCGGTAACATCGGCTCCTCGCCATCGGCCGGCTCCACCGATGGAATGGTCCGGTTGGAGAGCGCCGAATTTTTGATGGGCACGGACGACCGCCGGGCGTTCCCAGGCGATGGCGAGGGGCCGGTGCGTCGAGTGGCCCTGGACGGCTTCCATATCGATGAAACCACGGTCACCAACGGGCAGTTCGCCGACTTCGTCGAGGAGACCGGATACATAACGGAAGCCGAGCTTTTCGGCTGGTCCTTCTGCTTCTACCAGTTCGTTTCCGATGAGACATCGAAGACCGTCGAACAGCGGGTAGCAGGCGCAGAGTGGTGGTGGCGGGTCGATGGCGCCGACTGGCGGCGTCCGGATGGCCCCGATTCGTCCATAGAAGCCCGAATGGACCACCCCGTGACGCAGGTTTCATCAAATGACGCCGACGCGTACGCGAAGTGGATGGGCAAGCGGCTGCCTACGGAGGCCGAGTGGGAATATGCCGCGCGCGGCGGGCTTGAGCAGAGCCGGTACGCCTGGGGCAACGGGCTGACGCCAGACGGCGTGCACCGCTGCAACATCTGGCAGGGAGAGTTCCCACTCTCCAACACCAGAGAAGACGGCTACCACGGCACGGCGCCGGCGCGGTCGTTCGAGCCGAACGGATACGGCCTCTACAACGTTGCCGGCAATGTCTGGGAGTGGTGTGCCGACTGGTGGACTGTCGATTGGGCCTCATCCGCCCTGTCCAGTAATCCTGAGGGACCGTCCGAAGGCACGGCAAAAGTCACCAGAGGCGGCTCATTCCTGTGCCACTCCTCGTACTGCACTCGCTACAGGGTGGCCGCACGCACGTCCAACACACCCAACAGCTCCACGGCCAACATGGGCTTCCGCTGCGCAATGGACCTGTAGAGCGCGGGCAATCCGGGCAACCTCGGCAGTGCCTCAATCAGTCCATCAGCACCAGTTTCGCCATATCGTGGCGGGAGATGACGCCCACCACTGCGTCATCCTTCACGACCGCGACGTGATGAACATGCTCCTCCAGTAATTGCCTCGCGATCTCCGGAAAAGGCGTGTCTAATGCCACCGGCTGCCGCTCGATGAGTCCGTCCGTAACCGGATGGCCACTCAGACTGCGCAGGGTCTCCGCGAGCTGATCGATGTCTCCGAGCCATCCCCCAGGCAACCAGGCAAATCGCTCGTGCGTATAGGGGATCTGCTTCTCCCGCGGGAAGAATGAATCATCGGTGATCAGGCCCATCAGCCGGCCGGCTTCATCAAACACAGGCAGGCAGCCTATCCTTCGGCTTAGAATCAGGGCTGCCGCGTCCGCCAGGCTGGTGTCGGACGAGATCGTGATTGCCGGGGACGACATGATGTCTGCCGCTGTGACAACTGGTCTAGCTTCTGGCACCGCTGGCTACCATCCGGTTCAGTGGCCGGCTCAGTGGTTTTCGATCCGATGGACGAAATGCTATCGGAAGATGGGTGGCACGGCGCGGTCTTGAACTGTTGAGACGCTGGGAGGCGTTGCCATGGCTAACGGCAAGCGAATTCTTATAACCGGCATGAGCGGCCTCATCGGCGGCCTCGCGGGCCGGGACCTCGCCCGCGACTACGAAGTCCGCGCTCTCAATCGCCGGCCGGTCGCCAGCGATTCTGAAGGATTCGAGTCGTTCCAGGCCGACATCGCGGACCTGGACGCCATTCGCCCCGCGTTCGAGGGCGTCGATACGGTCGTCCATATGGCCGCCTACCTGGGCCAGGACATCGAAGGCCACATCTCCGCGAATATTCGCGGGGTGTACAACGTCTACGAAGCTGCGCGCGGCGCCGGCGTCCGGCGCGTCGTGTTCGGCAGTTCCGGCGCAACGGTCAATCTCTACGAAAACGACGAGCCTTACCTGTCGATGGTAGAAGCCCGCTGGGACGACGTGCCGGGGAGTGTCCAGCTCGTCAATCACATGTCGCCAGTGCGGCCAAAAGGCGTCTACGGGGCCGCCAAGCTCTGGGGAGAAAGCCTTGGCCGGGCCTACTCCGAGGAGTACGGCATTTCGGTGATCTGCATCCGCATTGGCCGCGTCGTCGAAGAGGACTGGCCTCGAGACGCTCGCCACGCCGCCGTCTATCTGAGCCACCGCGACATCGCGCAGATGATCCGCAGATGCGTCGAGGCCCCGGAGACCGTCCGGTACGAGATCGTATTTGCGGTATCAGACAACCGCGGGCGATTCCGAGACCTGGAACACGCACGCGACGTTGTCGGGTACGTCCCACAGGACGGCATTCGCGACTGGCCGCTTGAGCGTCCCTGAGCCCGGTCCTGAGACCCCTAGCAATCTAGTTGATCGATATTCCGGTCAGTCCCGCCTGGCCCCGGAACGCGTGCACGATCTTCAGGGCCACCAGGTCCATATCCGCCATGGAGGTAGTCACACTGAGATCGTAAATGCTCTCATCGTGGGGATGGGCATTATGATAGTTCTTGAAATAAGCGACCTGCGAGCGCTCACGCTCACGGATTGCGGCCTCGGCATCATCGGGGCGGAGGAATCCTTCACGGGTCATGACCCGCCAGACCCTGTCCCGGGTAGAAGCGAACAGGCCCACCCTGAAGGTGTCAGGCCGGTCCAGCAACTCAACGCAGCCGGCCCGATGAACGATCACGGCATCGCCCTTGTTCGCGATCTCATGGATATGCTCGGAAGTCGCGCGCGCGATCTCTCCGCTGTCCAGTTCATGGCCTGCTGTTTTGGGTCCGGCTACTGATTCATCCCAGGTCAGAGGCAGCGCGTCAGTCATGATTCCGCCGAAATAGGGGTCTCCAACAGCGGCTGTCATGGCCAGGCTGTTCATCGCCCGGTCGGCGATGATCCGCAGCCGATCACCCCATTTGTGAATCCGCTGCTCCTTCTCCTGCACCGCCGCCACGGTCGCGCCTACCTTGCGGGCGATGCCGCTCAGAAGCAGCCGGTCGTAGTAATCGATTTCGAGAGCGTCCGCGACCTTGCGGCCAACCTCAGGAGCCCCGGCTCCAATCTGGCCGTCAATGGTGATTACCGTCATCGTCTCTCTCCCTCCGCCCAGGACGTTCCGTTGCCCATCGTGCCTCTAACGCGCGGCCACAGGGCTGACACCGGCCTTGAACAACCGCCACATGGCCGCACCCTTCTCTGCCAGTGGATGCATCGATTCGTCAAACAGCCAGCGCGTCACACTTGCCTCTACCATCCCGAAAAACATGACTGCCGCGGCCTCGGAATCGATCGAACCGTCCACCTCGCCGTCGCTCTGGCCTTCTACGAGAATCTGCGCCACCATGTCTACGTACTCGTCCACCAACCTTCGGGCCGCGACTTTTACCTCTGGGACGCCAAACCGCAGCGACTCCGAAATGATCACGAACGAGACGCCCCGCCGCGTCTCCGCGTACGAGAGGTGGAGCTGGAGCATGTGCTCGAGTTTCTCCAGCGAGCTCCGGTCCGTGCTCGTCGCCTCAGATATGGCGTTGAACAGAGATTCACGGATCTCAGAGACCAGCAGCAGCAGGATTTCGTCCTTGTTACGGACGTGCTTGTACAGTGCCGCCTCTGTCACACCGACTCTCGCAGCGAGCTCATTCACCGTGAGAGATGTCAGCCCTCCCTCGGTGATAATGTCGCGTGCGGCCGCGGCAATCTGGTGCTGCCGGGTGGCGTGGTCGAGCCGCTTGTTTGCCAGTGCCATTCCTGCGCCTGATTTCGGTCTGTCCGCGAAAGCGCCTTCGGTCAGGTAAGTGAGCGCTTACTTACCGGGAATCTTACCAACACCCGGACCGCCCGGCAACCGGCCGTATGGGCAACCCGATTCGACCGAATTTGTACTGGGATTCATCGTGCTGCGAGAACTCTCAGAGATATAGCATCGGAACGTTAGATAGACCCGGGTTGAGCCGGGCTTAGCCGGGGTTATTGGCGCTCGTGCGTCAAATTCGACAGTTTCATCTGATCGATCCGACCTTCCATGGCCGGCGCTCTGCCTATTTACTGCAGGCTTCAATGGCCTCAGTCGTTCTCGTCCTCATCCTCATCGTGGAGATAGGTGTAAGCAACGCGGCGATCACCGCGTCGATCGCGTCGTCGGTCTTCCTCGTGTTCGTGGTGCCGCACTCGATCGCTTCATCCACAAGACGCCTGTTTGGAGGCCATCTCGTGGCCGTCATCGTCGGGGTCAGCGCCTATGCCGCCCTGCAGGCCGTAGTGGGAGACCCATAGACCATCAGCACTCAGTCTCTGGCAGTCGCCGCCGCAATCGGGGTCGGCGTTGCCATCCTGCTCATGGCGATCACGAACACCGAGCATCCACCGGCGGCAGGAACTACGCTCGCCCTTATAACATTGGCTCAGACATAGACGCCGTGCTCTTCATCCTCTCGGGAGCCGCCATACTTGCCGTCATTCGGCTCGTCATGGCCCGCCGAATGACCAACCTGCTCTAAGCCCCCTCCTTCCGGCTCCGCCCATCCGACACTGAGAAAAAAAGACGCCCCGGCTGCCCGGGGCGTCTCAATATCGTTTCGTCTATCGCCGTTCCGGCAAGAACTATTCCGGGACGAACAATTCGTTCTGCCCCGCAGGATCCTGCAGGAAGTTGAACAACGGGCTGTCCGCCGTGAGAACGATCGTGGAGTTCGAGTCCAGGATCTTCTTGTAGGCCTCCAGACCCCGCGTGAAGGAGTAGAACTCGGGATCTTTCGACAACTCGGCGTCGAGAATGTCGATCGCCTCACGTTCGCCCTCACCCCTGAGCCGCGCAGCGTTACCCTCGGCGGTGTTCACCGTGACGAGGACGCTCCTATCGACGTCAGCGCGTATCTCGGCATCCACCTGGGCGCCCTCAGCACGCAGACCGCTGGCGATTCGCAGACGTTCGGCGCGCATTCTGTCGAAAATGCTCGCCTCGATGTCCGTTGGGAAGTCGGCGCGCTTTATGCGCACATCGACGATGTCAATCCCAAACGCGTCGCGCAGGGGCTGGAAGTAGGCGATGCTGAAGTTGGTGAGTTCTGGCGGATTCGCGTTCCCGCGTATCAACTCCAACTGGGACGCAGTAGGCAACTGCCTACGCCCGAACTCACCCGCTTCCAGATCTGTCGGGGTCAGGAAAATGAACAGCTGCGGGGCTCTCATCCCCCCGTTTGGCAGCGCCTCCGCCTCCGCACGGGTTATCTCCGCGCGGTTCGCCGCTTCCCGTACCCGCTCCATGATCGTTTCCCTGATCTCAGAGATGATCTCTGACTGAAGGTCCAGGGCAACTTCACGTCTGAGCTCTGAAGAGACGATATCGCCAACGCGTGAGTCGGCTGTTACCTCGTCCCTCAACCTCTGGAAGAACAGGAGAGGGTCGATGATTCTGTATCTGGCATAGGCGTCAATTACCAGGTTCCGCTTATCCGCAGTCAGCAGCGATGCCGCCGGAGCGTCATAGCGGAGCAACCGCTTGTCAAACTTGGTCACGGTATCGATAAACGGCGTCTTGGACCGAAGTCCAGGCGTGATGGCCGCGCTCTGGAAACTGCCAAAGCGAGTCACGATCGCGACCTGCGTCTCATCAACGATGTAGAACGATTGCGGAACAAGAATGAAGCCTGCTATGACCAGGACGACCAGTGCAATGAGGAATCCTATTTTCATTAGTTCGTCCCCCCGGCCGCCGCTGCCGCCGCCGCTGGCGCCGCTGTCCCGCCCGTCAGCGGCAGGAATGGGAGCACTCCGCTTGTCGTGTCCTCAGTGATTATGAACTTGGTAATACCTGGCAGAATCTCCTCCATCGCTTCCAGGTAGAGCCTCTGGCGGGTGACTACCTTCGAGTTCTCATAACCCTCGAGCAGCTCCTTAAATCCAGCGGCCTCACCTTGCGCCTTGGCTATGCGACCCTCCTTGAAACCCTCTGCAGACTCGACGATCTGGGCAGCACGGCCTTCCGCTCTCGGAAGCTGGTCCGCCCGATACGCCTCCGCGAGGTTGATCAGCCGTTCCCTGTCCTCCCGGGCCTTCACCACGTCTTCAAACGCGGGCCTCACTTCTTCCGGCGGGTTCACGTTCTGGAGCAGCACCGCGATGATCTCAAGACCCGCGCCATAAGAGTCCAGCAGCCGGTCCATGATGAGTGCGGTCTCGGCCTGGACCTGCTCTTTTCCGACCGTCAGCACATCGTCGATATCACGGCTACCCACAACCTGCCGCAGAGAGGATTCGGCTGCGTCCCGCAACGTGCGGCCCTCAGGCCGGTTCAGGCCAATGTTGCGGTCGGGGTCTCCCGGATCGGCGACGTTGAAAACAAAATCGCGGAGGCTGCTGATTCGGTACTGGACCACCATCTGCACGTCAACGATGTTTTCATCACCGGTAATCATCAGAGATTCAGCGCCAACGGTCTGGGCTATGCCCAGTCCATCCGCGCCACTTCGGAAGCCGACTTCCAGGCGTCTCGTCTGAGTGACGCTCTCTACGTTTCTGGTGCCGATCGGCGACGGCCAGTGAAAGTGGAGACCCTGGCTGGTGGTGCTATCGAACTTGCCCCATGTGCGCAGCAGACCCTGCTGGTCCGGTCCGACTGTGTAAATACCTGTTGCAAGCCAGATGCCGACGGAGACTAGGGCGATGAGTATGACGATGGCCGTCAGTCCGCCGCCGATCTGCTTTCCGCCCCAGTTAGGCAGGCCATCGCGAATGCGGTTGATGATGTCTTCCAGGCTTACCTGCTCCGGACCACCGCCGCCGCCAAGGCCGCCACCGCCGGGCCGGGGCGGGCCACCGCCGGAACCGCCACTGCCACCGCCGCGATTGCCGCCGCCGCGGTCCGAGGGGGGCCGGTAACTCCTCAGGTCCTCGTACGGGACCGGTTCATTTCGACTGGACATAAACTCTCCACGTTCCGGTTTTCGCGAGCCGGGGCCGCGCCGTCGGCCAATCCGGCTATCAAAATCCGCGATACCTATCGTGCGCTCGGCCAGGTATGAGACCCTGGCTCGCGTTAGAGATACGCTGAGCGCACATTTGTCGATTCGGCAAAGTATAACTGAGTGCCACTGCGCTAATCTCCATAGTCGCGTATCGGGCGCTCACAGGGCCTCTCAACCCGATGCGGCGGCGGCAGCCTCTCTCGCCTGCTGCAGAACCTCCTGGAACTCTTCGTACGAACTGACGCCGCGGGCTCTGCGGATCAACTCGCCCACGTCCGGCAACAGTTCGCGCAACTCCTTTACCTCGTCCCCGATTGGACTTATCGATGCTGGAGAGTCTCCATACGTGCCATTGAATCCAAACCACGCCTGGTTCAACTTGCGAATGAAAAACCGGTGATCCTGGAGTTCCAGCCGCCGTGCCTCCATGTATGCCTCTGCGCCCTCGATGTCTCCTTCAAACAGCAGATCATCGGTCGTTCGCCGGGTCTCCCGCATGAAATCATCGAAGCTGAACTCCTCCTCATCTTCCTCATCCGCTTCTTCTGGCACCTTCTCACCGGTCAGGCGCTCATAAGTCAGGATCCCAAGCTCCTTGCCCGCAATATTGGCGACCGTTTCGTTGAGGGTATTCATCTCCGAGCCGGAGTTGATGTTCTGGCCTAGCGGATGGAAAAAGAAATAGGCGTGCAACCACTCATGGGAAGCCAGATCCAGCGTGTCCAGGAGAGAGGTGTCATCACGCACAAAGGTCGGGAACGTCGCAACGCCACCCAGTGACAGCACGATGGCGGACAGATTTGCGTCTTCGAGCAGGCGCGCTTCAATCTCTTCCGACTGCAGCGCGTTGATGCCCGGCGCGAGCAGCTCCGAATCCAGCCGCTCAATCCTGTCCCTCGGCGACGTCACGAGGAGATGCGGCGGCTCTTCCAGCCGAAAATCCACGGGGGGCCAGAGAAATCCCCCGGGCCCGCCAAATCCCAGCTCTCTGAGCGTAGCGCTGATCGCGCTCTCCAAATACTCTTCGGTATCGTCCCGATCCGACCGTCGAATATTCCGGACGTCGGACAGAGCGTGCTCGGCGGATTCAAGTTCCTCTGCAGTTGCATCCGGATTCGCAGCTATCCGATCGCGATTACCGGTCTCCTCACGAATTCGATCGGACAGAGCCGAATAGTCTGTGAGGATGGCCTGGCCTTCTTCATCGCCCAACTTACCTCCGAATAGCGAAGTTACCCGGTTGGTCCACTTGTCCAGAAAATTTCCGACTTCCCAGGCCGGGATGCTGAAGAGGTGATCGGAGGCCGCGATCTCAAGGGAAGAGAACCGGCGCACGTCGCCGCCGGGCAACAAGAGAGCGACGAAAAGTACTGCGAGGAACGCGAGCCGAAATCCCCAGCGCACCGCAATTTGCAGCGGCCCGCGAACGAATCGCGGGAGAAGTATGCTCACTGCTGGGGCAATTATCGGAATTCTCAGCACTGGAATGGTTGGATGGTTCTGGGCGTGGCAACCGAAGCCCGCCGGAGGTCCAGGAACGTTATACGAGTAATACGATTGAATCCGCGAGCCAGTATCTGATACTCATCCACTGCGCCGATACCCTCTGTATATGAAACCCATCGTTGCATTCCGCCGACGGCTATTGGTGGCCGGCATTGCCGGCGTCGCACTGCTCGCCTGCACAGGAAGCGGTGCAACGACGCCCACGCCCGCGTCGCCGCAAGCGCCTGAGACGGCAACAGTTGCGACAGTTTTTACACCGCAATCACCCTGGGCGCAGGACAGAATACGCGCGCTTACCAAAATATGGGACTACTCGCCGGATGGCCTCGCCTGGCTGCAGACATACGACTTCAGGCAGATGGAGGCACAGCCGACATGGTTCGGAAGCACCGGCTTCCAGGGGTGGGCAGGAGCAGGACAGGCGGTCCCCCGGACCATCATGCATGAGATGAGCCACTCGTTCTGGGGGGTGTTCGACGTCAGCGGCAGGCCCGGCCTTGCGTGGATAAGCCCCATCGCAGAGAGGCCGTCCGAGGGGATCGCAGCGTATCGGGCCGACCTGGAACGGTTCATGGCACAGCCACCGGACCGATTTGAGCCGCTCAGAGACCGTTTCCGAAATCTCCCCAACCTGACTCTGGAAGAGGACTCGGACCTGTACCACTTCGGCGAGGCGGATCTCATCTACATGACCGCCGGCGATATTGACCTCATCCCGCCTATCCTTCGCCCCTACTACTCGGCCTTTCTCACGGATATGGCTGTCGGCGGTCTCGACTTCGAGGCGTGGCCGGAGGCCCTCACCTGGTTCCAGACCCTGCCTGACGATGACCGCCAACTGGCCGGCGAGGTTTTTGGACTGCAGCACTTCCCGTTGGACCGATACAAGTCGCTCGACGATGGCGATGGCGGTAAGTTGCCGGCCGGGCTCAAGGCGATCCTCGCGGCCGAAGAGCGGCAGCGGTTGCGTGACTTTGAAGAACAGTTCGTTCGCGTCAGGGAACCGGAATTCTCGCTGGTCGATGCCGCCGGAATCGATCGCGGCTTCCAGTTCTGGCGCGGCTACATCACGGAGATGAGCGACCTCCATGCCCGTCATCCTGAGGTGCTGGCAGGCACCGGAACGCCGCTTGGCAAAGAACTCGCCGATGTGTTCGACTTCTTCCAGTCACTATCCGGACAATCAGCCGATGAGCAGATTGCAAAGACGCTGGATGAGTTCAGCCGGCCGATCATACGCGATCTTGCGGTGCTGCTGTCTCCGCGGGCGCTGATCTCCCTGTTCGGTGACGATCGCGGTGGGTCAGACGCCGATCTTCGCGACGTTCTCAGCGGCCACGCCGGCACTCTGAGGAAAATCGCCGGAACAGCAGACGCCTTCATCGACGCAGCCCGCTCAGACCCCGCCGAAGCGGCCGCTATCTTCGACCGATTCGTCGCCAATGACGACGATGACGAACTCAGCACAGCGGTCCCCGTTCTGGTCGACTTCCTGAGGGAGTCCGATACCGATCTTCTGGCGAGTTCGATGCCGTTGATCAGCGATTCCACGCTGCTCCGCCTGCTCGAAATCCGTCCCGAGCTTGCCCGAGCGCCCGAGGTGACTCCGGAAAGGCTCCTGGCGGCACTGGGAATCACGCCAGAGGCCGGAGGTGATGCGATCGCGGCCGGATCGAGAAAACTCTTCGAAAACGGATCCGGTAATTTCGAGATCGACAGGCCGGTCGTCGCAGCCTTGTACGATCTGCTCGATAAGTTGGAGTCGGAGACGCCCGGCTTCACCCTGGGCGTCGTCCGTGACGCCTCCCTGGGCCTCATGACATGGATCAATGCCGGCCCGGAAAGCGCCCTGAGCGCAATCCGCAACGACGCCCCTCTCGCGGCTCGCCTGATATCAACCCGCGGGAACGTTCGCTCCACGCCTGCCGGCATTGTCCATCGGATCATCGCCGAGGATCCGGTTCTGGCCGCCGATCTGCTGGTCGAAATCGACGCGAGTTGGAGCGCCTCTGTCGCACCGCAGGTACTTGCGGCGATGGTCTATGACGGCTACTGGTCAGGCCTCGAAGCCGGCCCGGAAGTGAACCTGTCAAACGATGCGCTGTTCTTGAGCAGGCTGGCCGATCTCAAAGGCGAGCAGTGGTTGATCGGCGCTTTTGACGATGCCGTGTCGGCATATACCACGGCTATCGAAGCGGGGAGTCTTGAGAACGAGTACCCGGAACGGCATGCCGGGACGCTGGAAGCGATCGGGGAGGCGGCCGATTCAGAGGAAACGATGCTGCTGCTGCAGCGACTGGCAGCCCGGCTCGACGTCACGTAGGGGCGCACGGCCAAGGCTGTCTCATGATCCCCGTTCAGCCTCGCGATCTGTGCCGGGAGACGGCAGTGTAGCCGCAGTCCGTCTACACTGCGAATGCGCCCATGCTAAATCGTCGCGGTAGTACCAGGGCTTCCCTCTACTGAACCGGCTATGGCGTACCCGGCCGTTTGTCCATCCCGAAGCAGCTCCGCCTCGGCATCATTCGTGTGCAACCGCCCCCGCGCCTCTGCCTTCACCGCCTCGCCACTACCCCCGGTTGAGTGCTACGCTCAAGTCAGGGGAGTCACCCGTGCAGCGCACAATCTTCCACGTGGACCTTGACGCCTTCTTCGCCGCGGTTGAGCGCGTCGTAAACCCCGATCTGATCGGAAAGCCCCTCATCGTCGGTGGCATCGGCAACCGGGGCGTCGTCACCTGCGCCTCGTACGAGGCACGCGAGTTCGGCGTCCACGCCGCCATGCCCATCGCCATCGCACGCCGCCTCTGCCCGCAGGGCGTCTTCGTGCCCACCAGCCACGACCTGTACGGCAGCTTCTCGAAGCGCTTCATGGCCATCCTGCGGGACCACTCCCCGGTGGTGCAGACGGTAAGCGTGGATGAGGCGTTCATCGACATGACCGGCACGGAGAAGCTTTTCGGCATGCCACTCGACGCGGCAGAAAACATCCGGGCCCGCGTTCACGGCGATCTCAAAGTCACAGCCTCCATAGGAATAGCGCCGTCGAAGCTGGTGGCGAAGATAGCCTCGGATGCGGCCAAACCGGACGGCATCAGGCTGGTGGCGCCGGGCGACGAGGCGGCCTTCCTGGCGCCTATGCCCGCCCGCAAGCTGCCCGGCCTCGGCCCGAAAGCTGAAGAAGCGCTGGCACTGCTCGGCATCAAGACTATCGGCGATCTGGCGGGCCATTCGCTCGGTCCGCTGCGCCGCGCGCTGGGCCCCAACCACGCCGAGTCGCTGCAACAGCGCGCCATGGGTATAGACCACTCGGAAGTCACCACCGACGGCGAGGCGAAGTCGATCAGCGCCGAGACGACGTTTAACGATGATTCAGACGACCTCGACTACCTGAACGGCAGGCTACAACAGCTCGCCGAGCGGGTGGGCGCCCGCCTCCGCAAGAGCGAAAAGTTCGCCCGCACTGTGACCCTGAAATTGCGCTACTACGACTTCGAGACGATCACCCGCCAGACGACGCTGCCCGTGGCCGGCGACGGGGACGGAGCCATATCAGCTGCAGGCAAGGAATTGCTCGACAAGGCGATGGCGCACCGCCGGGCGAAGGTGCGGCTCGTCGGCGTCGGCGTCGGCAACCTCACCGAGCGCGTGGGCCAGCTCTCACTACTCGATACCGACCCGATCTCGCTGGCCCGGGAAGACTCCGCGCTCAGCGGGACAGTCGACGCCATCCGGGAGCGCTTCGGCAACGCCGCGATTAACCGCGGCCGGACCTAGCGAAATAGCGCGTGCGGGCCGATAATTTCGTTTGCTATACTCGAATTCGGACGCTGGCGATTCGTCCAGCGGTAGGACGTCAGACTCTGGATCTGAAAACCCAGGTTCGAATCCTGGATCGCCAGCCAATTCGATATAGCGGCTCAGCGCCGCAACTTGTGGCCCCATCGTCTAGCGGTCCAGGACACCGCCCTCTCAAGGCGGAGATCGGGGGTTCGAATCCCCCTGGGGCTACCAATCTCACTCCCCCGGCGCAGGCCGGGGTTTCTATTTGCCGCTCTCTTTTCCCGCCCTGGAGGCCGCCCCGGATAGAATCCCGTCCCACGGACAGGGAGAGCAATAGGGGGCATTGAGATGGCCGATCTGGTAGGACGACTGGAAGGCAAGGTCGCAATCGTCACCGGCGCCGGCTCGCGCGGCCCCGGCGTCGGCAACGGCAAGGCAACGTCCGTCCTCTTCGCCCGCGAGGGCGCAAAAGTCCTGCTGGTCGATATCGCTCTCGACCACGCCGAAGAAACCCGCGCCATCATCGACGAAGAAGGCGGCGAGGCCAGCACCTTCCAGGCAGACGTCACGAGCGAAGCAGACTGCCGTGCGATGGTCGAGGCCGCCGTAGAACGCTACGACCGGCTCGACATCCTCGATAACAACGTCGGAATCAGCCTGCGCAAGAACATCATCGAGATCGACCCCGACGAGTGGGACCACATGATGACGATCAACCTCAAGAGCATGATGCTCGCATCCCGCTTCGCCATCCCCGCCATGATCGAAAACGGCGGCGGCTCGATCATCAACATCTCGTCCGTCGCGGCCCTCCGCGCCATCGGCGACGCGGCCTATACAACGTCGAAGGCGGCCGTCATCGGCCTGACCATGACGATGGCCGCCGACCACGGCCGTGACGGCGTCCGCGTCAACTGCATCGCCCCCGGCCTCGTCTATACGCCCATGGTGGCGGACCGGGTCGATCCACAATTGCGCGAACACCGGCGAAAGGCGTCTGCGCTCGGCACCGAGGGCACGGCCTGGGACGTCGGCTGGGCGGCCGTTTTCCTCGCCAGCGAAGAGGCTCGCTGGATCACCGGCGCCGTCCTCCCGGTCGAAGCCGGCGCAATAATCGCCGCCCGCGACCACTACGCGCACTGGTGGGATTAATACCAGATCGCGTTACCCACGCCGCCGCCGGCCGCGGTCACGTCGCCGGTGATGTTGTCTGCCTTCGGTGATGCCAGGAACGTGACCACGTAGGCGATCTCACGCGCATCGATGATCCGCTTGACGGCGTTGTTGCCCGCCATCGCCGCCTCGGCCTCCTCTTCGGAGATCCCACGCGACTCAGCCTGGGCGGCCAGCATGCCGGGCGTCCGCTCGGTGCGTGTCATGCCCGGGTGGACCGTGTTCACGGTGATCCCATCCGGTCCAAGCTCCTGCGCCAGGTTGCGGCTCATCGCCACTACGGAAACGTTCCGAATGCTGCCGATCACAGAGCCGACCTGACGGGCCATCATGCCGCTGATGTTGATGATGCGTCCCCAACCCGCCTCCTGCATGTAGGGAGCCGCCTCACGGGCACAGCGCAAATAGCCCATCACCTTGACGTTGACATCTTCGTAAAAGGCCTCCTCGGTGATGCCCGCCAGAGGCGGGGGAGGAGATGCGCCTCCGGGCTGCGCGGCGTTGTTGATCAGTATGTCCAGCCCACCCAGCTCCGCCGCCACCTTCGCGACCGCGGCCACAACAGAATCGTTGTCGCCGGTATCTATCTGGACAGGCACGATCCTGCGGCCAGTCTCGGCGGCAAGCTCCTTCGCAGTCGCCTCAAGCGCCTCGATACCACGGGCCGCAATAGCCACGTCAACGCCTTCGAGGGCCAGTTCACGCGCTATCGCCTTGCCGATCCCCCTGCTACCGCCCGTCACCAGCGCCTTCTTGCCATTCAGCTCAAGATCCATCTTTCATCCTTCATGGGCCGCCCGCTCCGGGTGGCCGGCCAAATACAACTGCGCAGGGCCAACACCTGCGCGAAGATAGGCGAAACAGTACACGAATCCAGCCCGTTCCAGCAGCCCGAACAACAACAGATCAGGATACATGCCCGTGCCTCCAAAACCGGTAATGCTTGTCAGGCCGCCTCTCGGCATCCTGCTCGACGACGGGTTCTGGGATGAGATGGAGGAGGCCGGCATCGACGAGGTCGCCATCCAGTGGCTGGCGCTACTCGACGATCAGGGCGGCGATCAGACCCGCTACCCGCAGATCGAAGACACGCACCCCCGCGGACTGGCGGCGGTAGGCGGCGAGCCGGTACAGCGAACACCCGTCGCCGCCTACGCGCCGGATCGTGGCCTGTACGACGGCCTCACGTTCTCTCCACCCGATTTGCCAGACCACATGACGTCCGAGTCCACGAAGCTGAAGCTGGCCCTGCGAAAGGCCACCGAACGCGGCTTCGGCATCTGGCTGATGGACGATAAGGGCTATTTTCTTTTCGGCGGCTTCGGAGATGGCACGCAACGCAAGGCGCTTGCCTGCGTCAACGACCCCGATCTGGCCGGTTACGCCGTCCAGAGAGCGCGCGACACCTGCTCCAACTTCCCGGGCGGCTCCGGAATGATCCTTGATGGACCTGATTTCAAGTGGGAGATCAAGCCGGGACACCGCGACGATATGTTCGTGGAAGAGTGCGGCTGCCGGCACTGCGTCCGCGTCGCGGAATCACTCGGTTTCGGCTATGAGCATGTGCTCGAAGGGCGCGATGCCTTCAAGGCGCGCCTGCAAAACCTCTCGCCGCAAATCGTCGACGATCAGCTCGCCAACCGCGGCGGTCTCTTTGGCGGGCTCGATTGGTGGCTCGAAGAGCCGGCCACGGCCGACTGGATGCGCTACAAGGCCACCGTGATCGAGCAGCACGTCCGGGCCATCTGCGACGGCATTCATGAGTACATGCCGGACATGAAGGTAGCAACGTCGTCACGGATGCCCGCGCTGGCGCCGATCACCGGCCATGTGGTGCGCCGGAAGATGGCCTTCAGCGATATCGAGATGCCGAAACTCTACTGGTGGTATGGCGGAGTCGCCGGCTTCCGGGGTACCGTCGCCAACTGGGTCGACACCCTCGTCGAATGGAACGCCGGCCTGACACGCGAAAAGGCACTGGACTGGTTCAGCGCAGCATTCGACGTGCCGATGCCGTCCGACTACCAGCCGTCCGAATACGGCGAGGAGGCAACCGACGCCTGGTTCGACACCACCGTCGATGACCAGATCAGGAAGATGCTCGCCCAGACCGGTGGTCCCGAGCGGTTCGTGCCATGGGTCGGACTCGAACACTTTGGCAGCAAGTGGGTCACGCCCTCCGAGCTGCGCCGACTCCTGCAGCGCATGGAGGCACAGGGTGTCCAGCGATATGCCTACTTCGTCTACAACTCCGTCACACCTGAGATCTGGTCTGTAATCACCGAGTTCTCCAGAAAATGATGATGAGCGGGAATACGCCGGGCCGTGGATCTGGCCGCGGAGGCGGCTTCCACGGCCCGTCGATACCGCGCGTCGAAGGTCCAATCCGGCCCGGCACGTTCCGGCGGGCGCTCGGCCTGTTCCGCCCATACCGGTCCCAGCTCGCCGTGGTCATGGGCCTCGTTCTCATTATCGCCGCACTCGGCATCGTCACACCGCTGCTGATACGAGAAGTCATCGACGACGCAATTCCCAACGGCGATCGCACGCTTCTCGGCTGGCTCGTCGGGATAATGATCGCCGTCACCGTCTTCTCAGGCTTCTTCAACATGGCCGAGGTGTGGCTAAACGTGGGCGTCGGCGTCCGGGTCATGCGCGACATCCGGGAAGCCGTTTACGCCCACCTCCAGAAGCAGCCTCTCCAGTTCTTCACCTCCACCCGCACCGGCGACGTCCAGTCCCGGCTCTCAAACGACATCGCCGCCACCCAGTCAGTCGTCACGGACACCATCGCGGCGATGGTCTCCAACTCGGCGACGGTCCTATCGTCCGTGGTGGCGATGCTCATCATCTCGTGGGAGCTCTCCATCGCCGCGCTGGTCCTCGTCCCCTTCTTCGTCGCCCTGACCGTCTACGTCGGCCGCGTCCGCCGCAGGTTCACCCGCGAGACCCAGGAGTCGATGGCCAACCTGACGGCCATAACCGGAGAAACTCTGTCGGTCTCCGGCGTGCTGCTGGCGAAGACCTATGGTCGGGAAAGAGACCATCGCGAGGAGTTCGAGTCCACAAACGAGCGGCTCATGTGGCTGACCCGCCGCCAGGTGCTCACCGGCCGGGCCTTCTTCGTGATCGTCCAGACCTTCTTCTCGATCGCCCCCGCCGCGGTCTGGTACCTCGGCGGCACCCTCGTCACCGGCGATAACCCCTCGGTCACCATCGGTGACATCGTGGCGTTCACCGTGCTGCAGGCCCGCCTGCTATTCCCGCTCGCCCAGATGCTCAACCGCACGGTTGAAATCTCCGGCTCCCTGGCCCTCTTCGATCGCGTGTTCGAGTATCTCGACCTCGATCCCGAGATCACTGATCCTGAAAACCCGACCCGTATCGATCCCGCGACCACCCCGGGCCGCGTCGCGTTCAAGTCGGTCGGCTTCCAGTACCGATCGGACGCCGCGCCGGACGCGTTCTCGCTCAATGACGTCTCCTTCACAGCCGAGCCCGGGCGGCTCACGGCAATCGTCGGTCCAAGCGGGTCGGGCAAGACCACCGTCGGCTACCTGCTCTCACGCCTCTACGACGTCGACGCAGGAGCCGTCTCAATCGACGGCGTAGACGTTCGGCAGATGACGCTCGAGAACCTCAACAGCATGATCGGAAGCGTCAGCCAGGACCCGTTTCTATTCCACACGTCCGTGGCGGAAAACATCAAGTACGGCAAGCCGGATGCAAGTGACGAGGAGATGATCGAGGCGGCCAAAACTGCCCAGATACACGATACGATCGCCGCCCTGGCAGACGGCTATGACACGGTAGTCGGCGAGCGCGGCTACAGGATGTCCGGCGGCGAGCGCCAGCGCATCGCCATCGCAAGAGTCACCCTCGCCAACCCCCGCATACTCCTGCTGGACGAAGCCACCAGCTCGCTGGACACGCTATCGGAGCGGATGATTCAGCGAGCGCTTTCCGGCGCCATGATCGGACGCACGACAATCGCCATCGCCCACCGGCTCTCCACCATCATGGCCGCAGATCTGATCCTGGTGCTCGACGGCGGCCGCATCGTCGAGTCGGGCAGACACCACGAGCTGCTGGCCCAGTCCGGCCTCTACCGGCTGCTCTACGAAGAGCAGTTCCTCGCCGCGCCGCCGACGCCGGAGTCTTCCACGGCCGCCTCAGGCTAAGCGGCAGTTCTACCCGGGCGGTGATCCCAGATCTCGATCGTGCGGGGCGATTTCGCCGTACTGATGCCACCGCGCCCACTTCTCCTCGTCATGCTCCGACCGCATGAAGCGAACGAATTCGTCCGTGCGAAGGGCCGGGAACGTGTGCGGCTCAATCGTCCCACGAGCACCCAGATCCATCGCCAACCGCGCCATGTTCCAGTTGTCCGGAACATCGAGGATCGTTGCGAAATCGTACCCGCCAAGCAACGCATATTGCGCCACGATCTTGAATCCCCGCGACTCCACTTCCGCATTTACCTCATTTATCCGCTCGGGATGAGATTTCACCCGCTGGCGGCCCTTGTCGGTCAGGTTCGAAAGCATCAGATACAGGCCCATACGATCCTCCTGGCATTGTGACTCGATTAGCTAGCTGCTAACGCCAACCTACTATCGGGCGCGCAATCACGCAAATCAGCGGCCGTCGCGCTGGCTCGCAAGAAAGTCCGGCAACTCGGAAAGCGCGGCAAGTACCGCGATCGCCTCTGAGTTATCCGGCTGCTCCGGCGACACCAGGACGCCTCGCGCACCAGCCTCAACGATCCACCCAACGCTCTTCTCCGAGTCGTCGAGGAACAGCGCTGTCGAAGGCGACTCTCCCGAATCGGCAAGGACGCCCTCGTAGTAGTGGCGACTTCCCTTGTGTGTGTCGATCAGGTCCGGGCCGTATGTCTGCGTAAACAGTTCCAGCACACCCGACTTTGTCAGGTGCGCCTTCAGGAGAAATAGGTCGGTGCCCGAAGCCGTATACAGCCTGTATCCATCCCGGTGCAGCATCCGAATCGCCTCCACCACCCCCGGGTAATTGCAGTCCGAGCGCGTGGCCACGTATAGATGGGCCTCACGAGTCATCCGGACACATGATTCATCGTCCTGAGGCGCGTCAACGCCAACTATGTCGCACTGTTCCCGAATCCATTCGATGGCCATCTTCCGTCCGGCATCGCGATAGCCGCCTTGCTCAGGGAACCCGGTGCCTGAGATGAACTCCTCGTACTGTCGGGTCGCCACCACGGTGTTCGCGGCCTGCCATGCCTCGGCTTTCCCGCCGAGGCGCGGGACAAAATACTCGGGCAGGTACTGGAGGTACTGTTGCCCGCGGCACTCGTTGTCGTTCATCACGCCGCCATCGTCAATGAAGATGGCCTCGATTCCAGTCAGGTCAGGTGTCATATCTCTCTCCTGCGGGAGCGTGATCACACCAATGTGAACGGCAGCGAATCGTGGATTCTATACTCTCCAACCACCTTGTCACTGCGCCATCCTGCCTCGAAGAGTAGACTTCCCGCGCACCCGTACCAGACGCCGCGTCATGAGAGGGCGAAGACCGTGAAGATCACAGAAATCACCATCGACCCGCTAATCACCGGACGGTCGCTTGTCCGCGTCCACACAGACGAAGGCATCACCGGCCTCGCCGAGGCCGGCCGCTCGCCTCTCGTCTTCAAGGCGTACCTGGAACAAAGCATCAATCAGCTAATGATTGGTCAGGATCCACTCCTTATCGAGCGCAACTGGGAGAGGCTCTCCCTCGGTGTCGAAGAATGGCCCGTACGCCACCCGTCGCAGATCGTCGGGATAATCGACGTCGCCCTATGGGACATCTTCGGCAAGGCCACCGGCCTCCCCGTACACACTCTCATGGGCGGCGCAACCCGGAAGAAGATTCAGCTCTACTGGTCGCAGGGCAACGGTTGGAAAAAGCAGCCGGAAGATATGCGCAAGCAGGTGGAAACCGGGCTCAACATGGGTTTCTCTGCCTTCAAGATCCGCATGGATTGGAAAGACTACCGGCAGGACTCGGACCCCCGCAAAGACTTCGCCATGTTCAAGCTCTGCAGGGAATTCCTGCCAGTCGAGATGCCCCTCGGCTTCGACGCCAACAACGGCTACTCCGTGAGCACGGCCATCGAACAGGGTGTCAAGTTCCAGGAACTCGGCATCGCCCACTTTGAGGAGCCCCTCCCGCAGTACGACTATCCCGGCTACCGGCAAGTAGTCGACGCCCTGGACGTGCCGATATCGACCGGCGAGCTGGATACCGGCCGCTGGCACTTCCGCGACCTGATCGCCCTCGGCAACCCGGATATCCTCCAGCCCGACATCCTCAACGCCGGCGGCCCGTCCGAGGTCAAGCGCATCTACGAAATGGCCCTTGTGGCAAACAAACCGATCATGCCGCACAGCCCGACGGCGGGCATCAACAGCATGGCCAGCCTGCACACCTACTCAACGATCAAGAACGCCACGAGGCCGCACGAATTCTCGCTTGAGTTCTCGCCGGCCTTCGAAGACCTGGAGCGCCTTTTCATCGACCCGATACTCCCGAAAGACGGCCACATCGAATTATCAGACGGCCCCGGCTACGGCCTGGAAATCAACGAAAAGGAACTGCCCAACCTGATCGCTAACATCTAACCAGCCAGACCCGCCTCACCAAACGGTGAAACCATCATGAAACTGCTGATGTGCCACCGCTGGTAGTGGCAGGTCTAAAACCTGCCCGTCCCGCGCCGCTCGTCGCCACGCGGGCCCAGGAGAAAACCATGCCAGCCCCGGACCAGATCGCCTTCCTTAACGAATACCTCGCCACCGCACGTATCGCCGTCGTCGCGGCAAACGGCAGTTCCGGCTACCCGCAGGTCACGCCAAACTGGTTCAATTGGGACGGCGAGCGGCTCAGCATCTCCACCACCAGGGACCGCCTCAAGTACAAGAACTTCAGTCGCGACCCTCACGCGACAATCCTCATCTATCAAGAGCCGGTGGCCGCCGACTACGTCCTGCTGCGCGGCGAGGTAGAGATCCAGGACGACGATGAGATCTGGGGACCGACAAGGGCCATCCTCGGCAGGCACCTCCCGGCAGACAAAGCAGACGAGTACGTCCAGCGCATGAAGGACACCGAAGAGCGAGTAGTCCTCTGGCTCAAGCCAGACCGCATCGTCCGCCGCAACGCCTGATTAGCGTCACGCCGGCACGCCCTCGGCGATGAAGTCCGCCATGCGCTCGCCGATCATCATGGCCGTCGCATTCGTGTTCGCACGCACGCAGTCGGGCATGATCGACACATCGGCCACACGCAGCGCCTCGACGCCGTAGACGCGGCCGTACTGGTCGATTACCGCTTCGGGGTCGCCGGCCGGGCCCATCTTGCAGGTGCCTGAGATATGGTGGCATGTGCGGGCGTAAGTCATGAACCACCTGTCCAGCGCCTCGTCGGACGGCGAGGTTCTGGCTTCAATGATGTCCTTGAACGACTCGTGTTCGCCAAGGCTCAGGCAGAGGCGGAGGCCGTCCCGGAACCGGCGCCTGTCCTCCTCTTCGGCGAAGAAGTTGTAGTCAAGCAGCGGCTGCACGGTAGGGTCGGCCGAACCCAGCCTGATCTCGCCCTTGCCGACGGCTTTGTTGAGGACGGGGAATATGGCGATGCCTTCCGAGGTCCGCCCATCGCCGCCCGTCGCGACCGGCTCGGAAGCGAACGAAATCATCACGATCTGCATGTCGTTGCGCAGCGGAGAGTTTTCGGCCGTATACCGCAGGATTACCTGGTAGCGCGGCGCGTCCGGGTCCATTGGGTAGCCTGGCTTTGTCGAGTAGCCGATACTCAGAAGCGGGTGGTCCCTGAGATTTTGGCCAACGCCGGGTGAATGATGAACCAGCGGCACGCCTGCGGCTGCGAGCTGTTCTTCAGGTCCCACCCCGGAGAGCATCAGGATATGCGGCGAGCCGATCGGGCCAGCGGAGAGGATGATCTCCTCGCCCTCGACAATAAACCGCTCGCCACCGCTTTCCACTTCGACGCCCGTCGCCCGCTTGCCCTCGAAGATCAGCCGGCGCACAAGGCAGTCACCGCGCACCGTCAGGTTCAACCTGTGGCGCGCCGGGTTGAGGAAACCGACGTTTGCGCTGATACGCATGCCGTCGACGTTGTTCAAAGGCAGCGGGCCGACACCGGTCGCGTCGGGATGATTGAAGTCTTCGACATACGGAAAACCTGCGTCCAGCGCAGCGTCCCTGAACGCGGCCTGTGGCTCCAGCCACTCGTGTTCCTTGAACCTCCGCACCAGAATCGGGCCGTCGGTGCCGTGAAAATCGTCGGGGAAGTCGAGGTCGGTTTCAAATTTTCTGAAGTACGGGAGCACTTTCTCGTAGCTCCACTCATCGTTGCCGCGATCTGCCCAGTCGTCGTAATCCTCCGGCACCCCGCGCAGGAAGAACTGGCCGTTAATGGCGCTCGACCCGCCCGTTACGCGGCCCCTGGGCACCCACATCGGCTCGGCGATGGCGGTTGAGCGCGCCGTGAATTCCCAGACATGGTCGCTGGGGGTGATGTCGGACGAACTCGCGGCACAGGTCTCGTCCGACTACGCGAACAAGGGCGA
>JADFHP010000144.1 GCA_022567135.1 Chloroflexota bacterium
CATCGTCTTCGGCCACGAGAACATGGGCGTCATCCAGGAAGTCGGCGCGGCGGTCAAAGACCGGAAGGTTGGCGATCGCGTGGTCATGCCGTTCAACGTTGCATGCGGCTTCTGCAAGAACTGCCTGGGCGGCTTCACCGGCTTCTGCACCACGGTCAACCCGGGCTTCGCAGGCGGCGCATACGGCTACGTCTCCATGGGCCCGTGGGTCGGCGGCCAGGCCGAGTATCTCCAGGTTCCGTTCGCCGACTTCAACTGCCTGCCGCTACCGGCCGGCACGGACCACGAGGCCAGCTTCTCGCTACTCGCCGACATCTTCCCAACCGGCTACCACGGCGCAGAGCTAGCGGGCGTGAAGCCGGGCGAGAGCGTGGCAGTATTCGGCGCAGGGCCGGTCGGCCTGATGGCCTCGTACAGCTCGTTGCTGAGAGGCGCGTCCGAGGTCTACTCGGTCGATCACGTCAAAGAGCGGCTCGATAAGGCGGCGGAGATCGGCGCGATACCGATCAACTACGACGAGGGCGACCCGGTAGAGCAGATCAAAGACAGGCGCAACGGCGACGGCACCGACAAGGGCATCGACGCCGTCGGCTACCAGGCCACCAGGGCCGGCTCATCGGCAGTCGGCGGCGAGCAGGACGAGGCGCCGAACATCGTGCTTAACCAGCTCATCGACGTCGTGAACCCGACCGGGGCGTTGGGCATACCAGGCCTCTACGTTCCGTCCGACCCGGGAGCGGTGTCCGAGGCAGCCTCCCGCGGCGCGCTTTCGCTCAACTTCGGACAGCTATTCGAGAAGGGCCTTAGGCTCGGCACCGGGCAGTGCAACGTGAAGCAGTACAACGCCCACCTGCGCGACCTGATCATCACAGGGCGCGCGAAGCCCGACTTCGTCGTCTCGCACGAGGTGTCGCTGGCCGATGCGCCGGCCGCCTATGTGAAATTCGACCGCAGGGAAGAGGGCTACACGAAGGTCATCCTGCATCCGTAAAAGACGCAGCGCTGGCACCGGATTTTAGTGAAAAACGGGAGCGATGAATGCAGATAGGCACTGGTGAAACGACGTACGAATGGGTGGGCGGTTGGGCGCAGGTACCGGACACACCGGCGTCGCGGGATGGTTGGTCGCATCACGGCGCGGTCTACACCGACAACAACGAGGTAATCGCCTTCCACATGGGCGACCCGACAATGCTCGTCTTCGACCGCGACGGCAAGCTGCTGAGATCGTGGGACACCGATCTTAACGATGCCCACGGCATGGCGCTTGCGGCCGATGATAGCGGCCAGTATTTGTGGACCGCCGACCCCGGTGCCAAGCGACAGGCGAACCTCGGCTACGAGTATCCCGACGGGCCACGCAAGGGCCGGTTCGTGAAGTGGTCGCTGGACGGCAAGTTGATGATGGAACTGGCCCGCCCGGACATTTCCGCGTATGAGTCCGGCGTATATTCACCGACGTCTGTCACGGTCTTCGAAGAACGCAGCGGCGGCAATGGCGACATATGGGCGTCGGACGGCTACGGCGAGAGCCTGATCCACCGCTACAGCCGCGAGGGCGAATACCTATCCACCATCGACGGCACGGAAGGGTCAGCAGGCCACTTCGACTGCCCGCACTGCGTCTGGGTGGACTACCGGCACGATGAGCCGGAGCTGTATATCGCCGACCGTGGGAACGCGCAGATGCAGGTCTACGACCTTGAGGGCAATTTCAAGCGATCGTTCGGCAAGGATTTTCTTAACACACCGACAGCGATTGCGACACACGACGGCTTACTTTTCGTGGCGGAACTGCGATCGCGAATCACTATCATCGACTCGTCAGACCAATTCGTTGGATATCTGGGACCTGATGACACAGCATTCGAGCGCGAAGGGTGGCCGAATCGCCGGGACGACGACGGCAATCTCCAGCGGCCGGACACATTGCGGGAGGGCGTCTTCAACAGCCCGCACGGGATAGCCGCCGACTCGGACGGCAACCTGTACGTGGCAGAGTGGCTGATAGGCGGCCGGTTCACGAAGCTGGCGCGGGTTTAGGTCTGGCAGGTGTCCCTGCACCTTCTCGGGATTGGTGCGTCATTGGCCGTGACATGCGCGGATGCCCGCGGGGTTCCGGATAAGCGTCCTCATGTGGCCTGCAACACCGCTAGCCCCTGCCGACGTACGGCTGAGCCACCGGAAGCATCGTCAACTCCAGGGCGTTCGCCTCGGGTGGCAGCGCCGCCATGTAGAGGGCGCCCCGGGCCATGTCTTCGACTTGCACCATCGGCTCTTCCGAAATGTTCATGCCCGGCCGGTCCTGCAGATCCGCCCGCCACTCCACGAGAGTATTGCCGGGATTGAGCTGGCCGCACGAGATGCCGTATTGCCGCCCATCCAGCGCGGTGCTGCGGGTGAGGCCGGTTACGGCATGTTTGCTGGTGGTGTATGGCGCGGAATCTTCACGCGGACGATCGGCTGAGATGCTGCCGATGTTTATGATCCGTCCACCGCCCTGGGCCTTCATGATCCTGAACGCCGCCCTGGTGCAAAGAAATACGCCGCGGACGTTCACGGCCATCACCTCGTCCCAGCGTTCGATGGGGATGTCGCCAATCTCGCCGCCGGCCACGATTCCCGAGTTGTTGACAAGGATGTCCAGCCGTCCGAAGCGCCCCGTGGCGGCTTCAAACAGGGCCTCGACGGACGCCTCATCGGTGACATCGGTCGGGACCGCCAGCGCCTCAGCGCCGGAGGCGCGAATCTCCTCTGCGGCCCGCTCCAGCCGCTCTGCAGTCCGCGCTGCGATAACGACGCTGCAGCCCTCGCCCGCGAACGCTAACGCGATGCCTCTGCCTATGCCGGTGCCGCCACCCGTGACGATGGCAACCTTCCCGTCTAACGACCCCATCTGCAGTCTTCTCCCATGGTGAATTGGCTGACCAGGAACGCTAACCCGGCCAGTGTGACCGGATTCACCGATGCGGGCAAGGGCGGCGCGTGAGGCTCTGGTGGGAGGGACATGAAATTGGAAAGGCGGTCCCAATCGAACGCGGCGGCCCTCTACCCACGCTAGTCGGTCGCGCCTATCTGCCGCAACAACTCGGCGCAGCGGCCGATTGATTGCTGGGAGTCGCGGCCTTCGCAGAGCAAGATCACGTTGCCGAAAATCGCGAAGTCTGCGTACAGGGGCGTGATCGTATCCCGAAAAGCGCCGCCACCCCTTCGGTCCCGCGTGCCTTCCTTCCACGCCACGTCGTTCTCCTTCGGCAGCGCGTCCCTACCGCTCACTTCGGCAGTCAAGCTGGTTCCCTCGTCCACCGCGGTGGCGTGGTCGGGGTAGAAGCGCAATTCGTACTGCACCGGATCATCCCCGGGAGGTCGGTAATAGCCAAGGAATGCCGATTCCGCGGCAGGGAGTTCAGTGACATCGTAGGTCTTCGAGCGCTTGAATCCGCCGTCCTCGAACTGCGCGATCGACAGGGTGGTTCCGGAATCCGAGATGCGATCGAAGCCCCTCGCCGCCGATTCGGCTGAAGTCCCACAGCCCGGAGCCGCGATAAGTACCGCGACGCCGATGCCGAGCGATGCGGTAATCCGGTTACTGAAGTTCTGGCGAAAACCCATGGAGACCGCGCGCGCCGCTTACGCGGCAAACAAGATAACCGATCTCCGGCCGATGTCGACCCGGCAGCCCGGTGGCGATCACGCAGCATTGTTCTTCAGTTGGTTATCTGTCTCGGCAGTCCTGATACAGACCCCCAAGTGTTCAGGCGTGTCTTGTGGTGTTTTTTGACCAACAGTAAGGGCGTGTTCCGCAATAGAAATCGCGGGAGAAACCAGCGACCCTTACCGATGGTGGTCACCGGCGTCCAACCCCCCGACCGTATCAACCCTCCAGAGGACGCCGGGGAACAGAAGGACCATGGCCCGCGTTCTGATCGTCGATGACGAACCCTCGGTTCGTGAATCACTCGTCCGCATAGCCGAAGCAGAAGGCCTCGAAGCAATCGAGGCCGAAGACGGCGCGGCCGCGCTCGATCTCGTCAAAATGCAAATGCCTGACGTAATTCTGCTCGATAACGTCATGCCGAAGCTGGACGGCATCGGCTTTCTCAAGGTCCTGCGGGCTGACACTGCGGTGAAACAGCCACCTGTGATCATGGTGACTGCGCATGGAACGCCTGATGAACGGCGCGCAGCGATCGAGCTGGGCGTCGTTGATTACATCACAAAACCCTGGGCGCCTGGCCAGATCGAGCTGCGCCTCAAGTGGGTGCTGAAAGCGGGCTCGACCGTTCCGGCCGCGCCATGGGAACTGTCAGGAGCCGAGAGCGCGGAACATGAAGACGACCTCGAACTGCAGGCCGGCGAGGGGGAGGACGATCAGAAATCAGCGGAAAGTGACGAGTGGTCTTCGCTGGATCTGCCGGAGGGGTCCGGAACCGACGTAGTAACGCCTGAAGAGGGCGGGTGGCTTGAGACGAAAGACGGGCGCGTCCGGGTGACTCTTCCGGCGGGCGCGGTGCGGCGCGCGATGGCGTTAAGCGCGTCCCCCGTAGACGCTAACGAGAAGCTCAATGGGGCCTCTCTACGCCTGCGAATAGGCAGTGTGGCAACTGATCTGACGTTTTCCGACGGGACCGGCTCGCCGATAGAGGGAGTCGAGTTGGACCGGCCGGTAGAGATCACGTTGAAGCTGGATCCTGAAACCGCTGAGAACGCTGATGATCCGTTGAGACTCCAGGTGCAGGAGATGGATGGCCGCACCGGTGAATGGTCAGATTTGCCGACCCGGGTTGACCTGAAAAACGGAGTCGCAAGAGTCAGAAAGGTGGAGTTCCCGCCGCCTGAATATCAGCGGAAGGGCGCCACCGTCCTTGTGATATCAGATGAGGACTCAGAGCAGGAAGCGCTGTGCGAGAGCCTGGATTCGGCCGGCTATGACACCTTGATCGAATCTAATCCCGACGACGTCATCCAGACGCTCATTGCTGAGCGTCCGGATGTTGTACTTCTGGACATTGCCATGCGCCGACTGGGCGGGATCAGCATCCTGAGGCAGATAAAAGGCGACCCCCAGACCCGCCAGGTTGCGGTCATAACCCTGGGCCAGCCACCGAACGCCGAAGATGAAGATAAATCTCGAAGCGATTACGCGCAATCGATGGCGTTGGGTGCCAGGGACATGATCGCGAAGCCCTGGCATCCCGGTGATCTGCAGGCACGCGTGGCGCGCGCAGTCGATGCATCCCGGGCCCGGACGCGGCAGGCCGAGAGAGCGGTCGAGCGCGCAAAGACGCGCCTTGAAGCGAGCCGTCGCAACGCCGCGCCGCCGGCGCGCCGCCGGCGTCAACGCCTGCCCGTTCGGTAGGCCTCCGACGGACCGGCGCTCGTCGCTCGCGACCATTCATCGGCCGGCTGCTGCCGGTTTGACCGATCCCGACTATCGTTCCGCCGCTCAATGGCACGAGAATTGAGCGCCATGGCACGCGCAACTTCCCCGCATTTTCCGGTTTCGCCACAAACGAACCACACCGATAAGTTCGCAGCACAGTACCAGTTAGAGGAACGACGCTTCCTTGAAAGCGCCCGTCAGGCGCGCGTGCTGATATTGCTGCTCCTCCCTCTGGGAGCGGTACTTGGGATGGTGAATCAGTACCTGTCCATCCTCGAACAGCTTGATAACGCTGACTACTACTACATTCTCGATCGCGTAGATACAGGCGTGTACCTGCGGCTCGTCGCGCCGGCGCTGCTCGGAGGCATCATCTCGGCGGTTGCGGTGACGGCTGCCTTCAGCTTCGTCGCTGATGCGGGATCGGCGTTGTGGCAACTCATCGTCATCGGGCTCTTGTACGGAGTGTTGATGCCGACGCTAGCTGGATTCCTGATGCCGCTCAACCTGTTCCTGCTCAGTGTCATCGGCGTGTCAAGGGTAAGCGGCCAGGGCGGCATTCAATCCCAGATCGGCGATCTGATCTTCAGCACGCCGGCACACACATACCTGGCCCTCCTGTTCAACATCGGGCCAGGTATGGTGTCCGGCCTCTTCATGGCCGGCGTCGCGTGGGTGCTGCTCCGCGTTGCGGGACCTCTGGCGGACCCCGCCAAAGCCCCCTGGCTTGTCCTTGCAGGGTTCGGAGTGGGCGTCGTGATCATGGCCGGAGTGATGGCCGGACCGTTTTCGATAACCGAGTTCCTGTTCAACTGGTACGCAAACCAGTAGCTGGAGCGCTGCAGTCGACATTGCCGCTCCTGCGTTCCTGGAAGCGGAGTCACCGAGTCCCGGCAACCCGTTGCACCGCAACTGCTTCGGTCATACCGTACTCCCGTCACACCCGGACGGTGGTCGCCGAGAACGCCGTATACGTCGATGCCGCGCGCCCGTCGGATGTGGTGCTGCCGGTGATACCGGCGCGCTACCATTGACCGGCTATGCCCATCACTATCCCCCTCTACCAGGTCGATGCGTTTACCGATCGTGTCTGTGCCGGCAATC
>JADFHP010000145.1 GCA_022567135.1 Chloroflexota bacterium
GAAGACGATGCCCTGATCCTTGAACTTCTCGTGCGCCGCCGTGATGAACGGTTTCTCAATGCGGCAGCCCGCGCAGGACGGGTACCAGAAGTTGATGACGACCGGATGGCCCAGGTGGTCGGAGAGCGTGAAGACTCCATCGCCTGTGTAGGTCTCGACCTCGATCTCCGGCGCCTGTTGGCCCGGCCGCGGCCCGATGTCCACGACCTCGCTGCCGAACTCGATCTCTGTTGACGTTGCGGACGGTGCTGCCGGGTCGGCGCTCACGCCTCCAACCACTCCGTAAACGGCCAGGGCGATCACAGCCGCTCCTGCGGCTGCTGTGACGACTTGATATCCATTCCGTTTCAGGCTGTTCAGTCCACGCACGGTGTATCCCATCGCTTTCAGATCAGGTCACATCAGGCCGGGTCCGTGCGCATGGGATAGCGTCGCGCCCAAATGTTTATCAAATGTTTACGAAACCTGAACGAATGCTAAAGAGATGACAGCTAGTTGCCACTCCGCGCCGCCATTCCTGCGTTCAGCGTCTCGATGATCTCGTCGACGTCGAACACGCAGCCGGTCCAGGTGCCTCCGCTGGCGTGCTGGAGCGCCGCCCAGAGGCGTGTGTCGTCCGGGATTTGTGGGTGGGGCCGCAGATCGCCCGGGTCCGGCCTCCGCTCCAGCTCCTCCGTGCCCCAGTCCGCATCGTGCTCGCTCTCGGTATCGCCGACGAGGTCGATCGAGCCTGTGAGCTTCATGGTATCGATCACGACCTGCACGCGATCCCCCTCCCGCACACGTCCAATCGGTCCGCCGGCGAGCGCTTCCGGGCCGATGTGGCCGACGCAGGCGCCCGTCGAGACGCCTGAGAAGCGGCCGTCTGTCAGCAAAGTCACGTGCTTGCCGTAGGACAGGTATTTCAGGGCCGAGGTGATCTGGAACACCTCTTCCATGCCCGACCCCTGCGGTCCCGCGCAGGTCAGCACCATGATGTCGCCTTCCTTGACGCGGTCATCGCCGCTGCTCTTGATCGCTGCAATGGCCGCGGCTTCCGAGCGAAACACCCTGGCGGGCCCGACCTTCCGGTAGACGCCGTCGTCGTCCAGTACCGAGGGGTCGATTGCGGTGCTCTTGATCACGGAACCCTCCGGCGCCAGGTTTCCGCCGGGGAAGGTCACGGTGCTGGTCAGGCCGCGCTCACGTGCGCGCTCCGGCGTCATAATTACGTTGTCGGGGTCGACGCCGTCCACATCTCGCAAATAGCTCCGCACAGATTCCCTGCGCGCCGAGCCTTCCCACCAGTCGAGATTCTCACCCAGGGTCCGGCCGGTGACAGTCTTTACCGACGTGTCGAGCAGGTCGAGCTTGCGCAGGTGCAGCATCACTTCCGGAATGCCGCCGGCGGCGAAGAAGCGGCTCGTCGGATAACCCACCGGACCGTTCGGCAAGACGTCGACGATGCGAGGGACCTGATGATTGACGCGGGTCCAGTCGTCTACCGTCATCCGGCGCCGGCCCGCCGCGTGCGCGATGGCCGGGATGTGGAGTAGCAGATTGGTGGAGCCGCCTGTAGCCGCATGGACTATGAGCGCATTTTCGAATGCTCCGTCCGTGAGTATGTCGGAGATGGTAGTTCCGTCGCGCTCGAGGGCGACGAGCGCCTTGGCGGACCGGCGGGCGTTGTCGAGCCAGATCGGCTGCCCGGACGGCGCCAGGGCCGTATGCGTGAGCGCCAGTCCAAGCGCCTCGCAGATCGCCTGTGACGTGCCGGCCGTTCCGTAGAACTGGCAGCCTCCGCCCGGGCTGGCGCAGGCCCTGCAGCCCATGTCCTGCGCGTAATCAAGGGTGATCTCACCCTGTGAGAATCGGGCGCCAATCGACTGTATCTGGCCCGCGTCCTCGCCATCGTTGGGCGCCAGGGTCACGCCGCCCGGCATGATCAGGCCCGGGACGTCCCGCAGTCCCGCCAGCGCCATCATCATCGCCGGCAGCCCCTTGTCGCAGGTCGCGATTCCCAGCACGCCTCGCGCGGTTGGCAGCGACCGTGCATGGCGCCTGAAAATCTGCGCTGCGTCGTTGCGATATGCCAGGCTGTCCATCATCGCCGTGGTGCCCATGCTGCGGCCGTCGCAGGGGTCCGTGCAGAAGCTGGCGAATGGCACCGCGCGCAGATCGCGCAGTTCGTCTGCCGCTGCCTTTACTGCAATGCTGAGTTCGAAATGTCCCGTGTGAAATCCGAGCGCTATCGGTGTGCCATCTTCCGCACGCATTCCTCCGGCGGTGGAAAGAATGAGGAACTGCTTTCGCAGCAGATCCGCCGGCTCCCAGCCCATGGCGGCATTCATCGTGAAACCAAATATGTTTCCGCTCGGCTCCTCGATCAGCATGTCGCCAGTGAACGGCAGCTTGCCCTGCGGGCCGTCGGCGGATGTCTGGAAGCTCATCAGATCGGCGTCGGCCGTCTCGCCGATCACCTCATCCAGTGTCACTTCAGCTGTGTCGTGCCCTCTGGCTACGGGCCTGTGAGTTGCCATCTATGAACGCCTCTCGGGGATGCAGGATCCGGGGTCGGAAAGGCGTATTAGAGCAGATTCGCCAGCTCAGCGGCGTGGCGGAGCTAGCACCGCCCGGCCTGCAGGCGCATACTGTGGTCGCCGCAGGAGACCCGCAGGTAAACCCAGATGGACCTCATTCCGATAGGAACCGTTCGATCTCCGCAGACTGAAGCGGTGGACGAAGGTTGGGGCGAGATCGTCTCAGAGATCAAGCTCCAGTCAGGCCTCGGCGCAGGATTGGAGGGCCTCAGCGACTTCTCCCACGCGCTCGTGATCTTCTTCATGCACGAGGCGCGTTTTGACTGGAAGAACGATGTCATTCGCCGCCCTCGGGGGCGCGGCGATATGCCGGATATCGGGATCTTCTCCCAGCGCGCCCGCACCCGTCCCAACTCAATCGGCGTTACCGCGGTCGAAATCATGGGGGTCGAAGGTGATGTGGTTAGCGTCAAGGGACTCGATGCAATCGATGGCACCCCGGTGCTGGATATAAAGCCATACTTTCCGCAGTACGACTACGTAGATAACGCGAAGGTGCCCGACTGGGTGGGTCGGCTGATGGAAGGCTACTTCTGACCTGCCGGAAACACCGGCGGGCAGGGCAGAGGGTCGTTATGCCGCCGGTTGTCCGGCAGACGGAGATTCTGCAGAGATATCTTCCAGACGAGACTTCGGTACCACTGGCGCCGCCGCGAGCTGTAGTTCGGCAGCCGCCTCTTCAGCGTCCATCACACCCGGAATCGAAAATCCGATTCGCGTTCCTTCTCCAACCGTGCTTTTCACTCGCATTTCACCGCCGTGAAGATCTACGATCGTTTTAGCGATTGCGAGCCCGAGCCCGGTTCCGGGAACTGCGCGAGTCTGGACGTTGTCGGCTCTGAAAAACATGGTGAACAGTTGCTCAATATCACCCGGAGCGATACCTATTCCGGTGTCCTGGACCTCGAATTCAACGAATTCTTCCGCGGCGCGTGCAACTAGTCTGATCGTCGCTCCCGGACCTGAGTACTTGCAAGCATTGCTGAGAAGATTGCTCATCACCTGAGCCACCCTGGCCTGATCTCCCCGCACCCACACAGGCCGGTCCAGCCCTACGACCACCAGCGACTGGGCCTTGTCAGAAATGATCGGCTCAAAGCTCACCACCAGGTCGTTCAGCATCGCCCGGGCGTCAAAAGGCTCTGTCTGTAACTCAAACCGTCCCGACTCGATTCTCGACAGATCCAGCAGATCGTTGATCAGCATGTTCAGGCGCTGGCTGTTTCGGCGCATGATATCGAGCTGGGCCAGTTGCTTATCCAGAAGGTTGTTGGCCCGGTTGCGGGAGAGAATGTCGATGAAAGCTGAGATGCTCGTGAGCGGCGTCTTCAGTTCGTGGGACACCGTTGAGATGAATTGACTCTTGGTTTCGCTGACCCGCTCCAGTTCCCGTTTTTCGGCCTCCAGGAGAATCCGGTGCTCACGCTCCTGAGCCCACATGAGAGCCTGGTCGTACAGGTCGGCCGCCCTGATTGGGCCGGCTATCTGGTGGGCAATTTCTTCCAGCAGCATCAATTCCCGGTCTGAGTAAGCGTCTCTATCTCGCGCCTTGACGTTAAGGGTGCCGATGACCTCGTTGTTGGAGATGAGCGGGGCGAACATGACTGAATACAGACCCGCGCTCTCGCTTAGCACCTGGCCAGGGTATCGCCCGCCCGGGCCCGGCCCGGAGTTCGGGAATCCTATGTGTCCTCTTTTGTTGTCGATCGCCCAATTCGCTCCGGAGCCGCGTGCCGGATGTGCGGGATTTTCGTCCCACTCCGGAACGATTACCCCCCATATCTGCATATCGCTCACCGTCCCAGCCGGCTGTTCAATCTGGGTAATAACAAGACGGTCAACGGGAATAAGTCGCCTCACCTGGGACACAAAGTCGTCCATCACGGTGCTTATGTCGAGCGTTGAACTGATGATTCTGGAGATCCGGGCGTGCGCATCGCGCTCCACGACGATCGCATGCCGTTCGATTGCGTTCCTGATCGCGCGGGCCAACGCGGCAGGTGAAACATCGCTCTTGGAAAGGTAGTCCTGCGCGCCTGCGTGCAACGCCGCCGCCACCAGTTCATCGTCATCCCGGCCCGATAACACCACAACCGCGGCTCCATCCGCCTTGCTGACGATCCCGTCGACGGACTCTATCCCGGAGCTATCCGGCAACGTAAGGTCGAGCAGCACGACGTCGAACGGCGTCGTAGCAAGTTGGTCAAATGCCTCAGAAAGGCGGGCGGCGTGGGTGACCGTGAAGCGTAACGCGGCCGTTTCAGACAGATACTCCTGAATCAGGCGCGCGTCGCCCGGATTGTCTTCGACAAGGAGTATGGCGGTGCCGCGAACTGCCATCTCTCAGGCCGCTATCGACGGCGGCAGTTTGACGATGGAGAACCAGAATTCTTCAATGCCCGCCACCACCGTGATGAACTGTTCGAGATCGACCGGTTTCGTGATGTAACAACTCGCCTGCAGTTCATAGCTTTTCAGAATGTCGGCATCGGCATCGGAAGTGGTGAGCACCACTACAGGGATCATTTTCAAGCCGTCTTTTAGCTTGATTGCGGCCAGAAGCTCCCGCCCGTCCATTCGTGGCATGTTGAGGTCGAGGAGAATCAGGTCCGGTCGCGGCGCGCCCTCATACTGGCCTTCCTGCTGCAGAAACGCCAGGGCCTCCAACCCGTCGTTGACTACGCTGATCCGATTCCGAATCTTCGCGTCCGCAAGAGCCTCCTGCGTAAGCCGAACGTCTCCCGGCGAATCCTCCACCAGCAAGATCTCAATCTGTTTTTCAGTGCTACTCATGTGTGTCCTCCCTGTGTAGCGTGTCCGGAAGGTGATCCGGGACCGTGAAAAAGAAACTGGACCCGATGCCAGGCTTCGATTTCATCCAGATCGTCCCTCCCCTCCGTTCCACAATCCGCTTTGATATGGCCAGACCGATACCCGAGCCCTCGTACTCTTCACGTGAGTGGAGCCGCTGGAAAATCGTGAAGATTCGTTCCGTGAACGCCGGATCGACGCCGATTCCGTTGTCGTTAACTTCGAACTGCCAGCAGTCGCGGAGTCGCTCCGCACAGACGCGGATCATGGGAGCGGCCTCGGACCGATACTTGATCGCGTTGCCCACAAGATTTTGAAACAGTTGCGACATCTGGGCTTCGTCTGCGACTATCTCTGGCAGATTCACCTTCTCGACTGCTGCTCCCGCCTCATCGATCGCCGTAGTAAGCACCCCCAGGGCGTCGTCGAGCGCGGCGGCGGAGTCTATCCGCGTGAACTTGCCTCCCTGCGATCCAATGCGGGAGTACTGCAGCAGGTCGTTGATCAGCCCCTGCATCCGCCTCGCTCCGTCTACGGCGAACTCGATGAACTCGTCCGCGTCCTTGCCCAGTTGGCCCTGATAACGCCGGGCCAGTAGTTGCGTGTAGCTGGAGACCATTCGCAGTGGCTCCTGCAGGTCGTGTGACGCTACGTATGCGAACTGTTCCAGGTCCTTGTTTGAGCGAGTGAGTTCAGCAGTCCTCGCCGAGATCTGCTCCTCCAGGACCGCGTTGGCGTTTTGAATGCTGGATGCCATCTCATTGAACGAGTCGCTCAGCCGCCCGATCTCATCCGACGACGTCACCGGCACGCGTTGGTCCAGCTTGCCGCGGCTGAAGAGGTCGGCCGCGCGCGTCAGGCGCAATATCGGGCCCGTGAGCGATCGGCTCATCAACAGAGCGGCCGCAATTACACCAAGCACGAAGGCAAACGCCACGCCGAGAAGTATCTTTTTGATCCGTCTGAGCGGCGCCAACACCTCTGAACGGTCCATCTTCACCACCAACCCGATGTCGGCCTCTTCTATGTAATCGGTACTCGCGAATACCCGTATGCCGCGGTAGTCCACTCCATCGGTGGTATCGCG
>JADFHP010000146.1 GCA_022567135.1 Chloroflexota bacterium
TTGACGCAGACGGCAACTGGATCGTCGATGGGATTCCTATCGCAGTCGACGCGCTCACGCGCCTCGAAGGCGCCCCCGGACAGGGCCAGCGCGTGGAGGTAAAGGCGCGGCGACAGGCCGATGGCACCATTGTCGCCACGAAGATAGAAGGCGATGACGAGGTCGAAGGCCGGGGACGGTTCAAGGCCGAAGCAAGGATCAGGGGTGTGATCACGGAAATCCGTGAAAACAGCATCGTGGTGGATGGGCGCGTAATTGCCCTTTCCGTCCTCACGGAGCTGGAAACGGCGCTCGAAGTAGGCGCCCGCATCGAAGTGAAAGCCCTGCTCCAGAGCGATGGCTCACTGATCGCCGAAGAGGTTGAACAGGACGATGACGCCGGCGAAGAGGGCGAAGAAGGCCGCAAGAGAGTAGAGATTGAAGGCGTGATCGACAGCATCTCCGAAGACGGCAGCACCCTCGTCGTCAACGGTATTCCCGTAGCCCGCAGCGCCCTCTCCAAAGTAAGAGGCGACCTGGTAGTCGGCTCGGCCGTCAAAATTGAAGGCGTCATCCAGGCCGACGGCAGCGTCCTCGCAGCAGAGATCAAAGGCGAGGGGCGGAGATCGTCCGGCAGCAACAGCGAAACCAGGGTCCGAGGCGTCCTGGAGACGATCAACCGGGACGAAGACGGCAACGTCACCTCGGTGGTCGTGAACGGCCTGGAAATCCCCGTCGACGTGCTGACCCGGCAGGATATCGACCTGGAAGTAGGCGACAGGATCGAGGTCCGTGGAATCATCAGCAATGGCGAGTTCATCGCCGGAAGGATCAAGGACCAGAAGTCCCGCAACCGCAACCAGCGCGGCAAGGACGCCGATGAAGACGACGAGTCGGACCGCCCAGACGAAGTCGAGCCCGAGCTGAAGATCGAAGGCGAGATCACCCACGCCCGAACCGATGAGTCCGGCCGGGTCGTGGGCATCACCGTCAACGGAGTCGACATAGACGTTTCAGGCGCAGACATTGAGGGCGACCTCGCGGTCGGCACCGTGGTCAAAATCGAGGGCGATCTCGAGGACGGCGCTATCAGGCCGAACGAGATCGAAGTCAAAGATTCGGACGACGATGAGTCAGGCGAGCCTGATGAGCGGTCGTTCAGGGGCGTGATCGAAGAAGTTGTGCGAGATGCCGACGGCAACGTAGTCGGCCTGGTCATCAACGGCCGCACCGTAGTAGTCGATCCGCTGTCCCGGTTACGTGCAGATCTTCGGCCCGGCGCCCAGATCAAGCTTGATGGACGCGTGATCGGTGGCAGGTTCGTTGCCTTAGACCTCAAGGACGATGACGATGAGTTGGACGAGGAAGACGCTGCCGAGGCAGAAGACGCATTCCGCGGTCTGACCCCGCGGGATGGCGACGATGACGAGGAAAGTGATGCCGACAAGCCGGACGACGATCGCTCCGGGTCTGGCCCCGGCTCAGGTCACGATGCCGAAGATAAAGCGGACGACGACGAGCCGGACGACGATGACTCGGGCTCACGCAGCTCCGGTTCCGGCGGCTTGGGCAGCGGCTAGCGCCGGCACACACATGAGAGTAGAGAAGAGGCGGCCGGTTGCCGCCTCTTCCTTTTTCAACTCAGCTTCACGCGGCCAATTTTCCGTGCGGACCGGTTACCCCCGGCGCGGGACGATCTCTGCCGGGCCGACGCCGACATCCAGCCGCTCGATGCTGTTCCGGCCGGAGACCGTCACGTACAGCGAGGTTCCCCACCACGCCATGTTTGTGACGCCGTCGCCGCCCATCGCATAGCTGGCGAGCAGCTCTCCGCTATCGGGATCCACGACGTCCACCGTGCCGTTCATCCAGCGCGCGACCCACAGCCTGCCGTGCTCATCGAACTGCATCCCATCTACGGTGGCGTTGGGAAACTCCCGCACCAGCCGTTCATTCGTCAACTCTCCGTCGGCCCCGAACTCATATCCAAAGATCGAGTTTTTCCCGGACAACGCCAGGAAGAACCTCTGCTGATCGGGGTGAACCGCCAGTCCGTTTGGAAACGGCATCTGGTCGCCTAGCTGAACGACGCGCACGGGCATGTTGGCGTCGTCCATCTCTATCCGGTAGACACCGCCGTTGGCGATCTGCTCGTCCTTGCCCGAATCGCTGAAGTAGATATTCCCCTTCAGATCCATGCAGATATCGTTCGGACCGACGTACTCCTCGCCCTCGAAGTCCTCCGTCAAAACCTCCATCTCGCGCGTCAGGATGTCGAAGCGGGTGATCCGGTTACCCATGTGATCGGCGCCGACGATGTGGCCGCGGCCGTCGTACTTCAACCCGTTGACCTGGCCGCCCGTATGCGCCCAGACGCTGACCGTGCCATCGGTCGTCATCCGGCCCAGGGTGCCGAGCTCTCTGTAGTTGACGAAGTACAGGTTGCCGGCATCGTCGAAAATCGGCCCTTCGGCGAAGGCGATATCCGCGATGACGGGGTAGGGGACAAGAGTGGTGGGAAGCGGCGGAATATCTGTCATCTGTCACATCTCCGGTACCGGTTGCCGAACGCGGGAGAGCAAACCTAGCACTGCTTCCGTCCTGGAGGCAATCGGCGGCCAGGCGTTGGCGAGACACAGACGCGTCAGACCGGCTACTATTCGCCTCGCCGAAACTCGACCGCCAGGCCCACGCCAGGCCCACGCCAGGCCCACGAAAGGAACGTGTCCAACCATGCCGGAACTTCGTCCAAATCGTGTAAAGGAGAAACTGGCAGCCGGCGAGTGCGCCGTAGCCATCCAGGGGCTGGTTACCGGGGACATGATCGACCAGATCGGCCCCACGGATGCCGACGCCATCTGGATTGAGGGCGAGCACGGGGCCATCGACTTCCTCGACATCGGCGACCAGTCGCGGGCCTGCGACCTCTGGGGCAAGACCCCGATCGTGCGCGTGAACAGCCACGACTACGGCCTGATCTACCGGACGCTCGACCGCGGGGCGCAGGGCATCGTCGCCCCCCACGTCAACACCCGTGAGCAGGCTGAGGCAATTGTTCGCGCAGCTAAGTTTGCGCCTATCGGCATGCGCGGCATGTTCACCTCGCGCCAGGGCATCGGCGTCACCGACTACGTAAAGATCGCCAACGACCACTCGCTCATCATCGTGCTTATCGAGGACATCGAGGCTGTCCGTAACCTGGACGAGATCCTTGAGGTGGACCACATAGACTGCTTCTTCGTCGCTCCCGGCGACCTGGCCCAGACCATGGGGCATCTCGGAGAGGTCAACGACCCGGAAGTCCAGGCCACTATTGCGGACACGATAAAGCGCATTCGCGCAGCGGGCCGCATTCCGGGCGCGCTGGTCGATCAGTCCTCCGTGGTTCGCTACCGCGATCTGGGAGCGCGCTTCTTCCTCACCGGGATAGACGGCTGGGTAAGTGCGGGAATCAACTCTTTCGCCGCCACGATGAACGGCGGGTAATCCCATTTCGGCGAACAGCGGGATGCGAAAGCGAAACCTATTCCAACTTTTCGGGCTCTGGATCTCCACGATAGGCCTGTACGGAACATACTGGTTCTATCTCAGTTCAAGAGAGATGCTGGTCCGGCAGGGCAGGGACCCGGAAGAGGCGAGCACCTGGACCCTGATGGCGCCGCTTCCGATCATCAACATCCGGGCCTACTGGCAACAGAGCAAACTCTTCGAGCAGACGACAGGCGGCAAATACCCGGCTGCGCTGATGCTGGCAATCTGGATGCTGCCGACGATCGGGATTATTGTCTCGCCGATCGGCCTGATAATCACGCAACACGAACTAAACAAGATCGCCGCCGCAGAGGACGCCGCCCGGGGCGGCGCGAATACGGACGACGCCGACGGAGACGGGTAGGGGCGGAACCTATTCAGCAGCGCGAGAGGCAGCAACCGATGACGCGCTTGCGATGTGGAGCCGGGCGCCAAGAACGGCAATGACTGAAAGCACAGAGACCGTCCACCAGTAGCGCCGCCCGCTCACGCTCAGCGGCAGCGCGCGCTCAAGCGCCTCCTGCACACCCGAGCCGGCGCCGGGAACGCCGCGGTCGTTCGCAACCTGTTCCGGGCCGCGAAGCCGTTCCAGGCTGCCGGCTACCTCGGGCGAATCGAAATCCAGGTCTGGCGAGGGATTGTGAGCGAACTCGTTGCGTATGCGCCCCAGCCCGCGCATCTCCGCGAGCATTCTCTCCCCGATGAGCCCCATCTCGCGCACCGAAGCGCACCTCGTCGAGTAGTCAAGCTGAGCGGCGTCCGCGAGTTCCGAGGCATCGGCCCGCCCGGCCATGTGGGCAGCGATCAGCCGCGTCAGCATGTCATCGACGATTGAGCCTGCGAGCACCGTCGCAGACCTCGGCTCCGAAGAGAGCAGCCCTTCCAGGGAGGCGCGCAGATCATCGCCCGCGACCCATGAGCTGAAATCCCAGCCGTCGGGCTGATGATCGGTCAACTGAGCCATGTCCCTCCCTGAGACTTACGGGGAAATTACGGAAAACTCACGGCCGGTCAGATTCCGGAAACCAATCCCTTTCAGGAGCGGCATAAGCCGCTTGTGGCCAGATGGGCTAACCGGCGGTAGGGTCGGATTCGGAGAGGAACAAAAGTACCGCGTTCACCCTGGCATGCACACCGGGCGCAAGGTGAGGCCGCAGGTGACGGTATATCTCGTTGAGGTGCCGGTCTACCGTGCGAGTGCTGATGTTCAACACACCGGCTATCGAATCGTTATTGTGGCCCTGCGCAACAAGCTCAAGCACCTCTTTTTGTTTCGGAGTCAGGCCGGAAATCGGTGAGTCCTGCCTGGGCCTGAGCCCTGCCACCACGACCGGGTCTATCACGGTCATGCCCGCCGCCGCGCCTCGTATGGCGCGGGCTAGCGCTTCGACGTCGCCGACCGACTGTTTCAACAGGAACGACCAGCCGGAGCCCTCGCCCAGAATGATCTCTCGAACGGCGTTGAAATCCTGGCGTGCCGTGAGGATAACTATTCCCAGATCCGGGAGGATATTTCGCGCCTCGTGGCCAACCTTGATTCCCAGTGGCTCTGATCCCAGGTAAAGATCGAGCAATGCCACGTCCGGCCTGTACTTCTCCATCGCCTCCAGGGCGGTATCGCCATCGGCCGCGCTAGCAACCACCTCGATGCCGTCCAGTTCTGAAAGCACCCGCGCAAGAAGATCCCGCATCAGGGCCTCGTCCTCAACGACAATCACCTTTATGGGTGCTTCAGCCAATGCCTGTACCCTCTCCGCCCACGGTTCGTATCATCGCCCGTCCCGGCGCTTCGGTGCGGGGACGCTCGGCGGCGCGCGGCCGCGCTTCACCCGGAGCGCTATGCAGAGTACGAGGCGGCCCTGAAAGCTCTCAAGACCGCCGGCTAAACCGAAGGCATGCAGCTTGCCTTTATAGCCTTTTCGGGCTAACCTAAAGGTATGAATATCTCAATTAATGAGCAGCACGGGGAACACATCAAACGTAAGGTTGAGTCTGGTATATACCATTCGCCTGATGATGTGATCGCAAAGGCCCTTGAGTTACTTGACGAACATGACGAGGAGCTTGAGCGTGAACTAGCCGACATGCGCCTCAAAGTGAAGAGAGGCACGGAACAAGCCGATGCTGGCCAGCTTATTCCTGCAAGCGAGGTATTTGACGAACTGCGGCAACGCAATGCTGCTATTGCCAAACAGAAGCAGTGAACCGTTGCGAATTTACGCCCGACGCTCGTTCTGACTTACAGCAGATTCACGACTATATTGCTCAAGGCAGCCCTGCCAATGCACTCCGCTTTATCGATCGCCTTGCAGATAATCCGTACATGGGACGTGCCCGCCCTGAATTTGGCCTCGAGCACCGCAGTTTTGCCGTACCCAACACGCGCTACGTCATTATCTACCGTCCTATTGACGCTGGCGTTGAAATCATTCATGTGCGCCAGGGCAGCCAACATCTCCGGCGACTATTTGAGTAGTAATACCAGCACTGCTTGAAAGCAGCGCATATTTTCCGCTAGCTTGCGCAAGGTAGCGAACGGCCAGCGGAGTCAGCCTGCCATCGACTGTGACGTACTCGCCGGGTTCGAGGTCTTCCAGTCGGAACGAAAGGTACTGACCCCAGGAACGGTCTTGATACACCTGCTCATCGGGATAGTCAACCGAGCCGCCGCACGGCCAGCCGTAGCAGTAATGCATGATGCCCTTTGATGGCTGAATAATCTCAGAGCTAACCGTGCCTCCTCGCCCGTTGCCACCAGAGTTTTTCTTGTGACCGTGCGCGCAGATAGACTAACCCGTTTCCTCAAGCGTGGCGTGATCGCTGAAGCATGAGGCCAGAAATGCAGGGTCAACCCGACCCGCGCCCTCCTCCATTAGCGTCGAGATTCTGTCGAAGCGTACCACTGTCGAGTCACTCGCGTTCGGAGCTTGG
>JADFHP010000147.1 GCA_022567135.1 Chloroflexota bacterium
TAGGTCAACTCGTCAAGAATCACCACGTCATATTTGCCCGACAGAATCCGCTCGGATGCCAGCTTCCAGCCCGCACGCGCCGCCGACGCGTCATCGGCGAGATCTTCCGACTCCCAGGTAAATCCCTTCCCCGTCGGCGTGATCTCGATTCCCATCTTCTCGGCAGCCAGCAACTCGCCGTACTGCCCCTTCGGCTGCTTGATGAACTGGATCACCGTGACCTTCATGCCACGGCCCCAGGCGCGCGTCATCAGTCCGAACGCCGCCGTGCTCTTGCCCTTGCCATCGCCCGTGTTCACGATCACCAGGCCCTTGCGCACCCGCCCCGGCGCACCCTCTTTCGGTCGCGGCCGCCTGTTCGCCCCAGTCATGACTTCCCCTCCATGAAAATATGGTCGACTCCCGCCAGCACGTCCCGTGCAGACAGGCGCAGCCCGCGATCGCATAGCCCCTGGTAAATACCGCCTGCCCGGCCGCCCGTGTAGTCCCGCCCGCCGAATAGCCTGTCCTCAACCAGTATCAGCCTCCCGGCGCCCGCCGCAGCTTCAAGGTTCGACAGATTGTTCGGCCCAACCGGCATATCGCAAACGATCACCAGATCAGCAGCCGCCACAAGGGCCTCGTGGGCCTCCCGCTCCACCTCGCCGGCCGGCGAGAACGGCGAGGTTTCGACATACCGGACCCCAAGGTAATCGGCTGCCTCACGGTCCGTGTCACCCTCGCCAAGTTGCCCCACCGTCACCTCGTAGCCCGCCGATACCAGTGTCTGCATCAGGAACCGACCCGACCCGGCGCCGCAGATCAGGTGAACCGTCCCTCCGGACGACCCGTCCGGGCCTGTCCCCCCTGCACCCGCCGGGCCCGTCAGATTAACCCTCGGACGGCCTGTTAGCGGATCCGACGATACCGTCGCGTCCACCTCGAACGCCTCACGCAGGTTCGCAGGCGTAAGCACGCTCCCCGGCGACCCGTCCGCCATCACGACACCATCCTTCAACAACACCAGCCGGTCGGCGAAGCGCGCCGCAAGCGACAGATCGTGAAGGACGGCCACCGCGGCCAGCCCGTTCGCCACCTCGCCCCGCACGAGTGCCATCAGGGACAGCTGATGCTTCAGATCGAGATTCGACGTCGGCTCGTCGAGCAACAGCAGCTCCGGCTGCTGAGCAAGCGTCCGGGCCATCAACACCCGCTGCCGCTCGCCGCCCGAAAGCTCGCCGATTCGACGGTCGGCAAACTGCGCCGCCTCCGTACGCTCCAGCGCCCGATACGCGATTTCACGGTCCGCCTGCGTCTCCAGTTGGAACCTGCCCAGGCTTGGATAACGGCCCATCAAGGCCACCTCGAACGCCGTGAACGAATATCCGCTGGAAGACGACTGCGGCAGATAGGCAACCGATCGCGCCCGCACCCGCGCCGACAGTCCAGCCGCATCCACACCGCCAATCACAATTCGCCCGCCGTTGGCCTTGATCAGCCCCGCCAGCGCCCTGAGCAGGGTCGTCTTCCCCGATCCGTTGGGTCCGATCACCGCAACGAACTCACCGCGGCTTACTTCCAACGAAACACCCCGCAGGACGGCATTCCCGCCCAGCGTGACGCGCAGTTGATCGACGCCAAGATAGACCCCGGCGCCAGCCGCTTGCCTATCGCCAGCGCCCGAAAGCGCAGGGGAAGTCGCAGGGAGCGTCATCGCCTAATCAAAGTCCTTGAACTCAACACCGGCAAACACTTCTGGATACAACTGCGCCGCAAGCTCCTCTATACCCCGCACGTTCCAGTGCGACAGCGTCGTGAAGAACCGCGGGTCGCCAATAATCACCCGCCCGTCAGCTATGGCAGGCACTCCCGCCAGCGCCGGCTCGCCAAGTAGCTCGTCACGCAGCTCACTCGCCCCAGGATCAGGCTGCGTGATCACGATCAGGTCAGGATTCATCGCCACTATGCTCTCCAGGGAGACCGTCTCATGCCCATCAAGGCCCGCCTCGGCCGCGGCGTTCACACCGCCGGCCTGCTCAATAATGCCGCCCTCGGTCGAGTCTGCCCCGGCAGCGCTGATCGAGTCCGAGAACCTGGCAATTGAAAGCACAGTCGGCCGGTCACCGCCAACTCTGCCCGTCTTGCCCTGTATAAACTCGATGCGGCCCTGGATATCGGCTATCAGGACCTCCGCAGCGGCCTCTGCACCCAACATGTAGGCAAGAACTCGGATATTCGTCTCGTGGCCCTCTGCGGAGCTTTCAAGCGCCGTTCTGACCACAGTAATCCCCGCGCCTCTGATCGAATCGACCAGGTTCTGCTTCGTGAACTTGCTGGCGATGACCAGATCCGGGTCAAGCGCCACAACTTCCTCAGGATCACGCCTCACCTTCGGAAGACCCGCGACAGCCAGCGCAACGTTCGAATACGTCTCGTTGGCGGTGAAACTGCCTATGCCGACAATTGTCTCCGCGCCAACCAGCGCCACGATGATCTCGTCATGGCCAAGCGATAGCGTGTGCAGCCGTTCAGGCGGCCCGGCAATCGTCACCCGCTCGCCATCGAACTCAAGCTCGCGCGGCCAGCCAAAGTTCTCGGGGTCCACGATCCCGGAAATCGCCCACGGATTCGGCGTCGGAACGTTGATCACCGGGGTAGGCGCAAGAGCCGCTGGCGCGACGGGTTCATCGGTTCCACACGCGACCGCCAGAACGGTCAGCACAGCCAGAATCGTCGGCAAAAACCACGTTCCCGGTCGATTGGTCCCCAGATTATTCATTGGCCCGTATCTCCAGATCCCTCTTGATAACTAATCGCACACGCGCCAGCCCTTCTAGGCACAACGGGTCATAACGACTCCGCACGCGCCCTGTTCTTGATCAGAAGCAAAATGAAAAACGGCGCGCCGACGAACGCCGTGATAATGCCGACGCGCAACTCAGCTGGCGAAGCCACGGTCCTCGCAATCGTGTCGGCGGCAAGCATGAACACGGCCCCGCCAATCGCGCTGAGCGGCAGAAGCACGCGGTTGTCAGGGCCGAGAATCAATCTCAGGACGTGCGGCACTACGAGGCCCACGAACGCGATCGTCCCGCTAAACGCCACCGCCGCGCCCGTCGCCAGCGTCGCTCCCACCATCAGAGTCACCCGCGTAAGCGTCGTGCGCACTCCGAGCGAAGACGCCTCGTCGTCGCCGAGCGAAAGCAGGTTCAGGTCTCGCGAGTAGACCAGCACCACCAGGATTCCGGCGCCGATGGGCGGCAGCGCCAGCCGAACGTCGTCCCAGCCCGTCGAATCGAATCCGCCGGCCAGCCAGAAGATGATCGCCCGCTGCAACTCGCTGTTCGTGGTGAATGTGATGATCGCCGAGACGACTGCGCCGAACAACGCGCTGATGGCGACGCCCGCCAGAATCAGCGTGGCCATCGACACCCGTCCGCCGCTCGACGCAATCCCGTATACCAACGCTGTCGCGCCAAGCGCGCCGCCGAACGCGAACGCGGGCAGCAACAGGCTCGATGCCGCCTGCGCGCCGATGCTGATCGCAATCACAGCGCCCAGTGCTCCGCCGGATGAGACGCCGATGATTCCCGGATCTGCAAGCGGGTTCCGGAACAGGGCCTGCATCGTTGCGCCGGCAGTCCCCAGCGCCGCCCCGACCGACATCGCCAGCACGATTCGCGGCAGCCGTATGCGCTCGATCACCACCTGCTCTGTATCGCTGGCCGATGAGTCGGCCAGCCCCACCGCCTCCAGCAGTGCGGAGAGCGAGTGTACGAGCGAGATGTCCAGGGGCCCGACCGATGCCGCAACCACCACCAGCGCCATCAACAGCATGCCAAGGCCCACAGCGCCGGTCAGCAGCCTGCGTGGCACCGAGCGCCCGCTCGTGGCGCCGGCCTGAACTACCCTGTCCGTTCGTTCCAACAAAAAACCCCTGCCCGGCGGCCGGTCAGGGGTCTGGGAAGCCCTGGGAACGCGACGCATACTCGAAATCGCCGCAAATCCCGGAGACCCGAGATGCTCCCTGACGCGGGGAGCCGGTTCTCAAGCCTGCCGGCAGGTCTCCTGGCTTCCGGACATCGGCGCTTCGCCGCCTTCCCATCCCGATAGATCGGGACAGTGGCACTATGGCGAAGCGCCCTCCGGTCACAGTGGCGCGACCGCAGCGGTTTTTCACCGCTTTCCCTTTTAGTTCCGACGTGCTCTGAGCACGTCGGAACACCGGGCAAGCGCTCGATTAAATCGAACCATCCGAAATTCTAACGAACCGATCCAAGGTGTCAACCGGGTCGCCAAGCCAGCCTCAGCCCACGGCCCCGTCCCCCCGGCGGGGCGGATCAGCCTCGGGCGTGCCCACTTCGTGTCATCCTGAGGTCTCCCGAAGGATCTCAGGTTCCGGGGGCATCCCGCGCACGAGATGGCCAACAACGTCCCAATCCCCACATAGTCAGATGTATCTGACTAGGAGCGACCGCCCACCGGAATTCGCACATCTGCAACGACGTAAGAACAGCACTGGTCGCCATTTCGGATACACGCCTCTCTGCGCGCCTCCGACTTGAGTACCCCCGAGATTAGGCCTGTATCAAATGAGCAGATTGTGGGATTGTCTTTCACAGCCGATCTGAATGGACAGTTATTGAGGGTGATGCGAATGCCGCTCTCCATGACTTCAAGCTCCGGCGCGAAATCATGGTCGGTCAAAAGCTGGCGGAGCGCCTCAATCGGGTCTGAGCCCTTTTCTTTGATATAGGGCTCCGCGGCGCGGCGCGCAACATTCGCAAACGCAAACTCAACCAGCTCTTCACCGCTGCGACCCGAAGTCTCTTCCTCAGATAACGACGCCATTTCTGATACAAGCTCGGAAAGAAGCGCGTCGTAGTTCTTCGGGAGTTCCTCATGGCCGGAGTCCGTCAGGCTGAACAGGTGCTCCGGACGGCCCGTTCCATGCCGGACCTCTTCATATGTGAGGAGTCCGTCGCGCTGAAGAATGTCCATGTGACGCCGGACCGTCGCCGGCGCAAGCCCTAACTCGCGCGCGAGCCCCGCCACTGTTTCACCCTGGCGCGACTGGACGAGCTGAAGAATGTGATTCCGGGTTTTCTGCAATGTCTCGAATTTCGGCGTGTTGATCGATTCTCTAATCGCAGGCGTCCAATCGCGGATGCGATTCGTACCAAAATGGTAGGTACAGCGCGCTTTTATTGTCAATGTTGAATCACAGCCACCCACGGTACGTTCGCCGGTTCCAACGTCCACCGACCGCTATCGCCAACTGGTGAGCACACCCATCCCGCCCAAACCGTAAAAACATCGGCAGGATTCGAGAATGCCCCGCAAAAATCACGTTGGCGCGCCCGCTCAACCGGCTAAACGGCGTGCGCGCAAGAAGATTTGCGTTCACATATGGTCCATTGAACCCCCAAACGGCCCCACCAGCCTCGGCACCTGCGCAGATTGCGGCGCAACCAGAGAGTTCCATAACTCCGTTGAGATGTCCTACTGGGACAACAGGCGGAAACACGTCCCGGAAAATCAGCCGCCAAAAAACCGCCCGGCCGCGAATGCCAGAGCAAACAGCGGCGCCGCAAGAAAAACCCGCCCGTAGCGCCTGGCGAAACAGGCCTACCGGAAAAGATCAGTCGCAGGATCACGCATCAGTTCCGACGCGGACCCGTCTGACGACTCGTACGAGTAGCCCCTGACGATCGCGGCCGGCCGCCGTCCCGTCTCCCCGATCACCAGCTGCGCCGCCGACGCAATCTCATCCGCCACGCTCACCACCGTCGCCCGCAGCGGCCGGCCATAGTCGTCCGACTCGCCACGGCGGTCCAGCAACGGCCTGAATCCGGAGACGCCAATCGCCACGTTAATGCTCCCCTCCCGCCAGGGCCGGTTGAACGAGTCCGAAATAATCACCCCGACCGGGCCGCCCGCGGACTGCTCCAGCACCTTCCTGATCGCCCGCGCAGACCCGTCCGGATCAACCGGCAGCACAGAAACGCGCTCATCCCCCGGAACATTGGAGGCGTCAACCCCGGAATTTGCGCACACCAACCCGTGATGGGTCTCGGTAATCAGCACCCCGCGCTCGAATTTCACTATCCGGCGGGCCTGTTGCAAAATAACCTCGACCAGCCGGGGATCCTTCCCGGACGCGCCTGCAATCTCGCGCGCCCGCTGCGATGGCGATACCGCTCTGAGGTCCACCACCGCTCCCTCCGCCTTCGACACCACCTTTTGCGCCACAACCACCAGATCCCCGGGCAAAAATCCACTCGGGGGCGCGGCCCCTAGCAGGAGCATGCCGAGATCGGCCCCTTCCTCTACCTCCGGCAACGCCGTAAGCGGGATGATCTCTATCGAATCTTCATACATAACCAATGCCGCACACACCGAACACCACGAACACCCGCCAGCACCCTAT
>JADFHP010000148.1 GCA_022567135.1 Chloroflexota bacterium
CCGGCGCGTCAGCATACTTCGTGGGCGGCGCCGTGCTCTACACGCACACCGCACGTGAATCGATGCTGGAGATCAGTCTCGATGACCACCCCGGCATGCGCTCTGCAAGCGAGCCGTACGCCCTGCTCACCGCATCGACCATCCGTGCGCGCCTCAGCACCACATGGGGCCTCAGCGAAACCGGCGCGGCCGGCCCCACCGGCAACAGCTACGGCGACTCCGCAGGCCACACCTGCATCGCCGTCGCCGGCCCATCGACCGAACACGCCGAAACCCTGGAAACAGGCCTCACAGACCGGGTAACCAACATGGACCTCTTCGCAGAAAAAGCCCTCGAGGTCTTCGAGCGCATTCTGCTGGACGCCCGCTAACCGATCACCCGCTCCGCCTCTGCCCGCCGGATACTGCGCTTCGATCGTTATAGTCGGTCCCGCGGGAAATGGTGCACTCGGCCTTGCCCCTGCAATTGATAGAGTGTCGCACTGAAAACCCCTGGCGCGAATTTTGGCGCATACACCGGAGACTCAGCATTTGTCCTACACCCATATCTTCGCCGGAAACCCACTGGACCGAGGCGATCGCGAACGCAGGGATGATGAGCTGATTAAGCGAATGATGCGACAGGACAACGTGCGGATTCTGCCGTTCCACGAGCTGATGCCCCTGATTCGCCGCAGCGCCCGACGCAACCCGCACGCCGAGCTCGCCTGGCTCTCTCACGAGTTTCTCGATGATCTGCCCCCGGAAGCCGGCGGGCCCAAATTCCTGGGGTTCGACGAAGATCGCAACCCCCACTTCGCCGTCGACATATCAGTCGTCGAAGACCCCTCACAGATCGCGGCCCTGGCGCCGGGTGCAACGTTCGAAGACGGCCGCTCGGCCGCCGCCGATATTCCGGGCGACCAGACGGGAATCCTCGCGCAGGCGCGATCGAATCTGAACTGGCATTCCCGGCACCGATACTGCTCGGCCTGCGGAACCGAGTCCCAGAGTCAGCGGGGCGGTCACATGCGCCAGTGCCCGAACTGCGACGCCCAGCACTTCCCTCGAACCGACCCCGTCGCAATCATGCTTGTCTACCGCGGCGACAGGTGCGTGATGGGCCAGACAGTCGCCCGCTCGACCACGACCTTCTACTCGTGCCTCGCAGGTTTCATGGACCAGGGCGAGTCGATCGAAGATGGCGTCCGGCGAGAAGTGCGTGAGGAATCAGGCCTCGAGGTCGGCAAGGTCACGTACCACTCGTCCCAGCCGTGGCCGTTCCCTGCCTCACTCATGATCGGCTGCCACGCAGAAGCCATCACAGAGGACATCGTGGTCGACGACGGCGAAATGTCCGATGTCCGGTGGTTCACCAGAGACGAAGTAAAACTCGCCCTCGAAGACAGGCTCGAAGGCGTGAACATCCCCGGCCCCATCGCCATAGCCCACCACCTGATCAAAGCCTGGGCCAACGGCACAGCGAACATCTAGCACCGCCCCTGCCAATCGCTCGCGCTAGCCGCAAACGGCCCATTCCCGATATGGCTGCACGGGACACCCTGCTTACTCTATGAACTCGAGCCAGTTGCCCTCCGGGTCCTGCGCGTAGACGATCCCGTGCCGTCCGCCACCCTCGGTCTCCCTGAACAGCGGCGCCGTCACGAACCGGACCCCGCGGGCTGATAACTCCGAATGGGTTTTCTCCAGATCATCCACGTTGAAGCAGATATGCGCCGTACCCAGCTCAGGGATCTCCTGATGGCCATCCGTAGATTCCGGCTCGTGGTACTTCACCAATTCGATCTTGTGACCATCCTCGAATCCGACGAATACCAGTGTCCGCCGGGACCCCGGAATTCCCGTGTGATTACCCTCCGGCGGAGCATTCGACTCCACCCGGTTCAGCTCTTCAAGTCCCAGATCATCGCAGTAAAAACTCACCATCCTCTCGATGTCGTCCACAACGAGCCCCGTGTGATTGAATCCCGTTACCAATCCCCCGCCTCCTGCTCTCCAAAAGCATCACGCCGAGTCGCGATCATACTTCGCCCGCGTCCACCCGGTAGTACGCATAAGTCACCGACCGCTCGAACCCGACCGACTCGTACAGACCCAGCGCGCCCTCGTTATCGGTCTGCACCTCGATCTTCACCCGCTCACGTCCCCGCGCGATGAGGCCGCCGACAGCTTCGGAGAGGATCTGCCTGCCGTATCCGCGTCCCTGGTACTCCGGCAACACCGCCAGCGCGTTGATGAAACCATCGGTTGAGTCGGGAGCGAGAAACAGCGTTGCAGTTCCCACCGGCTCGCCCTCAAACTCCGCGACGTAGACCACACGGAGCGGCTCATTGAGCCACTCCCTTGTCCTTCGCCGCCGGAACTCGGTTTTTTCTTCGTCCTCCCCGAATCCCCGCATCCCAATTCGGATGACGTCATCTACATCGTCCAGGGTCGCCTCGCGTATCGACAACGGTCCACCCGGTGATGCAGGGCGCCGATCGACGTCCAGCTCCAGCAGATACTCCGACATCTGATACTCCGCCCCGATCGCCAACGCGAACGGCCGGCCGGCGCTCCCGGCCTCGTCACAAACGAACAGAAATCCCGCCCGGCCACACTCCCGGCAATCGGCCCGCACCGCCTCGATCAGCGCACGGCCGACGCCCTCCCGGCGATGATCAAGATGCACGATCCCACTTCCTTCCATCTCCGGACCACCCGCTGCAACAAGCTCGAAATAGCCGATCAGCGTCTTTCCTGAGTAGTAAACAAACTGCTCGGCCGGCTCCTTCAGCACAAGCGGCAAATTCAGCCCCTCATGCCGGTTGCACAGATCCATGAGCTCTGCCGCTTCTCTGTTGAGCCTCTCGTTCGTCCCATCAATTCTGACCACGTCTTCATGACTTGCTTTCTCGCTCAAACCTGAACTCCCTCAGGAGGATCTGGCAGAAAATTCAACAAGTAAGAATCCCCATATCGTTCAGATCCAGGATGCCCCGGCGGCTCGCAGTCGCGAATAAATGGCGCGCAAACAGACGGGTCGAGCCCGTTCGCTCAGATCAGATTGGCTTCGTTATGGAATCCAGCAGCACTTACCGTGCCGCTGCAGCGTCCTACTCGGACGCCTCGCAGACCTCGGCGAGGGGCGTAACTGTCATCACAGAGATAAATACCCGCATGATTCCTGCCCCTTCCAGCCTGTAGCTAATGGGCATGTTCCATCACACGCCCCGTCTGCGCTCCGCCCCGGTTGGCGGCTCATCCCGTCGAGTCTACCACCACTGCCCAGGGGATCCGCGCCAGCCCGAATCCGGCCACGATCATCCCGATCCCAACCACGTTGTTCAACGCAAGGTTGCCGACCGCATAAAGCCAGTCCCCGGAACGCGCCAACTGAGTCGTATCAAACGCAAAAGTTGAAAACGTAGTGAACGCGCCGGCAAAGCCAATCAAGATAACGACGCGCGCATCAGGAGAGAAGTAGCCCCGGTCTTCGACCAGCGAATAGACGAGCCCGAAAAACAGGCATCCCGTCGCGTTAACGAGCAATATGCCCCAAGGGAAATTCCCGTCGGTGCCTCGATGCACCACAGTCGTGAGGCCGTAGCGCGCCAGCGCGCCAAGACCCCCCGCGGCGAATACCAGTAGTAGCCTCTCCACTATCCGGCTACTCCGATGTCGGCCGAGCGACTGCGCAACTGGTCGTCCGGACAATCCCGTCTATCGAATGGATCTCTTCCCGCACCGCGGCTCCCAGATCGTCAAGTGAATCGAGTTCCAATATGCAAATCACGTCGTAGGGCCCCGTCACTCTGTCTACCTGAATCGTGCGCGGCATTGCGCGCAACGTCGTGACGATATCGTTTCCTTTGCCCGCCGTCGCCTCAATCAACACATACGCCTGAGCAGCCATCACACCGCCTCCCGCTATTGCCCGGATATCCGGTTACCCGGTGCCGTGCCGTTCCCGAAGTATCGCCGCACCCTCGCACATCGCAGTCAACTTTACATATGCCTCGTCCAGGTCCATCGGATTTTGCGCGCCCGGAGAAAAACCGCAGTCAGGATTGATCGTCATGTTCTTCGCATCCACATACTTCAACGCAGCTTCCGCCCGCTCAACCACCACATCAGGCGTTTCCACGACGGAATCACAGTGATCGATCACACCCAGCCCCAGTACTTTGCCGGACGGGAACAGGGATAGTGACTCTATCCCATGCGATTGAGGCGCCGCGAACTCCATCGCGAATCGGCCAACATTAATATCACCCAGTGCCTCGATGATCGGCTCGTAGCCGCCCTCCGTCGCCCGAATCCGGTCGAAATGACCGTGGCACAGATGCATCGACGTCTCGATTCCGCCACTCCCCTCGAGCGCCGCGTTCACCGTCCGCACACACAGATCGATCTCATAGGCTAGATCGTCAACGCCCAGACGCTCGCGATGGTTCGGATCAGCCATCTCCAGCAGCCACGGTTCGTCAATCTGAATATGGTCGATGCCGATCGCAGCCAATTTCGCTATCTCAGCGCGCAGTATCGGGATGCACGCCTCCATGAACTCCTCGCGCGTCGGATACGCCCCGGAAGAGAGATCTTCCCGCCACATCCGCCAGCCCAGGATGTATGGCGAAGGCACCGCCACGATAGTCTTCCTGTCGGTCTCACGACGCAGGAAGCCGGCCGCATCCACCGCGATATCGCCCGTCTGCTCGATCTTGTCCGTAACGACTGGATCTGCAAGGTTTCCAATCCGTTGCGCCATTCGGTCCAACTCGAACCCCGACACATGCTCGGTGAACACCTTCACATAGCTCTCGCGCCGCCACTCACCGTCTGACAAATAATCGAGCCCGGCACGCTCCTGCAGCCGTATCGCCGACGGCACCGCGGAGTCCAGTTCGCGGTCCGCTGCCTCGTAACTTATCTGGCCGCCCTTGCGGTCCATAATCACGTCGCGGACCCACTGCGGACGCGGCAGACTGCCCACCACAAAGGTGGAAAACGGCTCAGGACGCGGATTCAGAGGCATCTTCTATCGGCTCCCACTAATGCCGCCGATGCTGGGCAGTCAGGGTGGGCGCAGATTATCATGATCGCTCGACCAGATCGGCCACACGACGGCCCCTGATCACGGGGACGCCGGCCTCCCAGGCGACGAAAGCTCAATTGACCGAACCGACCTCCAGGCCAACACGACAGGAAGAGACCGCAGCGCAGTTCAGCGAACACGCGGCCGGTTTCGCATCCGCGGCCGCCCACTTCTCAGCCGAAAGCCTGAAACTGATCGGTGAACTAGCGTCCGTCGCCCACTACAAACTCGCTATCGACGTTGCGACAGGCCCCGGATTTACGGCGTTCGAAGTCGCGCCATACTGCGACCTGGTCATCGCAACCGACCCCGCGGAAGGAATGCTGGAACAGGTCCGGCGAATAGCGAAAGAGCGCGGGCTCGACAACGTGGAGGCCCTCGCCGCATACGCCGACGCACTGCCCGTTGACGATGCCGCGGCCGACCTCATCACCTGCCGCACCGCGCCGCACCACTTCCCCAGTGTCACAGACTTTCTCGACGAGGTCGCGCGCGCCGTGAAACCCGGTGGTACGTTCATTCTTGCCGATACGTCCGCACCCGAAGACGACGACCTCGATGCCTGGATGAACGACATGGAACAGCGCCGGGACCGCACACACGTTCGCGACCTCAAGCACTCAGAATGGCGGGCGCTGCTGGCCGAAGCGGGCTTCAACCAGAACTTCGAAGCCACCACCCACGTCCATATGAACGTCCGCGACTGGTCCGCCCGCACCGGCGTTTCAGACACCGACCTCGAGGCAATCATAGATACCTGGCGGAATGCCCCGGAGCCGGTGATAGAGGCGTTCCAGATCAACCGCGCCGAAGGGCCACGGGAAGACTATTCGTTCTCGTGGCCCGTCTTCGTCACCCGAACGACGAAAACCTGACTACCGCGCCAACTCCATGTCATCCCTGGGCGACCCGCGACCCGAGGATCTCAGCCTCCGGGGGCATATCGCTTCCGCTCCGGCCTGCAACGCATCATTCTCCGAGTAAGTCCAGATCACCATCTGGCCTACCCGGTCTGCCAGGCCGCCTGCCAGAAGGCAAACTCCTGCCGCACCCCCCCCTCAAACAACTCCCGCATCCGATCCCGCGTCTCGGCATCCGCGTCTTCGGCCAACCTGTCCACAAAACCTCTGAGCCACGCCGTCACCGCCTGGTACTCCGGCGCGTTATACCCCTCGATCCACCGACGATGCAGGGAGCCGTCCGGCGCCAAGCCCGAAGCCAGCGCGCGCCCGATATCGTCGTACCCCCACTGGCACGGCAGCAGCGCCGCCGCGATCTCAGCGATGGACCCTTCGTTCGCCACACGCAGCAGATGGCCCGT
>JADFHP010000027.1 GCA_022567135.1 Chloroflexota bacterium
TGCTCGAAACGCCAGCGGGCATGCCTCGCCTCGAAAAACTCACGAGCGGTCTGATTACTGCCGACGAAGATGCGAAACCACGAAACTTTTTGGCTCGTGTCATCGATGTGCTGCGAGAAGAGGCCAACGCTGGCGCGATTTACACCGAAGTGAGGTTCGGTCGACAAACCGTCCTCAGACCAGAATTCATCGAGTTATTTCGCGAGGCGGAAGAAACAGTAAGAGCCGATCATCCCGACTTTGTGGCAGAGCCGCTGGCGACGCTGTTTGTTGGGCCAGACTCGGTAGAGACAGAACGACTGGTCGAAGGCTGTTTGAGGGCTGCGGCTGAGGGACTGGCGGGTGTCGACTTCATTCCGCAACCGTACGATCGTGATGCAGATTGGACTGCGACATACTCATGGGCCGAACGACTCGCCGATTCAGGATTGGGCATCACGATTCACGCAGGTGAATTCGCCACTGCGAACCTCGAAGCGGCACTCAAAACACCCGGCGTCAAACGACTTGGACATGCGGTATTCGCTGCGGCAGATCAACGACTGCTCGATCTGGTCGCAGAGTCAGGGGTAGCCATCGAATGTTGCCTCTCCTCCAATGTGATCCTTGGAGCAGTCGAAAGTTACGAAGCACATCCGGTTTTCGAGTTCATCGAGTCGGGTATTCCAATCACCCTCAACACCGACAACCCCGTGCGTTTCTGCACCGACATCGCGAGAGAGTACGAAATCGCCCACCAGCTCGGACTAAGCAAAGTCGAGTTACTAAATGTGACCAGAACGGCTGTCGAGCACGCATTCACTACTTCCGACCGGCGTGAGAAGTTAGTTGCGCAACTCAATTCAGCGGTCGGTGACGGCGCAGTTTCAGAGAGTAGATAAAACCCGCAGGGATGCTAAACCGCATTACAGCGACACCTGGACCAGACGCGCCATAAGCACAATTAAATAATTATGGACGACCCTCCTCAAGGGAGAGGGGGGCCATGCGCCCCTACTCAGATAGCGCCTCGTCCACAAGCTCGATCAAGTCCTTCGCCTGCTTCGTGCCCTCCAGCCCTTTGGCGGAGATGCCTTCGTCGAACATCTGAAGGCAGAACGGGCAGGAGACCGCCACGGTGTCGCCGGGCGTGTCGAGAAAATGCTCCGTGCGGATGTGATTGACGCGTTTCCCCTCGGTCTCTTCCTGCCACATCCGCCCGCCGCCGGCGCCGCAGCAGAAGCCGCGCTCGCAGCGGCGCTCCATCTCGATCACTTCCAGCCCCGGCACCGACTCCGCAATCCTGCGCGGCGCGTCATATATGCCGTTGTGGCGGCCCAGGAAGCACGAGTCGTGATACGTCACCTTGCCTGGCGCCCCGTCATCGGAGCCTGAGATGGTCGCAAATGCAGGCATACGGTTTTCCCGCATCAGGCCGTCTATAAAATCTGCATAGTGATGGACTTCGATCTCCGCGCCTAGCTGCGGGTACTCGTTCAGCATCGTGTTGAAGCAGTGCGGGCAGGTCGTGACGATCTTCTTGATGCCGTACCGGTTGAACGTCTCGATGTTCTGCGACGCCAGGATCTGGAACAGGTACTCATTGCCGAGCCGCCGGGCCGGGTCGCCCGAGCACGTCTCCTCGTTGCCAAGCACCGCAAAGTTCACCCCGGCCTTCTTCAGCACGTTCGCCATCGACCGTGTCACCTTTGCGTTCCGCTCGTTCAGCGCGCCGGTGCAGCCGACCCAGAAGAGCACCTCGGCATCCGGGTTGGTCGCCATCGTCGGGATGTCGAGGCCCTCCATCCAGTCCGTGCGCGTCATCGTCGTGCCGCGCCAGGGGTGGCCGCGCTGCTCCAGGTTCTCGAGCGCCGACTGCGCCGTCGCGGGCACCCGCGCCTCTTCCATGGCGAGGTAGCGGCGCATGTCGACGATCGTGTCGATGTGATTGATGCCCACGGGACAGGCTTCCACGCACGCCGCGCAGGACGTGCAGGCCCACAGCTCGTCCTCTCCGACCACCTCGGAAACCATCGACATGGAAGGGTCGGGCGGAGGCTCGCCGGCAGGCGTCGCGAATATCTCCGGCGCACGTACCTCCATGTACCCCTTCAGGTCCTGGATGACTTTGCGGGGCGAGAGCGATTTGCCGCTCAGCCATGCCGGGCAGTTGTCCTGGCAGCGGCCGCAGTTCGTGCAGGCGTCGAAGTTGAGGATCTGGTTCCAGGTGAAGTCCGGCAAATCTTTGGCGCCAAACGTCTCCAGCGTCTCGAAGTCGCCCATGGGAGCGAGCGCGCCGCGCGGCCGGGCGGGCTTCAGCAACACGTTGGCCGGCGCAATGATGATGTGCATCATCTTGCTGAAGCCGACGCCGATGTAGACCACCCACGCGGTGTAGATCGCCGCATGCGACCACCAGAGCGCCTGGTGGGTCGTTTCCATCGTTCCCGGGCCCATGCCGAGGCCGCCGAGCGTCTTCGCGAACAGCCAGCCGACGGGCGACCAGAAGGCGCTGCCCGGGTTGTAGCGCGGGTCCAGCGGATTCAGCTCCGTTGAACCGATCCGCATGCCCTCCAGGAAGAAGCCCGTGAAGAGCAAAACCAACATGATCCCCAGTGAAAACCCGTCGTCCAGAAAAGTGTTCAGGCGGGTCGGCCTCCAGATGAAGCGCCGGTACGCGGCCATGGTGATGCCGATCGTCGCGAGGAGGCCGCCGAATATGTCCCAGACGAACCCGGTTTGAACCCTGAAACGGGTCGTGGGGAATTCGACGCCGAAGATTTTTTCGAAATTGAACTCGACGGCCCCCAGCGTCGTGGCGATGAAGAGCATCGTGAAGCCCCAGAAGATCGAGATGTGCATGATGCCGGGGTACCACTCCCGGCTGCGGGTGAACTTCCGGTGGGCGGCGATGTCGAATGCAGCCGCTCTGAAGAACCCGGCGAGCCGAGGCCTCCACGGTCCTAGCTCCGGCTCAGCCTTGCCGACCCGCCACATACGCGAGCGCCGATACAGGCCGTAGGCAATCGCAACGGTCGCGATGAGCATCGTCGTGTAGATGAGCGCGCCGAACAGCGGGTAGCCGATGTTCCAGAAATCTTCTCTACCGGGCAACTGGCTATCCCCGAGTCTTCAAGTCTTGCCTGGTGGGCTGTTAACCAGGCCCGCGTGACCCCATCGCGATCTGACGGTCCGATGTGAGATTACTAGCTCGCGCTAGTCGCTGACCAGCAGTATTACGGAAGCCGTGAACAGCCACGCCAGAATGTTGAGCAAGATCGGCATGTCCGTGAGGAGAATCTCCTCCGGCGTCTCCGGAGTCGACGGCCTCACATAGATCAGATAGAGATAGCGGAACAGCCCGTACGCGACGAACGGGATGGTGAGCATCATCGAGTTGTTGTCCGGTATGTTGGCGCCCGAAAGCGCGCCGCCGAAGGTATAGAGCGAGTATGCCACGAGGACGGCCGGTGTCACCATGGCGATCATCATGTCGAGAAAGTCCACTGAGTAGTCGGCCAGTATCGAGCGCTGCGCCTCAGCGCTATCGCCGGCGTGGACGATCTCTGCCCGCCGCTTGGCAATCGCGATGAAGAGCGCTCCCAGCGCGGTAACGATGTAGAGCCACGGTGAGATCGTTAGGTCGAGCGTCTTGCCGCCGATCTCTATCCCGTCGATCGCGATCGAACCGGCCACCGCGCGAATCACGAATCCGGCCGAGATCGCCATCACGTCCAAGATCACCTGATGCTTGAGGAAGAGGTTATACCCCACCATCAGGCCGAGATATGCCGTGGCGGCGAGCCCGAAATCCGTGTTCAGTACGTACGCCAAAACAATGCCGCCGGCGGCGAAGACGAGTCCGGCTCCGACCGCCAGCGGCACAGGAATAAGGCCCGAAGCGATGGGCCGATTGCGTTTGCGCGGGTGCGCACGGTCGCGCTCAATGTCCGCGACATCGTTCAGAAGGTATACCGAACTTGTTACGAGGGTGAAGATCCCCAGTGCGGCAAGGTTGGTGCCGATGATCTTCGCAACGTCGCCAAGCTCATCCGGATCCCACCATTCGTTCACGGTAAAAAAGAGCGCGACGAGAATGAGGCCGTTCTTGGTGAACTGCCGCGGGCGCATCGCCCTGAACAGGCCCCAGAACAGGCCCGGAATCGAGCGCTCAGGGATCGTCACATCAGCCGCCATGCATCGATCATAGGAACTCCGGTGGCAAAGGCGCAACGTTGGCGCCACGCAGGATTCGCCCGGACCGGCTTCCCGCCGATCGCGGTCTTACCTCGCGTTCATGCCGCAATCCCAGGCCTGCAGGGGCTTCGGGGGGAGAGGATGGGAAAGACAGGCTCACCCGGGACCCGGTTCCCCACGAGAAGATCACCACATTGATGGTCGAGAATGGACTCTGGTCACGGCGAACGATCCGTATCTCCGCTCATAGCAGACCCCGGAAATTCAGGAGTCCCTGATCCTGCCGGAACCTGTGAAGAGCAATATCCCTGTACGCGCTACCCTATTTTCTTTCCGCTTCCTCTATATAATTGGTGTTCAAGCATTGGGCGGCGGATTCTGGAGGGGATCCCTGTCAATTCGCGATAATCGGTCTGAACCCCACGGGCGGCATAGTCCGCTGGACGCCGGTATCGAGCGTTCTTCTCCTGAACGTACCTATTTCCCGGACGACGACCATCCCAGGGACGAGTGCGGGATCTTCGGCATATACGACCGGGACTCGGACGTCGCCCGCGCCACCTTCTTTGGACTCCACGCGCTGCAGCACCGCGGCCAGGAAAGCGCCGGAATTGCCGCTTCGGACGGCCAAAACATACGCGTACATGCCGATCTGGGACTGGTGACCCAGGTATTCCGTGAAGAGGATCTGCAGGGCCTGACCGGGCACATCGCAATCGGCCACAACCGCTACTCCACCAAGGGCGCGCCCCGCCGATACAACGCACAGCCGTACATCATAAAAGGCCCGGACATCGAGTTCGCCTTTGGCCACAACGGCAACGTCATCAACGCCGGCGAACTGCGGCGTGAACTCGCCGAGTGGGGCGTCAAGTTCAGGACCTCGTCCGACTCCGAAGTGATTGCCAACCTGTATGCCAACGCTCCGGGCAGGACCTGGGAAGAGCGCTCCGCATACTGTATGCGCCGGCTGAAGGGCGCCTACTCGCTCGTAATGATGACTACCGGAGAGATGATCGGCGTGCGCGATCCGCTCGGCATCCGGCCGCTGTGCATCGGCAAAATTAACAACGGTTACGTCCTGGCATCGGAGTCGTGCGCGCTCGACAATCTCGGAGCCACCTTCGAACGGGAACTCGAGCCCGGCGAGACCGTGGTAATCGACGAAACCGGCGTTCGCTCGAGTATCTGGTCCGGCACGAAAAAGAACGGCCACTCGATGTGCGTTTTCGAGCACATCTATATCTCCCGCCCGGACAGCATCCTTGCCGGGCGGCTCGCCCACATCGCGAGGCAAGACATGGGACGAGAGCTGGCGAAGCTACACCCGGTCGACGCCGATCTCGTCATCGGCGTGCCCGACTCCGGTATTTCACACGCGACGGGCTACTCGGAAGAGTCCGGTATTCCGTATGGCGAGGGACTGGTGAAAAACCGTTATGTCAATCGCACTTTCATCGAGCCCGACCAGTCCCTGCGTGATCTCGGCGTCCGGTTGAAATTCAACCCCCTCCGCGACGTGATCGATGGCAAGCGCGTGATAGTGGTCGACGACTCGATAGTGCGGGGAACGACGACGCCGAGGATCGTCTCGATGCTCAAAAAAGCTGGGGCAACCGAAATCCACGTGCGAATCTCCGCCCCTCCGATCATCGCGACCTGCCACTTCGGAGTCGATATGAGCACGCTCGACCAGCTCATCGCCGCGAACAAGTCGGTTGAAGAGATCCGCGATTTCATCGACGCCGATTCGCTGGGATTCCTCGATGTCGAACACCTGATGAAGGCCGTCGGCGTGAACGACAACTCATACTGCAGGGGATGCTTCACCGGCCGGTACCCGATACCCGTCCAGCTCGAGATGAGCAAAATGGAGCTGGATGAGCCCGCGGGCGTCGAGTTGGACTGACCGCTGCCCAGCCACGCACTCACATCCAACCGTCTCCGCCGTATACTGATCCGGGGGCTCGCCTGAACAGTAGCGCCCATTCACGGTTGCCCGTTTTTAACCGCCCCAGGACCAACTTGATGACCGGCATCACATATCGCGACGCGGGCGTAGATCTCGACGCCGCGGGACCGATCAAAGAGACGTTGAAACGGCTCTCAGGCCAGACCCACGGCCCCAACGTCTTTTCGATGCCCGGTTTCTTTGCCGGCGGGATAGACAATCCGTCTGATACCGATTCGCTCCTCATCGCAAGCACCGACAGCGTCGGCACCAAGGTCCGAATCGCCATCGCGGCGGGCCGCTACAAGACCCTGGGGCACGACATCGTCAACCACTGTGTCAACGATGCGCTAACCACCGGCGCCAGGCCGCTCTTCTTCCTCGATTACATCGGCATCGATAGCCCCGACGAAGAGCGCATCGTACAGGTCGTCGAAGGGCTGCGGGACGCCTGCCAGGCTGCCGGATGCGCAATCATCGGCGGCGAGACCGCCTTCCTGCCCGGCGTTTACACCGACGGCGATTTCGACCTCGTCGGATTCATCGTCGGCACCGTGCAGAAAGATGATATTCTGCGCCCGCGCGAAACTGCCACAGTCGGCGACATTCTCATCGGCGTGCCCTCCACGGGCATCCACACCAACGGCGCATCGCTCGTCCGCAAAGTCTTCGGTATAGACGACAACCCTGCCGTGCTGGCAGACGTACCGGAGGGGCTCGACCGCACGCTGGGCAAGGCCCTGCTCGAACCGCACAGAAGCTACCTGGATCCACTCGCGCCGGTCATGAGCGACATCCGCGGGATGGCGCACATCACGGGCGGTGGATTTCCGGAGAACCTGCCCCGCACGCTGCCGGATAATCTCGCCGCCAGAATCGACCGCAACACCTGGGAAGTTCCAGCGCTATTCCGCCTCATCCAGGCGGCCGGAAAGATCGACGAAGCGGAGATGTTCCGCGTCTTCAACATGGGCGTCGGGATGATCCTGATCGTAGCGCCGGAGAGGGCGGGCGCCGTGATTGCCGCGGTCGATGGCGCCTGGAAGATCGGCGAGCTGATAGATAAAGACAGCGCCGACGGGCAGCGGGTCATAATTACCTGACACGCCCAGACGATCCCCGACACGAACCCAGACAAACATAGACATAACACGAACCTACTGAGAGAGCAGACCTGGTGGCCCACGCACTACTGAGCGTTTATAACAAACAGTCGATCATCGACTTTGCCCGCGTCCTCGCCGAGGCCGGCTACAGCCTGATCAGCACCGGGTCCACGTACGAGACCATCTCCTCGGCCGGTGGCCTGGCGATCAAGCAGGTGGCGGACGTAACCGGCTCGCCGGAGATACTTGACGGCAGAGTCAAGACGCTCCACCCCATCATCCACGGCGGCATCCTCGCCCGACGCGATCAAGAGCGGCATGTCGCAGAGATGGATGAGCAGGGGATCACACCGATCGATATTGTGGTCTCAAACCTTTACCCATTCGTAGAAACGATTTCGAAACCGGATGTGACCCTGGAAGACGCCCTTGAAAACATCGATATCGGCGGACCCGCGATGGTGCGGGCCGCGGCCAAGAATTATCCGCACGTCGTCGTCGTGATCGACCCCGCCGATTACGGTCCGGTGGGCGATATGATCAAGAGCGGCGGCGTCCCGCTGGTCGAGCGTCGGCGCCTGGCCGCCAAGGCCTTCCAGCACGTGGCCGTGTACGATTCCGTCATCGCCACGTACCTGCGGGAACGCCCGAGCGAGACCGGCCGGTTCCCGGTCGAGTTCTCCGGTGGCTGGAACCTCGTTTCCACGCTGAAGTACGGCGAAAACCCGCACCAGCCCGGCGCACTCTACGCCACTCCCGGCGCGCCATCAGGCGTCTCTGGCGCCCGGCAACTGCAGGGCCCCGATCTCGGCTACGTCAACTATCTGGACGCCGACGCCGCATGGCGATCTGTCAGTGGCCTCTCAGGCACCACTGTTTCGATCGTCAAGCACGCCAATCCCTGTGGCCTGGCACTCCACGACGACCAGGCCGAAGCCTTTCGGAAGGCTCTCGCAGGAGATCCGATTTCGGCCTACGGCGGTACCGTGGGGTTCAATTCAAATGTGACGGCTGCAACCGCGGACGCGATGAAGGGCACCCTGTTCCATGTCATCGTGGCGCCCTCTTACGATTCTGAAGCGCTCGAAATTCTCGCCAAGCGCAAAAGCGCGCGAATTCTGCAGATCGAGCGCCCGGCGGACCGCGTGCTCTCGGTTCGTTCGATATCGGGGGGCATTCTTGTGCAGGCAGTCGATCCAGTAAACGAGAGCCCGGACGACTGGGAGGTCAAGACCGACAACGCGCCCTCTCCCGATGAAGAACGGGACCTGAAGTTCGCTCTTTACGCATGCGCCATGATCAAATCGAACGCTATCGTGATGGCGAAAAATCAGGCGATCGTCGGTATGGGAGCAGGCCAGCCCAACCGGGTCATGAGCGTAGAGATCGCCGCACGCGTAGCAGGCGATGAGTCGCAGGGCAGTGTGCTCGCTTCAGACGCCTTCTTCCCGTTCCCGGACAGCATCGCGGAGGCACACGCGGCCGGCTGCACGGCAATCATCGCTCCGGGCGGCTCTATACGGGACGAAGAGGTGGTCGCAGAAGCTAACAAGCGCGGCGTAATCCTGGTTTTCACCCCCAACCGCCACTTCCTCCACTAGCCCGCCTCTTTCCACGATCGGTCAGGACAGGAAATTGGCCCTCACAGTCGATGTCGTCATTCCCGTTCTCAATGAAGAGAGTGCGCTGCCGGTCTGCATCGGCAAACTGCGCGACTTCTTCGCCCGCAATCCCGGACCGAGATGGCGCATTCTCGTGGCCGACAATGGCTCGACGGACCGGACAGCTGAAGTGGCCGAAGAGCTGATGACGCACTCAGGCGACCTGAGCGTTACGCACCTGGAGTTGCGGGGGCGTGGCAGGGCTCTCAAGCAGGCGTGGCTGGAGAGCGACGCAGAAGTCCTCTGCTACATGGACGTCGACCTATCAACAGACCTCAAGTCGCTTCCCGAGATAGTCGATGCGGTGGCCGAAGGGGGCTACGACCTGGCGATCGGGTCGCGCCTGCTCAAGGACTCGGACGTGGTCGGCCGTACCCTGAAGCGGGAGATCACCTCACGCGGCTACAGCCTCCTTTTCAGGTCCATGTTCTGCACAGGATTCCGTGATGCCCAGTGCGGCTTTAAGGCGATCAAAAGAGATGCCGCACAGAAGCTGGTTCCACTGGTGGTGGACAACGCCTGGTTCTTTGACTCCGAACTCCTGATCATCGCTGAAAAGAACGGTTTCCGAATCAAAGAAGTTCCAGTGCGCTGGGTCGACGATCCTGACACGCGTGTGAGGATCATCTCAACGGCATGGGAGGACATCAAGGGGCTGCTTCGGCTCCGATTCCGGGGCATCCCGCACACCGAGCGGTGATCGTCCGCTTGACCCCCAATCTGGCCGCCGATACATTACGCGTACGACGCCCGATCTGATCTTCGAGTTCGGTTCAGCCCCCGCCCGAAGTGAAACGAATAGCGCAGCCCCCGTCGCAACCTCGAGCGTTTTCATAGGTGAGTCATGAGTAACGTGGTTCTGGTTGTAGACATGCTCCGAGGCTTCCTTGAGGAAGGCTATCCGCTCTACTGCGGCAATGACGCCAGGGCGATCATTCCCAGGGCGCGCGCCGTGATAGAGCGCGAACTGGCCGCCGATGGGAGCGCGGTATTCATCGCTGACAACCACGACTCAGACGACCTTGAGTTCAAGGTTTTCCCACCGCACTGCATCCGGGGCAGTGTAGAGACGGAAGTCGTCCCTGAGCTGGCCGATCTCGTCGAAACCTATATACCCAAGCGGCGCTACAGTGCCTTTTTCGATACCGACCTCGAAGAGAGATTGAAGAAACTCGACCCGGAAAAAGTGATCATCGTTGGCGTCTGTACGGACATATGCGTCATGCACACCGCCTCAGACGCCCGCAATCGCGATTACACTGTGGAAGTTCCTGTAGACTGCGTCGCCAGCTTCGATGAAACGGCGCATAAAAACGCGCTTCAACATATGAAATCAATACTGGGCGTTACGCTGATGGCCTCAGAGTCATCGGTCGCCCGGCATGGGAGTATCGGCTGAATCGTGGATCCACCGATCCAGCAGCCACAACTTAGGCCATGACAACCCGCGATTTCGAAATAGGCAACTCGCTGCTCGTCGGCGACACTGCCGACGTCTACTTCCACCGCACGATGACGATCCTGCGGAACGAGGGCATGAACCCGGAAGTCGTGATGGAGTTCACGCCCGGGCGCGATGGTGTTCTCGCAGGAATCAACGAGGTCCGCTCGCTGCTCACGAAGGTGCTGCCGGAAACTGGCCGCGAAGTTTGGGCGCTCGAAGAGGGCTCCGCGATCAACGGCGGCGAAGTATCGCTGCGGATTCACGGACCGTACGTTTCGTTCGGACTGTACGAGACGGCTATCTGCGGCATTCTGGCTTCCTGCACGGGATGGGCTACGGCTGCCCGGGAGTGCGTTGAGGCGGCTCAGGGAATTCCAATCGTCTCGTTCGGCGCCCGGCACGTGCACCCCTCCGTGGCAGGCGTCATGGAATACTCGGCGGTGGTCGGAGGCTGCGTCGCTCCATCATCAGTCCTCGGCGCCCGCCTGACCGGCCTGACACCCTCCGGGACCATGCCCCACTCCCTGGTCCTCATCATGGGCGATACGGTTCGAGCCATCCAGGCATTTGACCGCCATATGCCGCCCGAGACGCCAAGAGTGGCCCTTGTCGATACGTTCCACGACGAAGCGGAAGAGTCTCTGGAAGTGGCCCGCGCGATGCGTGAGAAACTCCGAGGCGTCCGGTTGGACACAGCAAAGGAACGCGGCGGTGTCACTACGGCCCTCGTGCACGAAGTCCGGGCCAGGCTCGACCAGGCCGGCTTCAGTCATGTCGACATCATCGTCAGCGGCGGTATCAACCCGACACGCATCCGCCAGTTCGTCGAAACTCAATCGCCCGTGAACGTGTTCGGAGTGGGCTCCTTCATCTCCGGAGCGGCCCCCAACAACTTCACCGGGGACATCCACGAGATAGAGGGACGTCCCGCCGCAAAGCGCGGGCGAATCCCGGGTATTACGCAGAACGGACGGCTCGGCCGGGTCCTCTAGGAACTCTGGGTTTTGGGGGACCGGCGAAGAAGCTCCAGCCTGATCGCGGTCCTCGTGCCGGGAGTCACTCGCGCCCAGTGCGCCGGGCGGTAGCCGGCCACCCAGGCGATGCCGCGACCGGTCCCGACGGCCTCCACCAGGGGAATCCGATCCCGCCACTCACGCGGCACCCGCTCGTCGACGAAGAAGTCCTGGATCTTCTTTTCGCCCTCCATTCCAAGCGGCTGAAATCGATCCCCATCCCTGCGCGAACGCACAAGAAAGTCTCGGCCGGTGGCATCAGCGTCGAGATAGCCTACTGATGCATCGCGGACCGTCGAGCCGGCCGGAGGCGACTCTTCCGACGCGACCAGATCGTGAGTCTCGCCGATCTGCGCTGATCCGGGAACGCGTAACATCGCCGAACCCGTCCAGATCGGATACGGGCAATCGTCGGCCTCATCCCCAGTGCCGGAACGCGCGATCAGCAGAGCTTCATAGTCCAGCCGGGCATGGACTCCGCCCGGAAGGCTCATCTCCGCCCCCGTGCGGCCGGCCAGCAGGGCCAGAGTCGAGTCGACATGAACCGCCGCTAACTCGTCCCCGGAGGTCGATCCCGGGTTTGAAACCGCCTGATGTGCTCGCATCAAAAGCCGCGACGAGATAGCCCGGTCGGTGGCCGCCAGGCCTGCGCGGTCAAATGAGATCGAACCATCCGGCGCACGGGTGGCTATGCGGTCCCACGCCTCCTGAGCTTCTTGCTCCAGCCACTCCAAATCGACCGTTACGATCTCCGCCAGCCGGGCGAGGGCGCCTGAAGCGTCCGGGTTGATCTGCTCCAGCTCGGGCAGGACCCTGTGCCTTATCCGGTTGCGCGCCATCGAGACGTCTGCGTTTGAGGAGTCGCGCCGGGGTCTGATACCGCTCTCCGCGCAGTACGCCTCCGTGTCCGTTCGCCGCATGCCGAGCAACGGCCGCACGACCGTAAGCGGGGTTCCGCTCGAGCGAGCCAACTCCGTTCGCCACCGCATTCCGGCTATTCCCCGAAGCCCGCTCCCCCGTGTGGCATGAAGCAGCACCGTTTCCGCCTGATCGTCCAGCGTGTGGCCCGTCGCGACCCCCTGCGCGTTCCGTTCGATGGCGGCGTGCGCCAGGAAGTCGTATCTCAACTGCCGCGCTGCGACCTCCATCGAGAGCCCGCGCTCGGAGCGGTACTCGTTGACGTCTCCGGTGCCCATCACAAGCTCTATGCCATGATCACTGCAGAAATCGGAGACATAGCGGGCGTCTCCCTCGGATTCCGGTCCGCGCAGGCGATGGTTGAAATGCGCGGCAACCACCACCGGCGCCGCTTCCGGGCGCGCACTATTGAGGCTTAGCAGGCCGGTGAGCAGCGCCATCGAATCCGGGCCGCCCGAAACGGCGGCAATCAAGGGCCCGCCAGGGCCAACGCCGGCGGTGCGGAGGCCTGCCAGAAGGCGGGTCTCGAAATCTCGCTTTCCAGTCATCTTCAGAACCTAGTCTTGCTGGCGCTCGTCATCGGCAGCCTGGACCGGGACGCGCACCTGCACCTTCAGGATCTTGTTCCCTTCGATCGCGGTGATGCGGAACCGAAGATCGTTGTAACGGAACCTGTGGCCCGCCTCTGGAATCCGCTGGATGTTCTCAAGTGCGAATCCGGCGATGGTGTTGTAATCGCCGTCCGGAATCTCCAGCTTGAGCCGGTCGTTCACCTCGTCGATCGACATTGCGCCATCCAACTCAAACGTGTTTTCGCCGATGCTGAAGATGCGCTCAGAGGGGCGGTTGCCCTCCTCACCGGTCCGGCCCATTATCTGCTCGAGAATCCTGGTCATCGTCACCAGGCCTGCAATTCCGCCGTACTCGTCGACGACCAGCGCCATCTTGTGTCCCCCGGTCTGGAGCATGGTGAACAGGTCGCTGAGGTCGCTCGTCTCCGGAACGAACACAGGGCTCCGGGTCAGGTTGGTGACGGGTCGGTCAAGGTCTCCCGGATTCTCGGAAAGTGATCTGAGAACGTCTTTGATCGAAAGAACGCCGACCACCTCGTCTTCATCATCCTCGAACACCGGAAACCGTGTGTGCTGCGTGGACTGGTAGACACTCAGGAACTCACTCACAGTTGTACCCGCCTCGACCCATACGATGTCGTTACGCGGGCTCATTACGTCGGCGACTTGCATCTCACCGAATCGAAACACCGACTCCAGCATTTCCCCCCTGGTGGGAGCCACGGTTCCTTCCTCTTCGCCGAGGTCGATGAGCATCCGAAGCTCGCCCTCGGTCACTGTAGGGGTCATCAGAGCCTGTTTGCCGCCCATCAAATAGACGATGAAGCGGGGGATAGCCGCCAGAAACCAGACTACCGGCGCCGTCACCGCCATCAGGAACAAGATCGGGCGCGCTGAGATAAGCGACCAGCGCTCGGAGATCGTCATAGCAACCGACTTCGGAGTGACTTCGCCGCCCACGACGATGATCACTGCGGCCAGCGCAGTGGCCGTAGCAACCACGGCGGCGTCGTTCTTGCCCGCGATCGAGATCGCCAGGCTGGTGGCGACCGCAGTGATCATGATGTTCAATACGTTGCCCGTGAGGAGGATCGCCCCGAAGAACTTTTCATGTTCCTCGGTCACCTTCACCGCGGCAAGCGCTCTCTTGTTGCCTTCTCCCGCGAGGCGGCGCATCCGCACCTTATTGACAGAGATAAGAGCAGCCTCGGAGGCGCTGATAAATGCGCTGCCGATGACGCCGATGATGATTACGACGATTGCAATCGCCAACTTCCGGTCCCTTCTGCGACGCACCCGATACAGGTATGCAACGGATGCTCAACCGGGCGCGTAAACACGCGCTCGTATAGAAAATTCTAGCGCAGAGACGGTTGGGACCTCGCGGCGGGGGACCGATGGCTATCTGCCGAACTCAGGCGAACCTCAGGCGCCCGGGGGCTCTTCAGCGGTTTCAGCCGCTACCGCCGTGCCCGCCTCTGGAGCCGGCGCGGGCGCAAATGACGCGCGGATGGCCTGCTCGATCTCGTCGCGCGTGTCCGTGTTCTCCATGAGGAACTTGCGGGAAGCCTCGCGGCCCTGGCCGAGCCGGATCTGGCCAAACGAGAAGAACGAGCCGCTCTTCTTGAGGATGCCTTCCTCGACGCCCAGATCGAGAAGCGCGCCCTCCTTGCTGATTCCCTGGTTGAAGAGGATCTCCATCTCCGCCGTTTTGAATGGCGCCGCAACCTTGTTCTTGACGACGCGTGCCCTGATCCGGTTGCCGATCATCTCGTTGCCGACCTTGATCCCCTCCATCCGGCGCAGATCTATCCGGACGGAGCTGTAGAACTTGAGCGCGCGGCCGCCGGGAGTCACTTCCGGGCTTCCGAAAAATACGCCGATCTTCTCTCGGAGCTGGTTGATGAATATGATCGCCGTGCCGGTGCGTGAAACGGAGCCTGTGAGCTTCCGCAGGGCCTGCGACATCAACCGCGCCTGCAGGCCGACATGGGTCGCACCCATCTCGCCCTCCAGCTCTGCAGACGGCACCAGCGCCGCAACGCTGTCTATGACGATCACGTCCAGCGCGCCGCTTCTCACCAGATAGTCGGTGATCTCCAGAGCCTGCTCTGCGGAGTCGGGCTGTGAGATGTAGAGCGAATCGATATCGACGCCGCAGACGGCGGCGTATGCCGGGTCCAGCGCGTGTTCGACGTCGATGAACGCAGCAGTGCCGCCGGCACGCTGCGCCTCTGCGATGATGTGAGATGCGAGCGTGGTCTTTCCACTCGACTCGGAGCCAAAGATCTCTACGATTCGCCCGCGCGGCACGCCGCCGACGCCAAGCGCGATGTCCAGCGCGATCGAGCCCGTCGGTATCGCTTTGACGGACTGCACGTTCGACTCGCTCATCTTCATGATGGCGCCGCGCCCAAACGCCTTCTCGATCTGAGCGAGGGCCAGTTCCAGCGCCTGCTCCCTCTCGCTGCCTGTGCCGTTGCGGCTGGGTTCGATTTTCTTGAGTTTTGAAGAAGGCATTTCTACAGATCCTGGCGCCGATGCTTGTGGACGTGACTATAACAATACAAAAGCCTGAGACGGGGTGAGCCTAGCACATCTGTTCTAGGTGCTCAACGCCGTCATGGCGCAGGGGGCCGAAACCGGCCGCTATGTGCCATGCCGGGGCTCCAGTCGTATGGTCGCATCGATAAGGCCGTCTCGCGGGCGCTATCCTGTAAACAGTCACGATCTTCCGTGGGAAATTGACGTTAGAGCGCAGGTAAATCCCTTCTTCGGCTTGGGAAACCCCGCAAATCTCCAGAATAGTGAGAGAAGGAGTCGGTCGAGAGTCGATTTTTGGCCCTGGTAGACGAAGAATCGGAGTAAATATGGAACTCCTCACAATCGGATTCACAAAAAAGACGGCTCAAGATTTTTTCGAGGCTCTAACAAACGCCGGGATCAAAACGCTCATAGATATCCGTCTCAACAACAAGTCTCAACTGGCAGGATTCTCGAAACAGGCCGACCTTGAGTACTTTCTGAGAGAGATCTGTTCGATTCGATACATCCATGAGCCGCTCCTGACGCCTGCCGAGGAGATGTTCAGGGCGTACAGGTCAAAGACGATCGGCTGGGAAGAGTTCGGCCGGCAGTACAAGGATCTTCTGCGAACAAGAGACGTGAGCTATCACCTTGATCAATCTGTGTTCCAAGAGAGGGCCGTGCTGCTATGTTCGGAGCCGGAGGCTGATCATTGCCACCGCCGCTGGGCTGCAGAGCACTTGCGCGACTCATGGGGCGGGCTGGATCTGGTACATCTGTAGGTACTGAGCCGATGACTGAGGTCGTGGCCCTGGGAGGGGCCGATCCCCCTCACCCCCGGTACCGCGAAGCGATCGGCAACCGCCGGTCCCGCCCGAACGCAAGCTCCGTGATCTTGATCCCCGGCGCCGCCTGCCGGCGCTTGTACTCGTTCAGGTCGATCAGCCTCACCATCCGCCGCACCGTCTCTTCGTCCGCCGAAGACCCCGCTTCTGCACCCTCCAGCTTCACAATCTCCTCCACCGACATCTGCTGCTCCGCATAGCGCTCGATGATCCTGTCCAGAACCTCATACGGTGGCAGACTGTCTTCGTCGAGCTGATCAGGCTTCAGCTCAGCGCTCGGCGGCTTGTCGATCACCTCCTGCGGAATCGGCGCGCCCGGCCCGACGCGATTGCGGTATTCGCACAGGCGCCAGACCAGCGTCTTCGGCACGTCCTTGATCACCGCGAACCCGCCCGCCATGTCGCCGTACAGCGTGGCGTATCCGGTCGCCATCTCGGACTTGTTGCCGGTCGTCAACACCAGCCAGCCGAACTTGTTGGAGAGCGTCATCATCGCCACGCCGCGAATTCGCGCCTGCACGTTCTCTTCCGCCGTGTTCGGCTCGGTGCCTTCCAGCTGCTCACGCAACATCTCCTCGAACGCGGCATGAGCCGGCTCGATCGGCAGCGTCCACATCGGTATGCCCAGCCGGTCTGCAAGCTCCTTCGCATCCAGCACGGAGCCCTCAGACGAGTACCGGGAAGGCATAGCGACGCCGACCACGTTCTCCGGCCCGATCGCATCCACCGCGATCGCCGCGGTCAATGCCGAATCGACGCCGCCGGAGATCGCGATCAGGACTTTCTCGAAACCGGTTTTCGCCAGGTAGTCCCGGGTGCCCAGCACCAGGGCTCTGTACACCTCCGCCTCTTCCTCAAGCAGGGCAGGGCGGTTCGATTCCAACGCCGGCCGTTCCCCCTTCGCAGCGCCGAACGAGACCGGCAAAGTGACGGCGATGCCGACCGCCTTTGAGTCCTCCTCGCCATCTTCCCCTTCGTTCTGCCGCACAGCACTGTCAAATTCAAGATCGGCGACGAGCATCTCTTCCTCGAACCGCGCCGCCTCGGCGATCACCTCACCGTCCGGCCCGTAAACGGCACTGCCGCCATCGAAAACCAGCTCATCCTGGCCGCCTACCTGGTTCACATACAACACATGAGCGCGATTTCGTAGCGCAAGAGCGGACACGATCTCATGCCGCGTCTCGTGTTTGCCCCGCCAGTACGGCGAGCCGTTGATATTGATGATCACTTCGGCGCCCGCCGCGCACTGCGCCTCGGAAGGGCCGGGATTCTGCCAGACGTCCTCACAGATATTTACGGCGGCCTTCACGCCGGCAATATCGAAGACCGGGCACTCGCCGCCGGGCTCGAAGTAGCGGCGCTCGTCGAACACGCCGTAGTTGGGCAGAACGATCTTGTTGTATACGTAGGCGATACCGCCTTCCCAGAGCAACGCAGCAGAGTTGCGGGCAGGCTCGCCGTCAACGCCGCCGCCGACGAACCCGACCACGGCAAGTATGCCCCTGACCTGTGAAGCAAGCTCGTCGAGCGCGGCGCGGTTGTCACGGATGAACCCGGGCCTGAGAATCAGATCCTCGGGCGGGTATCCGGTAATAGTCAATTCGGGCAGCGCTACGAGATCGGCGCCCAGGCTTCGGGCGCGCTCGATCGCTTCGGCAGACAGCCGCACGTTGCCGTCAAGGTCTCCGACCGTTGTGTTGATCTGGGCCAGTGCGACCCTCAGGCGGCGCATCTCATCTCCTGCACCCCCGTCTGCAACGCCCTCAGACAGTAATCAACTGTCTGAAATATCGTTTGACCCCGGGCAGGTTTGACGTGCCCATCATCCACTCGTCAATAAATCTGGCACAGGCCCGCCCGTCCGCGATCGCATGCACCACGAGTGACTGGCCGCGCTGCATGTCACCGCAACTGAACACGCCATCGAGCGACGTCATCATGTTCTCGTCAATCGCAACGTTGCCGCGTTCATCGTAATTGACGCCAAGCTCGTCCAGGAGCCCGTCATGTTGCGGGTGCAAGAACCCCATCGCAAGTAGAACAAGATCGGCCTTGATCGAGAATTCGCTTCCCTCGATCGCTTCCGGAGCAGGCCGTCCGCCTTCCTCCCAGACCTTCCATTCGATCCGCACCGCCTTCAGCTCGCGGACGTTCCCGTCGTCATCCCCCACGAACTCCGTCGTCATCACGTCAAAGGCGCGGTTGTCGCCCTCTTCGTGCGCCGCCGTCATGCGGAACACGTTCGGGTACTCTGGCCACACGAAGCTCGGATTGTCGAGCTGCCGTTCCTCGGACGTAAGCGGGTCTATCGGACGGTCGAGAATCTCGATCTGTGTCGTAATGTTGGCGCCCTGCCTGTGGGACGTGCCAAGGCAGTCGGCGCCGGTGTCTCCGCCCCCGACAATCACGACGTTCTTGCCCTCAGCCGTTATCGTTTCTTCGGGGGAGAACTCCTGGCCGCGCCCGCGCCTGTTCTGCTGCACCAGGTATTCCATCGCGAAGTGGATACCCTTCAGGTCCCGGCCTTCAACCGGAAGGTCGCGCGGCACTGTCGAGCCGCCTGTCACGGCGATGGCGTCAAACTGGGCCTTCAGCTCCTCGGTCGAGATGTCAACACCGACGTTCGTGTTGACGCGGAACGCGACGCCTTCTGCCCGCATCTGGTCGAGCCGCCGCTCGACGACCGACTTTTCCATCTTGAAATCCGGAATCCCCAGCGTCAACAGCCCGCCAATGTATTCGTCCCGCTCAAACACCGTCACACTGTGTCCGGCGCGGTTCAACTGCTGCGCCGCGGCAAGGCCGGCAGGCCCCGATCCCACGATTGCGACTTTCTTTCCCGTGCGGTGCTGAGGCGGCTCGGGTTTGATCCAGCCGTTGGACCACGCTTTTTCGCTGATCTTCTGCTCAATCATCTCGATCGTGACCGCATCGCGATTGATGGTCAGCGTGCAGGCGGGTTCACACGGAGCGGGGCAGATTCGTCCGGTGAATTCCGGGAAATTGTTCGTGGCGTGAAGTTGCGCAATCGCCTGCTTCCACTCGCCCCTGTAAACGAGATCGTTCCAGTCCGGAATCAAGTTGCCGAGCGGACAGCCGGAAGTGCAGAACGGAATCCCGCAGTCCATGCAACGGGACGCCTGCATGCGGGCGTGAGAGTCCGGCCACTCCTTGTAGACCTCGTTCCAGTCGCGGAGGCGCTCCTCCACGGGCCGCCGCGCCGGTGTCTCCCGGCCTTCCTCCTTGAAGCCGGTGATCTTACCCATAACGCACCAGTTCTTCAGCGCCTGATTCTTCTCGCAGCCGCCTCTCCTCGAGCACGCGCTTGTAATCTATCGGCATCACCTTGACGAACTTCTTCACGTACTCGTCCCAGTCAGCCAGTATCCTGCCGGCAACCGGGCTGGAGGTGGAGTCAAGATGCTGTTCAATCAAGCCCTTCAGATGCAGTTCGTCGTCCGAGCCGCGCTGCACGGGATCCAGATCCACAAGCTCCTGATTGCACCTGATGTAGAAATCGCCGTCTTCATCCAGCACATAGGCCTCACCGCCGCTCATCCCCGCAGCGAAGTTTCTGCCCGTGGGACCGAGAATGACCGTTCGTCCTCCGGTCATGTACTCGCACCCGTGGTCGCCAACGCCCTCGACCACAGCCTCTGCGCCCGAGTTGCGAACGCAGAAACGCTCACCCGCAACGCCGCGAATGAACGCCTGCCCGCCCGTAGCGCCATACAGGTTCACGTTGCCGGTGATGATGTTCTCTTCCGGCACAAACGTGCTGCCATCCGGCGGTACCAGTATGAGCCGGCCTCCGGAAAGACCCTTGCCAAGATAGTCGTTCGCATCGCCGTGAACGCGGAACGTTACGCCGGGCGCCAGGAACGCGCCGAAGCTCTGGCCGGCCGAACCGTTGAAGGTGAAATCGATCGTTCCCTCGGGAAGGCCCTCATCGCCGTAACGCTGGGCGATCCGGTTGCTGAGCATCGCGCCTACGGTGCGGTTCTGATTGGTGATTTCAAACTCGGCCCGCACCGGTATCTGATGAACGATTGCGTCCTTGGCGGTCGCGATCAGCTTGTGGTCAAGAGCGTTCTCAAGGCCATGGTCCTGCGCCTCGCTGGCGTAGCGGCCGATACCGGGATCAACATCCGGCTGCGCCAGCAGCGGGGTCACGTCCATGCCGCGGGCCTTCCAGTGCTCGACCGCCCGACGCGGCTCCAGAAGCTCCGTACGTCCGATCATGTCGTTGACCGTCTTCACGCCGAGCTTCGACATTATTAGCCGGAGATCCCCGGCCAGCAGGTTGAAGAAGTTGACTACCGCTTCGGGCCGGCCCCTGAAGTCTTTCCGGAGTTCCGGATCCTGCGTGGCGATGCCGACCGTGCAAGTGTTCAGATGGCATTTTCGGAGCATTATGCAGCCCAGCGCGATCAGCGCCCCGGTCGCGATGCCCCACTCGTCGGCGCCGAGGATGGCGGCGATAGCAACGTCGCGCGCAGTCTTGATCTGGCCGTCGGTCTGCACCACGATCCGGCTGCGCAGGCCGTTCGCTACCAGCGTGTACTGTGTCTCCGCGAGGCCCAGCTCCCACGGCAGGCCGGCGTGTTTGATCGAAGACAGCGGAGACGAGCCGGTGCCACCGGAATCGCCGCTGATGAGCACAACGTCGCCCTTGCCCTTGGCTACCCCGACCGCGATCGTGCCGACGCCGGCTTTGGACACGAGTTTCACGTGAATCCGCGCCCGGTCATTGGCATTCTTCAAATCGTGAATAAGCTGGGCAAGGTCTTCGATCGAATAGATGTCGTGATGCGGCGGCGGGGAGATCAGGTCAACGCCGGGCGTGGTCCTGCGAATGAACCCGATATACTCATCAATCTTGTGGCCAGGAAGATGGCCGCCCTCGCCAGGCTTCGAGCCCTGCGCCATCTTGATCTGAAGGTCCGTGGCGTTCGTCAGATAGTTGATCGTGACTCCGAAACGGCCTGAAGCCACCTGCTTCACCGCGCTGCTCCGAGAGTCGCCGTTGGGGTCCGGCGTGTAGCGGCGGGAGTCTTCGCCGCCCTCGCCCGTATTGCTCCGGGCCCCGAGGCGGTTCATCGCGATCGCCAGGGTCTCGTGCGCCTCCGGGCTGATCGAGCCGAGCGATATGGCGCCGGGGGCGAATCGCTTCTTTCCGTAGACTTCTTCGCCATTGAGCGCGTCGTGGCAAGTTAAGAAGCCTCGGTCATACAGTGTGTAATAATAATTGCCGTAGACGATCGGCGACGGGTTGTAAGGTCCGGCTTTTGGTTGATACCACCTGATGAACTCGTTTGAAGTCTCGCCGTCCTTGAGTGAAATATCGCCGTTCGCCCCCGGCTTAACCGCGAATACTGGTCGATGCGGGTCGGCGAAATAGCCGGACGTGATGTAAAGCATACCATGAGCCGCAAACGGGGATGGAATCACCAGATTTGACATACGCCCGTCAAATTCCCAAAGCAGCTTTCCGGACAAATCGTACGAGCGGTTCTTGCGCTTTCCGCACGTGATAATCTCAGTGCGAACCTGGTTTTTCCAGATAAACGGGGTCGCCCAGGTGCTCGTTTCTTCACGATCAGTTCGCCAGAGTTGCTTCCCGGTTTCGGCGTCGAACGACACGATGTATGACTCTTCCTGGTTGTCGTACAACATCACGACTTGCCCGTTATGAACAACGGGTGACGCTGCGGTGCCGTAATCATAGAACGTCTTCTTCGGTTTAATTTTGTGCGACCAGAGTAGCTTGCCTTCCAGGTCATAACAGTACAAACCCACATCGCCGAACAACACATAAAGCCGCTTGCCGTCCGTCGTCGGCGTTTCCGAAGCATACGTGCTCTTCGGGTGTCGCGGGACTTTCGGCTCGCCGGTGTGGGCTTCGTGCTTCCAAAGCTCGCTGCCCGTTTTCAAATCGAAGCAGTACACCATCCAGTGATGCACGCCTTTGGCCGGCGTTCTAACTCCCCGGCCCAGATAGAGTCCTTTCTTGGGTCGCCGGTTCTCTTCGTCGCTCACGACGGTGCTCAAGAAGACCTTGTCGCCCCAAACGATGGGACACGCCCACCC
>JADFHP010000028.1 GCA_022567135.1 Chloroflexota bacterium
CCGAACCACCACCCTGGAACGGCCGAAGAATCAGATACACCACGAACCAGGGCACCACGAACCAGCGCATCTGATCCACCCAGTGATACCGCTCGTGCACCTGCACACACTCGTCATCCCAGACATGCGGCTCGTAAAAAATGAACGGCCAGACAGTCACCGCATAAACACTCTTCGGAAACGGCCACGGTATCCGGCCCACCCGAATCTCGATCTTCCCGCCAACAACGCGAATCATTAAACCAATCCCCCTGCACTGAAAGCCCTGAAGGCGTCGCCTCCGACTCACACCACACACCCTACATAATCACACCTGTCCAATACGGCATCCGCCACTCAACCAGGGATATAGCCTGAATCCGCCCATCCATCCCCCCCAGTGCACCAGAACAGCCACCTTCGACCGTTCTGTGGTACCGTTGCCACCCCGGCGCAATCAGGGTCGCGCCGGGAGCAGATACTGACGGGGAGGAAACGTCATCATGAGCACCGACGCAGAAAATATCGACATCGCGAAACAGGGCATAGAGGCATTCAACAACGGCGATTGGGACGCGGTCAAAGCGGCCTTCACGGCCGACGCAACCTACAACGAGATGGGCACGGGCCGTGTGATCACCGGCACCGATGGGATCGTGGAAGCGCTGCAGGGCTGGAAGACGGCATTCCCGGACGTCACAGGCACCGTGACTAACGCCTTCGCAAGCGGCGATCAGGTCTCGCTGGAGATCAGCTGGAAGGGCACACACACCGGACCGCTGGAAACACCCGGCGGCACCATCGAGGCCTCCGGCAAGGAGCAGACAACGCCCGCCTTGATGACGGTGATAATCGAAGGCGACAAGATCGCCGAGCAACGCCACTACTTCGACATGCTGACCCTGCTAACGCAGATCGGCGCCGCCTGATTCCTTAACACCCCGCCAATCCAAACCGCCCCGATTCGTCGGGGCGGTTTTGCGTCCCCGCTAACTCCCGGCTATCCTGACGCCGCCACGCCCACGCCACCCCAACGGAGCAACGACATGCCCCTCGACCCCAACATCCAACAGTTCGTCGCCGACAACCCCCAGGGCGTCCTGACCACATACCGCAGAAACGGCAAGGCCCAGATGAGCATCGTCACCGTCCGGCCACACCGCGACGCCATCGGAATCTCCATCACCGAGACAAGAGCAAAATTCCACAACCTGGCACGAAATCCCGCCTGCTCGCTCCTGATCTCAACCGTCGACTGGTGGTCGGGATTCATCGTCGTCGACGGCAATGCAGAACTGATCCACTCAGGCAACACCGAATCCGAAACACTCCGACTGGCACGCCGCGAAATCTACAGCGCGACCACCCGCCGCCGATCAACCGACTGGGACGAATACGACAAGCTGGTCGACGACGACAAACGCGTAGCGGTAATCCTCCGACCCGACCACGTCTACGGCACCGCCCTCGATCCCGACTGGCCCGGCGCCCGAATCAGCGGCCGCTAATGCGCCCCATTAAGGTCATCCCGAGTCTGCCCGTATCTGATGCTCCTGTAGACGTCAAGCCGCCTTAGCCAGGCCTCGCTGGAGGAGTTGCGTGAGAATATTGAACACCTCACGTGCAACATAGCGTTTGAGACAGCGAATCACTTCTAGCCTGTTTTCCTGAGCGTTGTGCTGAGTCCGTCGAAGTGCGGAGTCCCCGGAGTCGAAGAACCGTGGGTGACGGGCAAAAACGTGGCGCAACCGGGGAAAAGGGGCGTGACGGAGTAGCGGTGCTCGACGCCGCCCACGGCGTCGATGCCACCGACCTGCCATTGCTGACCCGCGTAGGGGAGGGGCTCGCCCCTACGATATGCCCTACTTAGCCCAGGCCCTCCGGGGACAATTCGCCTCCGAATCTGGCCGACGACGCCCCAATACCCATGTAGTCCAGAGCATCTGGCCCTGTGAACAAGGGTGGAATGAGTTTCCCACGCTTCTGCATATACTCACTTAAGGAGCAACACCACATTCGTGTCTCAGATCGATGAAATAAAACGCGCGCTCGACATCGTCCAGGTCGTCAGCGAAACGGTCGACCTCGATACCCGCTCACGCACGCCCAAAGCCAACTGCCCGTTCCACGCCGAACGCACCCCCTCCTTCGTCGTCTTTCCCGAATCCGGCACCTGGAGATGCTTCGGCGCCTGCGCCGTGGGCGGCGACGTAATCTCGTTCATCCAGAAACGAGACGACCTGGACTTCCGCGGCGCCCTGCAGGCGGCCGCGCAACGCGCAGGCATCGAACTCGATAGCAGGGCCCGCGAGAAACAGGAGTCCCTCTCCCCCCTCATCTCGGCAAACGAAATAGCGCTCGGCTACTTCTGGACGCAACTGCGCGCATCAAGCGGCGAAGACGCCCGGGCCTACCTGGAAGGCAGGGGCATCGATACCGACATGGCTCGCCGGCGAGATCTCGGCCTCGCCCCCAACGGCATGGACACCCTCGCCGGACACCTGAAGAACACCGGCACGGCCGGTTCAGCAGCAGCCGGCGCGGGGCTCGTCGTGCAGACCTCCGACGGTGGCTGGCGCGACATGTTCAAGGGCCGCCTCACGATCGCGATTCGAGATATCGAAGGCCGCGTCGTCGGCTTTGGCGGCCGGTCCCTGGATGGTTCAGAACCAAAGTACCTGAACACCGCGCGCACAGAGATCTTCGATAAATCCCGCCTCCTGTACGGCCTCCACTGGGCGGCAAACGCGATTCGCAGCTCCCGCCAGGCGATTGTCGTCGAAGGCTACATGGACGTCATCACCGCACAGGAAGCGGGCTTCGAAAACGTCGTCGCGTCCATGGGCACGGCGATTACCGCCGAGCAGGTGGGCCTCCTGACGGGCATGGCCGACACGGTCGTGCTCGCGCTCGACTCCGACGCCGCCGGCCAGGAGGCGACACTGAACAGCCTCGAGACCGTCTGGGGAGCGTTCGCGGGCCGCGGCGAGACCGGCGCCGGCCGCCGAACGGGATCAGTCGAGATAAAAATCGCGCGGCTCGACTCCGGCAAAGACCCTGACGAGGTGATTCGCAACTCCCCCAACGAGTGGCAGGAAGCGATCGACGGCGCGGCGCCGCTGCTCGAATGGCTGATCGCCGCCTACACCCGGCGCTTCGACCCCGACTCGCCCGAAGGCAAGTCACAGATCACGGAGGCCCTGTTTCCACTCATCGCAGCAGTCGGCAACCCGTACGAGCAGGACCGCTACCTCACAACTCTTGCCGAGACTCTCAGCGTGTCGATAGAGCAGCTCCGGGCTTCCGCCTCCCAGCTCCGAGCGACGCACCGTCGAGCGGTGCGCAGACCGGCAGGCCTGCAGGCGGCCCCGGACATGCCCGATACCGTCCCGGACTATGCGACGGAAACCGCGATCGAAGAGCGCCTCCTCGGCCTCGTCTTCGCCCACGAAGACCTCAGAGAGTACGCGACCGATCTCGATGACGGCGTGTTCGAGGACGCCACGAACAGAAGTCTCTTTACCGCGTGGAAGGCCTCAACTGCGCTTGATGAACTGAGAAGCGCTATTTCACCGGACCTCGAGCAACGTCTCGACCAGATCTCAGGCAAATCCCTCCCACCCGCAGATCAACCCACAAGAGTCGCCGACGTGTCTGAATGCGTAAGACGGCTTCTCGAACGGCATCTGCGACTCCTCAAGAGCCAGGAAGAACGGGTCCTGAAGGAACTCGGCGCCGATGATGAGCCGGACGACGCCAGAAGCCTCATAGAAGATAGCGCGCTGGAGACGAATGAGCGTCTCCGGCAGCTATTCGCAGGGCAGCGCTGATTCATGCCGTAGGCGCTTCCGCGACGCTATGCACTGGCGGATGGCGGCGCTGCACGCGGTACACTCCGGCATCCGATCCCCGGAGTACGCCGCATGCCTGAAGCGCCTGACCTGCAGGTAATACTCGAATTTCTGGAACCTCGTCTCACAGGCCGGGTGGTGACCGGCGCGCGCGAGGTCAAGCCCCTGGTCCTGCGAAATCTCACCGGGAAGCCATTCGGCGACGATATCGCCGGCCGCACAGTTGAGAAGATCAGGCGCCACGGCAAGTTGCTGTTTTTTGATTTGTCCGATGATCGACTGCTGCTCATCAACCCCATGCTGACCGGCGGCCTCCGATATACCGATCCATCCGAAAAGATTCTGGCCACGACACATGTGATCATCGATTTCGAGGGTGACCGCCAGCTCAGATACTTCGACCAGAAAAAGATGGGCATGGTCTACTACCTGCGACCGGAACAGGTGAACGATACCCCACGCGTTGATGAGCAGGGACCGGACGTTCTGGACGAGCCGATGAGCCTCGAAGATTTCCGGACGGCCCTGCGACCGTTCCGAGGCGAGATCAAGGGAATTCTGACTCGCGGGCGCCTTGTCTCAGGAGTCGGCAACGCCTACGCCGACGAAATACTTCACGCCGCCATGATCTTTCCATATAAGAAGCGAACCCGCCTCACGGACGAAGAGGTCGAGCGCCTTCATGAGGCAACCTACGATGTCCCGCGCTCGGCCTTAAAAGTCCTGCGTAACGAGATCGGCGACGCGATTCACAAAAAGGTCCGCTCGTTTCTGGCCGTGCACCGAAAGGGCGGCCAGTCCTGCCCGCGCTGCGGCTACACGATCAGCGCCATCACCGCCAACAAGCGCGAGACGAACTTCTGCCGCAAGTGCCAGCCTGGCATACTCGTAAATAATTGAGCCCATCCAGGAACATACTATTTACTTAGTAATTGGTTGCTTTACAATCTTGCGCCGCACGATCAGCCGGTGCTAAGATCAATGCACAGACTGGGGCCAGCCCGTTGCCGGACATCATCCTCCTCTCCTCCACGGAATCAGTCGCCCTGATCAGGGACGTCTTCGTAATCGTCTTCCTCTCCATCGCCGTCATCGCTCTCCTGATCTTTATCTTCTTCGCACTCTCGCTCTATCGCAGGGTGACGAGAGTCCTTGATGCTGCCGATGAAGCGATCGAGCGCCTTGAAAGCGTGGCGGAACTCCTCGACAACATCGCAGGAGCCACAAAAAACATAGGCAGCATTCTCAGTTTCGGCGGCGTGGCAACAAGACTATTCGGACGCTTCCGGCGTCCTTAGCTGGTGGCTCCCGGACGGGAGCCCCAGAACCTGAATTGGAGTTGGCGGCATGGCTGACAACAACGGCAACGGCGGTGGCGCCGGTTTCTGGACCGGCTTTGTGGTCGGCGGCATGGTCGGCGCAATCGCCGGCATCCTCTTCGCCCCGAAATCGGGAGAGGAGACGCGGGCCCTCATCGGAGAGAAAACCGGCGAGTGGCGTGACAGGGCGGAAGAGCTCGCAGAGTCAGCACAGTACAGGATTCGTTCCGCCGTGGATGAAGGACGCAGCGCAGCAGCCGAGGTGAGAGGCGACAACCTGAACCTTGAGGAAGACGACGAAGAAGACGAGCCGATCTGAGCCCGAGCCCTCCCCACTAAATCTTCCTTAGACCCCCTCTCCCACCGGGAGCCTGTCCCAAGGTACCTGTCCTGAGGCTCTCGAAGGACTCGAAAGGAGGGTTGGGGCGGTGTCCTGAGGTTCTCTCCTGAGGTCATCGAAGGGCCAGACGAAGGGTGAGGGGGATACCCCGCTTACGCCCGCGCCTGTAAACGCGTCACGAGATAGTTCCTCTGGCATCCCCTTCAGGCAGTCTCATCCCTGAGCATCGGATAGGAACCGAAAATTTTCAGTTCCGAAGTCTGCTTCGACAACTCCTCCAGGGCGCCCGCAACGATGGCGTCCAATCGGTGGCCTTCTATATCGACCAGAAAGACGTACTCCCCCAGACTCTCGCCCGTTGGACGCGACTCAATCTTGGTCAAATTTATGCCGCGGGTTGAAAAGATCCCCAGCGTCTCATAGAGCGTCCCCGGCGCGTCCGACGCGTACCAGAACGCCAGCGACGTTTTATCGTGGCCCGTCGGCGAGCTATCTTCCGGAGCCAGCGCCACGAAACGGGTGACGTTCGATCGATTGTCCTGGATCCCGCGCTCCGCGACTTCAGCGCCATGAATCTCGGCGGCCCTGAAAGGGGCTATCGCCGCCGCAGGGCGATCACTCTCCAGCATGTCGGTTACCGAACCGGCGGTAGACAGCGAGGCGACGAGTTCCACGTCCGGGAACTCACCCGCCAGAAAATTCTGGCACTGCCCCAGGGCCTGCGGATGGGAGTAGATGACCTCGACAGCGCGCCTGCCCGCGCCCGGGGCTAATATCAGGCACTGCTCGATGGGTATCGCCAGCTCGTACTTTATCCGGGTGCGGTCCGTCCGAATCAGGAAGTCCAGAACGTCGATAACAGAGCCGTGCAAACTGTTCTCAATCGGCACGACGCCTTGATCTATCTCTCGCGCGCCCACCGCTTCGGCGACGCCCCGAATCGACGGATACGGAACGAAATCGGCCTCCGGCGCATAGAGAATCGCTGCCTGCTCGCTGAACGTCCCTTCCGGGCCAAGGTAACCCAGCCTCATCGCGGCTCACCCGTCACCGCAGCTCGGTCAAAGTCTGGTAGAGCGCATCGGTAGTCTCGACCGGGCTCACCGCAATGACCTCATCCTCGGGCTCCAACACCGTATCCTTGGTGGGAATTTCCGTGTGTCCGTTGGCGCTGATTACCAGGGAGATGAGGCTGCCATAAGGTACGTTCACGTCCTTCAGCGCCATCCCCGCGACCGCTCCGCCTGCGGGCACTTTAATGCCGACTATCTCCTTGCTCCGGCCGGTCACGGGCATCAACCGCACCAATGGATGGGCCGGCAGCGCGCCGGCGATCCGGGACAGCACCAGGTCGGTAGCCGACACTACGTCATCCACGCCCGCGGCCTCGAATAGCACAACGTTGTCCGGGTTCTGCACCACGGCGGCAGTCTTCGGCACGTTGAACCGGGACTTCGCGAGCTGGCAGGCTGCCAGATTGTCTTCGTCCCGCCCCGTCACAGCGACGAATACCGACGCACGAGCCACCCCGGCGTCAGAAAGAACCGAGAGCTTTGTCGCGTCACCAACGCCGCCGACGCTGCCGAGTTCGCCTCTTAGCCGGCCGACAACCTCTTCATCACTATCGATTACGTAGACCTCATGTCCGCCGGCAATCAGCGAATCGGCGAGGCGTCCGCCAAGGCGTCCCCCTCCGGCGATGACAACATACATCCCAGCCTCCTGATCCTGCCAGCATGCCCGAAGCCGCTATCCCAGGGCTAGCCTTCGCGTGAGATAGATTCGATTATGTGCGAAACAGAAGCCTCGGTGGGACAGTAGACGTTCAACCCGAGAGCCGTGTAAAGCTCGGCCAGCGATGGATCCCTGATCCTCATGATCACCTGATCGACCTCATAGACCTGTTTCACTTTCTGTGCGGCCATCGCGTTTATCGTGTCGTGCCCGGTCAGCGCGATAAATAGATCGGCATCCTCCACTTCAGCACGCCGCAGGACATCCGAGAGGGTGCCATCACCATGCACGACGCCAATCGCGCCCTCGTCCACCATCGAAGGCGGCAGCCGGTCAAAATGCCGGATTTCCTTGTCGATCACCAATACGCGATCACTCTCCGCGGCGAGGGACGATGCGATGGCGGCGCCCGTGCGGCCGCAGCCAAGAATGATTACACGCATTATCCGCCTGGACCCGAAAACGGATCAGGCATTCCCGCCCGATTGTAGCCCGGATGCGCCTGTGGAGCGGCGTCCGTTCCTATCCGGCGGCGCCTCCCGGCGCAACACCACGAGGCAGGGCGCATGCTCAAGGATGAACGGAATGTCCGAACCGATCGAATACACTCCGTAACTGCTCCGAAACTCGGTCCCGACAACCAGCGCGTCAACTTCGCGCGCCATCGCTTCTGACACGACCGCGGGGCCAAGTTCTCTGGCCTGAACCATATGGGCGTCGAATTCGCCGCTCGCGAGATGCACTGTCTCCTCGGTCCGTTGAAGTATGTCTTCGCCCTTGGCCGCGGCCGGCCCGATCTCAGCATCTACAGGAAGGTTCCGGTCGACTGTAATCACGTACAGGACGTGCAACCGTCCCCTGACCGGCCTCACGAGACTCGCCGCATGCGCCAGGACTCCCTCGTCGGCAGCCCCCCCGGTGACCACGGCGAGAACCTTGTTGAAGGCTATTCCATGCTGCACGGACTCGCGTGGCGATTGCTTGGACCTCTGGGGCAGGGACAGCAAGTTCCTCATGGCGAGCTAATCCGTCCGACCAGTTCATCGCGTCCCGCGACGACCATCACGTCACCCGCCTCCAGGCGGTCGTCCCCATCCGGGCTCAGCGTGATGTCATCACCTCTCTTCAGCGCCAGAACCGCAACACCGTACTTATCGCGAACATGACCAAAGCCACTTTCCTGAAGCGTCATGTTCACGAATCGGTCTGGAACTTTGATCCTGGATATGCCGTACGCCGACGTCAACTCCATATATTCCTGAGCCTCGGGCGTGAACAGCAGATGAGCCAGCCGCGTGCCGCTTTCGGCCTCCGGCTGGATCACCTTGTCACACCCAATCCGCTCAAGCGTATTCGCATGCAACTCGTTGTTAGCGCGGGACACGATATATGGGATACCGATCGTTTTGAACAGCACCGTCACCATGATGTTCGCCTGTACGTTGGCTCCGATTGCGACTATGGCGACGTCGTAGTTGTGAATGCCGAGCTCGCGCAACACCGCTTCGTTCGTGGCGTCGCCCCGGACTGGATGGGTCACCTCACCGGTGAGAGTCTGAACACGCTGCTCGTCCTGGTCAATGGCAAGAACGTCATGGCCCAGTTGATAAAGGGTTCGTGCAACCTGTGAGCCCAGCCTGCCAAGACCCACGACCGCGACCAGCTTCTTGCCCTGTAAGTTAGCTTGCAAATTACCGGATTTCCACTCGTAACCGGCCCTATCCGGTACCGGATTGCCGATCAGCCTATTCTAACCCGCTCTTCGGCGAATCGGTAGGGCTCGGAATACTCCCGGCCCTGCATCAACAGTGCGAGCGTAAGCGGCCCAAATCTACCCATGAACATCGCTGCCACGATGATCCCTTTACCCCAGTCCGAAAGCTGATCCGTGATACCCGTCGACAGCCCTACCGTTCCAAACGCCGACACAGTCTCGAACAGTACAGCCCCGAACGGAAAATCCTCTACCGCGGCAACGAGAAATGTCAAAACAAACAACGTGGAAATCGCCACTGCGCCGACCACCAGCGCCTGTCTGACCGTGTCTGCAGGAATCGCCCTGCCGAACACGTGTGTGTTCCTGCGATTCCGAACAGTCGCCGCGATCGCCAGAATTATCAGCGCGAATGTCCCCAGCTTTATACCTCCCGCCGTAGAGGCGGAGGCGCCGCCAATGAACATCAGAGCTTGCATACCCAGGTTTGTGGCATCAGACGTCTCACCCCAATCAATCGTCGTAAATCCCGCGGTCCGCCCTCCCACCGCCTGGAACATGGCGTCTGCCGCTTTCTCTCCCGTGGTCCGGCTCGCGAGTGTCCCCTCGCGGCTGAACTCCACCGCGAACACCAGTGCCGCCCCTGCGACGAGCATGGCCACGGTACCAACGAGAATGAGCTTGGTGTCCATGGAAAATCTGGAAATCTTGCGCACCGCCACGAATTCGTAAATCACCAGGTAGCCCAGGCCGCCTACGAGAATCAGGACTCCCATGATTGGCAGCACGACAAAGTCGTCGGCGAACGCCGTAATACTCTGACCGCTCACGTGTTCTGCAGGAAAGACCGTAAATCCGGCGTTATTGAACCCTGACGCCGCGTGAAATGCCGATTGCCACAACGCTTCCGCGGCCGAGATCCCCTCCCACAGCGATCCGAACACGTACCAGCGCAGGAAGAGAGCAAACGCCCCGACAACCTGGAACCCTATGGCCGCCAGCACGATGTTGCGCACCAGCGCAGGAAGCCCGCCAAGTTGAGATACTCCCAGCCCCCGGCTGATCGCCAACTGGTTTTGCAGGCCCAGGCGCTGCCCGATGAGGATCAGTAAGAACGCCGCGCTGGTCATAAAGCCCAGCCCGCCAATGAACAGAAGAACCAGGATCACCGCTTCACCGAACCCGGTCCAGTAAGACGGCGTGTCCACCACTATCAGACCCGTCACGGTTATCGCAGACACGGAAGTGAACAGCGCGGTCAGAAATGGCGTCACATCGCCCGTCGTGTTTGCCACCGGAAGCAGCAAAAAACCGGTACCAACGGCCGCGAGCGCCATGAATCCGTACACGATCGCCATCGGCGACGCGACGCCGCGCACGGGAACGGTCCGCCGCGTCAGGTGGATCTGGACCGGAGCGATCTCGGCCTGCCGCGGACGGCGGACGATTACGTCTCCGGGTCGAGGCTGCCAGGGAGGCTGCAAGCGTCACCTCACGTCCAATGGCGGCCGCAGACCGTAAATCCCTGTACGAGTGCCAATAGGGAAGAGTTGCCTGCAACTGAGCTTGCCCTCTGCAAGCCGACTGATTCTAACCCTCTTTCAAGACCATCTATACCCGCCATACAGGTTTCCCACGGCTGTTGCGATCAGCGCAGGGAACGCCGAAAATAGCTTCCCGAATCCCAGAGGCCATCAAAGATCGGCGTTCCAATTCAACCATGCCCGGTTTCGCCATCTCGCTCGCAGTCCGCATCTTCACGGACTTCATCAAGCTGTGCGCCAGCCTGTTCAACGAGTTCCTGAACAAGAACGGGCCGTACATGTCTGCGGCAATCTCGTTCTACTCTCTCTTCTCCATGTTCCCCCTGCTGCTCGCGGTCCTGGCGGTATTCGGCTTCCTCCTCAACTCAGAAGAACTTCAGGTAAAGCTGGTCCGGGAGATCCCGGAGCAGTGGCCGACCATCGATGCGGACCTTGTCCAGACGGTCCTTGACCGCGTGAATGATGGCAAGGTCATCACAAGTGTTCTGGCGGTAATAGGCCTGTTCTGGACATCGATGACGGTCTTTGGCGCCATCCGCAAAAGCACCAACCTCATATTTGGAATCCAGAAGACGCGGCCGTTCCTTCAGGAACGCCTGATGGACTTCACGCTGATGATCGGAGCTTCCATTCTTCTGGTCACATCCGTGTTCACGACAACGTTCCTCAGCTTCTTCCAGGAGATCTTTTCGGTGCTGCTCCCCGAGTCACCTCCCAGTGGCGACGAGTTCTGGAGCAGAGTGGCCCTCACCGTCCCGCTGATATCCATGTTCTTCACGTTCATGATCGTCTACACCTGGCTCCCGAACACCAGGGTCAGATTCCGCGAGGCATGGCTCCCCGCGCTCGGCGCAGCAATCATTTTCAGTATCACGACGCTCGTATTCGTACAGTGGCTGAAACGATTCGATGCATATAAAGACGTATACGGGACCATCAGCGCCGTGATCGCCTTCATGGCCTGGGTCTACGTCTCGTCGATCATCATGCTCGTGGGGGCAATGCTCACGTCCCGCTACGCCGCATTCCTGGCGGCTCTCGATCAGCGCCGCCACCTGCGGGAGCTGTCGCTTAGCCTGGAACGCGTCCGCTCCCAGCCCATCGTCCTGGCAGCCCGGACGGCACCCGGAGACTAGGCGCCGCGCGCGCGGAATCGTGACCCGGGCAACGGCATCCAACTTCCTCCTCACCGGCCCGTCCGGCGTGGGAAAGTCATTCCTTCTACAGAAAGTGGTACAGCGTCTAAGCGACCTCCACTGCAGAGGATTCATCTCAGAGACAATCGTTGGCGGCGCGACGCGCACAGGTTGGCGGCTGCAAGGCTTGAACAGCGAGAGCGGGATTCTCGCTCATACAGAGATGGATTCCCCGCGCCGAATGGGCCGCTACGGCGTAGATCTGGATCTATTCTCTCGGATCGCCCGCACAGAACTCCGATTCGATTGCCCGGTAGACCTTTTCGCGATCGATGAAATCGGCATAATCTCGTCGTGGGATACAGAAGCCGAAACCCTCATCGAACACGCTTTGTCCAGTCCGATTCCGGCTGTAGTAATCGTCCGAAAAAAGGGCAGAGGATTTGCCTCCGAGGTGCGCGGGCGGAGTGATGTCGAGATCAGAGGCGTGACCCTGGAGAACCGTGATCAGCTAGTCGACGATGTGGTGGCATGGATACGCGACCAGTAATCGCCGCGCACCCCATAATCGCCGCACACAGGGGCCTGGACGAGTTCGCTCCGGAAAACACCGCGCCCGCCTTGATCGCAGCCCTGGAACTGGGCATGGCCGTCGAGGTCGATCTCCGCAGAACCAGCGATGGCGAGATCGTCATCATTCACGACGAAACGCTCGATCGCACCACAAGCGGGACCGGACCGGTGGCAAATGCCAGCCTGGATGAGATAAAAGCCCTCGATGCCGGCCGCTGGCACGACGAGCGGTTTACCGGCGAGAAAGTACCCACCCTCAATGATCTCTGCGAGATTGCGGCGACCCATGGCCGCGCTGAGGTCGCGCTGGTCCTCGAGACCAAGGTGGACGACCCGCAGATGGGCGCCGACGTCTGCCGGACCCTCAACGATCACGGACTCATGCAACGAGCCATCGGCATCGGGACCATCATGACCGCGCAAGATGTTCGCCAGCGGTTCGTCGACGCCAGCGCCGATTTCAACGCCGCATGCCTGGCCAACACCCCTCAGGACCTTGAACCCGCCCTTGCGGATGAGTCCTCCAGTTGGCTTTACGCCCGATTCGTCCCCACACCGCAGCAGATGGACGCAACCCACCGGGCAGGCAAGCGCCTTATCGCGTCAGGACCGGACGTCATGGAAAACGTCGATCTCGCACTCGCGGCGATGCGCAACGGCGTCGACATCGCGCTCTCCAACCACCCCGTTGATCTGGCCGCGCGATGGCGGGACCGAGAGCGCACCTAGATCGCGCCTACGCCCCCGGCCCCTGCACCGCCGTCAATATCCCCCGCATGTAGCCCACGCAGTAGGCGATGTAGCTCCGGCCCTCGGGATCGCCAATCAGCCGCATGATGTGGTCGTAGTCGATTACGCCCTCGTAGCCCACCTCGTGCAGGGCGCGCGCCACGTCCGCCATGTTCAGATCGCCCTCATCCGGGGCCACCTCCGAATACTCACCGCGTGCTGGCAGCGTGCCCACCACGTTCCGAAAGTGAATGTGAAACAGCCGTTTTTGTTCGCCGAAGTGCCGGATCATCTCGAAGACGTCTTCACCCGACTCGTACCTGGTGCCAACACAGAACGTGATGCCGTTATTGGCGTTCGGCACTGCATCGAACAGGCGATCGAAAGACGCCTGGTTATAGAGAATCTGCGGAATCCCGTACGCGCTCGGCACGGGCGGGTCGTTCCCGTGCATCGCAACGTTCATGCCATGCGACTCGGCCACCGGCACGACGGCCTCATGCAACCGGATCAGCCGCTCCCATTGCTGCTCGGCCGTGGGCGCGCCCTCCGGCAGCGGGGCCTCCTTGACCGACTCACGCATGTCGATGTGCAAATACTGGTAGTCGCCCCTGCCCTCGCGCCAGCTGTATTCGCCGGCCTGCCCTCCCGCCAGCAGGTTCGCAGCAGCGAATATCTGGAGACCCAGCAGCGGAACTCCTGCTTCGCCGACCACGTCCGCGCTATGTGCGGCGTTGTCTATGATTCGATCGCTATCGTCCGAGCCGAGATATACCGGGAGAAGCTCTGCGCTGAGAAAGTTGGCGCGCTCTATCTCCAGCCCGTACTCGCCGAGTTGCTCCACCACCTTGTCTACGCCGGCGCGGTCGATGCGTCCTCCCGATTGCCGGTACCCCTCCACCATGTCGAGCGTAATGTCCACGTAGTCGACGCCGATCTGCTTCAGGAACCTGAGATCGTCCGGCCGCTCGAGCCAGTCCGGGCTGATGCGCGTCCCAATTCTGATCATCTCGCCCCTCCCGCAACGCCAGCCTTCAGGCAGGCCACGCGAAATCCGTCTCAAACTCCGGCTTGCCCTGGATGTCCAGCTTCACCCGGTACAGCTCTCCGCCACGGTGCGGCGAACCGTCATAGCTCCCCGGCGACTCTTCGCCCGTCCCGTTCCACGCAGTGGTCACGTAAAGCTCGTTGAGATCTGTCCCGCCGAACATCGCGCTCGAAGTCTGGGTGGCCGGGAATTCGACGCGCCGCTCTTCCTTGCCGTCCGGGTCGATGCGAATCACGCAACCCCCGCCCCACATCGCCTGCCAGATGAATCCTTCCGCGTCCACCGTCAGACCGTCGGGGAAGCCTGCCTCGTCCTCAAACACGACCAGATCGCGCCGGTTCGAGAATTCGCCGGACGCGGCATCGAAGTCATACGCCCAGATTCTCTGCCTCGGAGTATCCACGTAGTACACGGTCGCCAGATCGGGCGAGAAGCCGATGCCGTTCGAGGTGCCGATGTCATCTTCAACGATGTGGATACTCCCGTCCGGGTCGAAGCGGTACAGCTCCCCACGATTCCCGTCTTCGTAATAGGTTCCGGCGAAGAACTGACCTGCCGGACTCGCCGCGACATCGTTGAACTGCAACGGCTTTCCGCGCAGCATCCCGCGGTGGATATATGTGATCTCCTCGCCCTCCCGCCAGAGGCCGATGCCGGACCAGCTGGCGACCACGAAGCCGCCCTGCCTGTTGTTCGCGTATCCGCCGATGTACTCGCCCTGGTAGATCTTCCGGCTCGCTCCGGTGGCGGGGTCGTACTCGAACAGCCGGCCGGTCTGGATGTCGGTCCAGTTCAATACCTGCCGCTTCGGATCCCAGACCGGCCCCTCGCCCACCCTGCACCTGAAGTCGGCGATCATCTCAACCTCGTACGGCATAAGTTCGACTTCCTCTCAACGGCAAGACATCTGTTCGCGCTATCCCACGCGCCAGCGGAGCCTACATCAAACCCTCAGTCCGGGTTTGCCCACCGCGATTGCAGTTATAGTGCGCCCGACGGCAACACTGCCCCTCACACCTCCAGCGCAAACCGACCGAGAAGCAATGCCAACCATCGAAGAGTATTCGACCGACCCCTATAAAGCCCTCGGCCTCAGGCCGATCATCAACGCCACCTGCCACCACACCCGGGTAGGCGGCACGCTCATCCGCGATGAGGTCCTCGACGCCATGCGCGCCGCGGCCGCGCACCATGTCGACATGAACCGACTCCAGAAGGCGGCGGGCGAAATCATTGCCCGGCACACCCACGCAGAGGCGGGACTGGTCGTCTCCGGTTGCGCCGCAGCCATCCTCGCCGGAACCGCGGCCGTCCTCACCGGGAAAGACCCGGTCAAAATGCAGGAACTGCCCCATCTGGACGATATGAAAAATGAAGTCATCGCCGAGAGGTTCCCACGCCGGACCACCGATAACGGCGCTGAATACATCCACTACGGCTACGCGCACGCCGTCAAAACCACCGGCATCCAGTTCGTCGAGGTCGGCGATGGATCAGTCACCACCCCGGAGGAACTGGACGCGGTATTCACGCCAGATACCGCCATGGTCTACTGGGGCACAGGCGAGACGGGTGGCAACCTGCGCGTAGAAGAGGTCGTGGAGATCGCCGACCGCCACGATGTCCCTGTGCTCGTCGACAACTCGAACAGCCTACCGCCCAAACGCCACCTCTGGCGCTACATCGATGCCGGGGCCGCCCTCGTCACGTTCTCAGGCGGCAAGGGCATCCGAGGACCGCAGGGCTCGGGCATACTCGCCGGGCGCGCCGATCTCATCGAAGCCGCCGCCATGCAGTCCGCCCCCACCCAGGGCATCGCCCGCGTCGCAAAGGTCAGCAAGGAAGAGGTCGTCGGACTCGTCACTGCCCTGGAGATGTACGCGGCCGAAGATGAAGAGACCCTCCTCACGGACCAGAGGGCACGGGCAGACATACTTTTCGGTCGGCTTGACGGCATCGCCAACGCCAGCGTGGAGCTGCTCGATCCCGACCACCGTGGGAGGCTCTACCCAACGGTCTGGCTCACCGTCGGCCCCGAAACCGGCATGACCGCCGCTCAGGTGCTGGAAAAGCTCGAGAACGGCGACCCGTCTATCGCCGCCATGTCCCACTCAGACCCGCAGATCGTCAGGCTCGACGTCAGGCTCTGCGAGGAGTGGGAGATAGACGCCGTCGCAACCCGGCTCCACGAGATACTCGGTTAGAGCAGCCCCTCTGGCTGGGTGCGAATCCTGACCCTCCCGGCCCGCGACGAATCACGTCAAATCAGTACGGCATCTCTCTATGTATCGCCATCGCGCTCACCGTACCTTACGAATACGCGGCAGCAGGACGGGTGGTGCCACCCCTCATGACCCCCTCACGCACATATCGCGTACGCCTATACCGACACCGAGATACCGGCCTGCCTCCTCGCCCGGTGGCGCGTGCACGCATGAATCGCGGGCCAATTAGTGAAACGCTGGATGGCAGCGGGCAAAAGAGCGACTACGGAATTTGGGGCAATGATCTTCTACACGCAGAGCCTGACCAGGCAAGCACATATCGAACTCGATCAAGCGCCAGGTTCGCCTGAATCCCCGATTACCCCTCACCGCCAGATCGGCGCCGCGGTTCAAGCACCCATGGTCGTAACCGGCATTCCGTTCGACCAGCCAGACCCGCAGACCTCGCAAACACTTCGCCAGATGGCGCTCTATCTGGAAGGCATCCAGCAGGTTGCCTTTGGTCGCTAGGCAGTTGCCAGCCGGCCGCTAACCCGCGCGCCTGACCAGCAATAGTAGCGCGCCCGGTCTCAGACACCTCATCGCGCCGCACTCCCGCTACCCCCCCCGCAACCGCCCCGCATTCCCGTAAAGTAGCCGCTGCCGGCGTCAGTCACACGCGGCAAACACCCACGACGCTACTTTTCAGGAGACAGGAATGGCCGAGGTCTATGTGCTGGGCGCCGGAACGCCAACCCCAACTGCTGACAGGTTCGGCACGTCATACGCCGTCCAACTCTCCGGCGAGCGGCGGATGATGTTCGACTGCGGCCCCGCCGCCACCCACAAGCTGGTCAAGGCCGGCCTGTTCCCCACCCAGATCGACCAGCTCTTCTTCACCCACCACCACTTCGACCACGACATCGACTACCCCTGTTTCCTCCTCAGCAGATGGGACCAGTCCGTAGGCAAAGAGAACAAGCTGGAAGTGATCGGCCCCCGCCTGACCGAGTTCATCACCGAAGGCATCATGGACGAGAAGAAGGGCATCTTCGCCCACGACTGGATTGCCCGCGTGAACCACCCGCTCAGCCAGAAGATCTTCGTGAACCGCGGCGGCAAACTCCCGCGCCCGAAACCCGACATCGATGCGAAGGACGTGGGGCCCGGCGTCGTCTACCAGGGCTCCGACTGGCAGGTGACCGCCGCGACCGCAGAACACGTCCAGCCGTACCTCGACTCCCTGGCCTACCGGCTTGACAGCGATGAAGGCAGCATCGTCTTCACCGGCGATACCCAGCCGTGCGATTCGGTGATCGATCTCGCCAGAGACGCCGACGTCATGTTCTGCATGTGCTGGGACGACCAGGACGTGATGGACGAGGATGGCGAAGCGCCCGGCCAGTGCGGCACCAAGGGTGCGGCCCGCATGGCACAGGCAGCCGGCATCAAGAAGCTCGTCCTCGCCCACATCGGCCCGCACCTCTCCCAGCACGGGCCCATGGAAAAGGGCATCGGAGACGTCAAGGCGATCTACGATGGCGAGCTGGTCTTCGCTGAGGAGATCATGAGGATCTCCGTAGAGCCCCACGGCCACTAGGCCTCACTGGACCGAACTCCCACATGCGCCGCCCGGATTGGCACAAGCACAGACATATAATCAGGCCCGCCTGCATTCCGATATTCAGAACGGCCACGCGCAGGCCGTACAGGAGCATTCTTGATGCCCGAAACCAGCTTTGACATCGTCGTGATCGGCGCCGGTCCCGGCGGCTACCACGCCGCCATCCGCGCCGCACAACTCGGCCTGACCGCGGCCATCATCGAGAAAGACGACGGCACCGGAATCGGCGGTGTCGGCGGCGTCTGCCTCAACTGGGGCTGCATACCAAGCAAATCGCTCCTCAAGAACGCGGAGCTGGTCAATACCCTCTACGACGCCGATGACTGGGGCATCACGTTCGACAACTTCCAGGTCGACATCGCCGCGGCCATCGACCGCAGCCGGAAGGTCTCAGCAACGCTGGTCCAGGGCATCGGATACCTGCTGCGGCAGAACAAGATCGAGCTCATTCGGGGCGCCGGCAAACTAACGAGCGCAACGACGGTCGAGATCGACGACGGCACGGTGCTCACAGGCCGCAGCATCGTGATCGCAACCGGCGCCCGTCCCCGCAGCCTGCCCGGCCTCGAGATCGATGGCGAAAAGATCATCACCAGCCGCGAGGCGCTCGAGACGCGTGAAGTCCCGGAGGCCATCGGCATCATCGGCGGCGGCGCCATCGGCGCAGAGTTCGCCTACTTCTACCGCGCATACGGCGCCGAAGTCACCATCTTCGAGATGCTGCCCCACCTCGTGCCTACCGAAGACGAAGACGTCTCCGTTGAGCTTGAGCGGGCCTTCAAAAAGCAGGGCATCAACTACATCACCAGCGCCACCGTCAGCGGGGCTGAACCCCGCGGCGACGGCATGGTCGTCAACTACCACGCAGCCGGAGCCGACGCCGAGTTCGAATGCGACAAAGTGCTGCTCGGCGTCGGGGTGCAGCCCAACACGGACGACCTTGGCCTCGAGTCCGCAGGCATCAAACTGGACGAGCACGGCTTCATCGAGATCAACGACCAGATGCAGACCAGCGCCGCCGGCGTCTATGCGGTCGGCGACGTCACCGGAAAACTCCTGCTCGCCCACGTCGCCTTCGCCCAGGGGGTGATCGCCGCGGAGGTGTCCGCGGGCAGGGACACCGAGCCGCTCAAATACGCGGACATGCCGCGCGCCGTCTACTGCCAGCCGCAGGTCGCAGGCCTCGGCCTCACAGAGAAACAGGCCCGTGAACAGGGCTACGAAGTAGTGATCGGCAAAGTCCCCTGGCGCGCCGTCGGCAAGGCGCAGGCAATCGGCGAATACAACGGCTTCACCAAGATCATCTCCGACGCAGCATCGGGCGACATACTCGGCGCCGCCATCGTCGGCCCCGATGCGACCGAGTTCCTGGCGGAGATCAGCGTCGTCAAAACCCTCGAGGGCACGGCCGCCGAAATCGGCCTCACAGTCCACGCCCACCCAACGCTATCCGAAGGCATCAAAGAAGCCGCGCTGGATACCGCGGGCGAAGCCATCCACTGGATATAGCGCTCTCTTGAGCGATTCCTCTGCCACCCCGTCATAATGGTCGGCGAATCGCCCAATGCATTCCGACCAACCGCCTCGCTCACCCAGCGCTGACCGTCAGCCGCCGCTCTCTCGTTTTCGCCTTCCTGGTCTGAGTCCCTTCGCCGCCCTCAGGGCAAGGGACTATCGAGTCATCTTTTCGGCACAGATCTTTTCGCTCTGGGCCATGGAGATGGAAGCCCTCGTCCTCGCATGGTTCGTGCTTGCCGACACCGGCTCGCCACTGCAGGTGGGTCTGCTCGGCGCCGCCCGTTTCGGCGGAATATTCCTCAGTCCCGTCTACGGAGCGATCGTCGATAGATTCGATCGGCGATCGATCCTCATAATCGTGAGGGGCTACAACCTTCTCCTCGCCATCGTCTTTACCATCCTGGTGCTACTTGGTTCGCTGCAGATCTGGCACGCCTACGTCCTCGTTTCAATCGGCGGCGTCGGAAGGATGCTCGGCGTAGTCGCCAACGACGCTCTCACCGCCGATTCGGTCGACCAGTCCAGCCTCTCCAGCGCAATGGGCCTCCTGAGGGCTTCCCTCGATATTTCGCGTGTCCTCGGTTCCCTGCTTGGCGGCGTAATGCTGGCGTCCATCGGCCTTGGCACCGCCTACATCACCGTGACGTTCCTCTATGCTGCGGCCGCCGCGCTCGCCTTCGCAGTCTCGATCAGATCTCTCCCCGGCGCACGGGACGGCGAAACCTACCTGAGCCAGATCGCAGGTGGATTCGCATACGTGAGAGGGAAGAGCATCCTCGCTGCACTCCTTTTTTACGTTTTCCTGACGGAGTTCACGGTATTCCCGTTGGTGAACGACCTGATGCTCGTCGTGGCGCGAGACCTTCACGGGCTGGACGTGGACGGCGCGGGCGTCATGCGGGCCGTCGCCTCCGCCGGAGCGCTGGCGGGAGCAATACTGGCGGGAAGCTTCAGAAATACCCTGCGGCCCGGCCGGACGCTGATTGTTGCCACGATCATCTGGCATCTGATCACCCTCGCAATTGCCCCGTCGCCGTCTTACGGACTGACGCTGGCTCTCTTCTTCGCCTGGGGGGTGTGCGGCGGAGTGGCGTTTGTAATGCTCATGCTGGGGCTGCTCGCTGAAACGCCCGGCGCTTTGCGAGGACGCGTACTTGGTCTTCGCGGTCTCGCCATCTTCGGCCTGCCCCTCGGACTCGTCCTCGGCGGATGGCTGGCCGAAACGTTCGGCGTCGAATTCATGCTTATCGTGCACGGCGCACTGGGCCTCGGCATGATCGCTCTGGCATACCTGCTCTGGCCGGCGCTGTGGAGCATGCGCCTCCAGGCCACAGACGGGCGCTCTGCCGGCGACGATGCCTGAGGCCTGGTAGCCGAGGGGCTTGCCCCTCCCGTGCGGTGTCAATCACCAACGCCGTGTCATCGACCGGATATGCAGGACGGGCGAGGCAAGCTGTCGCAGCTACCAGAGCCCTGTCCTGCGTGGCTACCGCCTCCGTCGCGCCTCTTCCAGCAGCTCATCCAGCGCCTCGCGATCAATCCCGTGCCCGTACGCGCTCTCCACGTCAGCGGCTGCAGCGGCCTCGTCTCCTGATTCAACATGCACCGCGGCCCGGTTCGCATACGCTTCCGCGAAATTCGGCCGCAGGCGAATCGCCTCCGAGTAATCCCTGATCGCCCGGTTGTACTCCTTCAGTGCATGCTGGGAGTTGCCGCGATCGACGTACGTGTCCGGGTAGGTAGGGTTGAGCCGCACGGCGACGTCGTAGTCCGCAATCGCCTCCAGATGCCGCCCACTCTCCGCATATGCCAAACCGCGATGCTGGTAGATCCCGGACGTGGTCGGTGACAGCTCTAAGGCGCGCGTGAACAGAGCGATAGCCTTCCTGTTCCCGCCAGATTTAAACGCCTCAACCCCGGCGTCAAAAGCCGTCATCGCGTCCTCGATCTCCGTACCGGCGCCGGACTCGCCCCGCCTCGTCAACCTGTCGAATAATTCACGTAGCTGCTGCATGTGGCTTGGGTGCTGACCGATCTTGCCCGGCGGTTGGTTAACGGTTCGCGAAATCATGCTGTAGCGACCCGGAACTGGGCCGCCACAGGGATTGATTATCCGCCGCCGCGGGCGTAGCTTTGAGCTGGCGAACCATCCGTAATCCTGCCACATAAGAAACTCGAACGCACCCGCCTCAGGCGGGTATTTCTTTCCGTTCAGTTCTGAAAGCCGGATTCTGGTTGAGTGTCGCACGGTTTTGGACCGGCGAATCAGACCCTGGCGGGAAATTCTGTAGTGCCGGAATCATGCTGAGATGAGTAATGTTTCGATATAGACGTGGCGCGAGGCCCTTCGGGCCCGCCACCGCGACGCCGCCTTACGTTTCCAGATCCCCAATCGCCAGCCGCATCCCCTTTCCGGCTGCACTTCGCGCGCCCGAGTTCAGGAAGTTCTGGGCAGGCAACGGGTTCTTATTTTTCGCGCGTGTCATGGACGTGGCCGTCATCTCATGGTTCATCGTCCAGCTCACCGACTCGCCATTCCTCGTTGCGCTCGTCGCGGTAGCCAGGATGGCGCCGATGGCCGTCGCCGGACCAACGGCGGGCATCATGGCAGATCGCTTCAACCAGATCACGGTCATGCGAATATCCAGGGCCGTGATGATCGCCACACACCTGGCGATGGCCGGCCTGATAGCCGTCGGCTCGCTCGACCTCTGGCAGCTCTACTTCATCGTCACATTCGGGGGAGAGGCCTGGACGTTCGACATGG